>CAZSBE010000005.1:14422-61243 GCA_964604955.1 uncultured bacterium
CGTACGCGTACCTTAAGAAATCCGGCATAGCCGACCAGGCCCTTCTCATCCCCGAGCTGGAGTTCAACCTCTTCGACAGCGTGACCCTCATCGGCCCCCCGCACGGGCACGGCTACTTCGTCGAATCCAATGAGGGGGGGATCGGTCCGGACACCATCGAAAAGGAGCTTCCCCATATCGGTTCCCGGAGCGGCTACCACACCGTGCCCCCCGTCGACACCTTCGTGAAAGTGCGCGCCAGAATGGTGGCGGAGATCGAGCGGGCCGGGATTCCCGTGAAGTACTCGCATCACGAAGTCGGCTCGGCGGGCCAGTGCGAGGTCGAGCTCAAGTGGGTGGACTTCGCTTCGGGCGGCGACCACATCATGCTCGCAAGATACATCATCAAGAACATCGCCGCCGAGCACGGGCTCGTCGCGACATTCATCCCGAAGATCCTGAGGGAACAGCCCGGTAACGGCCTCCACGTTCACCAGACGCTCCTCAAGGGCGGCAAGAACATCTTCTTCAAGAAGGGCGGCTACGGCAACATAAGCCAGGTGGGCCTTTACTATATCGGCGGCATCTTAAAGCACGGCAAGGCGCTGCTGGCGATGGCCTGTCCCAGCACCAACTCCTACAGGCGGCTGGTGCCGGGCTACGAGGCCCCGACATGCTTCTTCTTCTCCATAGGCAATCGCAGCGCGGCCATCCGCATCCCCATGGACATAACGCGGGCCGAGCAGGCGCGCATTGAGTACCGGCCCTCGGACGCCACTTCCAACATATACCTCTCGCTCTCGGCCATGCTGATGGCCGGGCTGGACGGGATCCGGAACAAAATCGACCCCGTGAAGGCCGGCTACGGGCCGCTGGACGTCGACATAAAGGGCCTCGCCGAGATCGAGGCCTGCGGCATGGAACCCGTGCCTTACTCGCTCCCTGAGGCCCTGGAGGGGCTCAAGGCCGACCATGCGTTTCTTTTAGAGGGCGGCGTCTTCACCGAGGACATAATCCGGGCCTGGATCGACGCCAAGTACAAGAGCGAGGTGCTGCCCATAAGCAGGCTGCCCCATCCCTATGAGATAGAGCTCTACCTCGACTGCTGATCGGGTGGGGTCAGGTCTCAAATTGCACAGGGGGTCAGGTCTTGAAATGCACAACCCCCACCCGGGCAACCACTAAATGCCAGGGGCTAGGTCCTGGTCCCGCGGAGCCTCAAGCGTGATAGGGGCGATCCCGGTCGAATCCGAGATATCCCCGGCCCCCGCCGCAATGGAAGCGGCCACGCGGCCTTCATTGGTGACCTTTATCCCGCCGATCCGGTCGGCCCCGTACTTGAAGAGGACAGGAGAGAGCGGTGTCGAGGGGCCGAACACGATGGTGTAGCTTGGCTCGGCCCACTTCAGATAGCGCTCGAGGGAGTGGTTGACGATGGCGGAGCCCGCTATGATGGAGATATCGGCCACATGCAGGATGTTGGCGGCCTCCTCCCCGGCATACTCGCCGTCGCCGAGGTCGCTCGAGATGGTCCAGACTTCATCGGCGAGCTCCTTGAGGCGGTCAATAAACGGAAAATTCCCCACCACGGCGACCTTCTTGTCCGTCGCACGGGGAATCATGCCACGTTTGGCCTTGCCCGGCTCGATGTACCTGCTCACAATCGAGTTCAGAGTCGCGATGCCCACGGAGGCCTCGGCCAGGTCCTCTGAGAAGGCGAGGTCCAGAAGGGCCGGCGTTCTAGAACGCAATATGGTGTCCTTGAGGGCGGCGCCGCATTGGGGCTCGTAGCCAAGGGCAGCGGCGACCCCCGGGGCCCCGGACGTGACGAGAGTCCAGTAGGGGCTCATGATGATGTTGGAGATCTCTTCATCATGCCCGCGCGCGCCGTCGATGAGCTCTTCGAGAAGTCCCATGCCCCAATCTTACATCAGGACGCCGCGGGTAGTCCAATCATGAAAACGGCCGAAGCGCCTAGAGGGGATAGCCCAGCCCCATGAGGAAACCGGTCATGTTCACCGATTCCAGGGGGGGCTGGTAGTTGTCTATCTTGAGGAAGGTGCCTTCCATATAAGAATAGTAAGCTTCAGCGACGAAGAACATCTTTCCGAACATCTCTATCCGGCGCTCGTAGCGGATGAGGCCGCCGAAACCAAGGCGGCTCTCACGAACACTCTGCGCGAACCGCTCCCGGATGAAGAGCTTCTCGGCGGTGACGAAGTGAACCTGCGGACCGGCCCCGACGAGCACCTGGCTGACCGGGTCACCCTTTAAGAGCCTGTAGTATGCGAAGGGCGAGATAGAGAATATGCCGAACTTTTCCTCGTACCAGAATACGACGGGCTCGCCGTCATCGTCGATCTCGGTCTCCCATTTGACGGTATTCTCGTAGAAGCGCACCGAGACCCCGAAAGTGAGCCTCTTCTCGCCCTTCACGGAAAGCCCCCACACGAAGCCCGACCCGTATCTGTCGTGGTTGGTGTTCAGGTAGCCGAATTCCATCGAGACGGGTGTCTCGGCATAGCCGGACGGGGCGGTGACCGCCCCCGCCAGGACCATTATCGCCAGTAGTCCGCAAGTTCTCCGCATCACCAAGACTATACCCAATACGCTCCTGCCCCAAAAGCCCTAAACCCGGGGTCAGGTCTTGAAATGCACAATAAGAGAGGGGCACCCGAAGGGTGCCCTCAACAGAGTCCGCAGCCCCGCCCTGTATGTGCTGCCTAGTTGACCACCAGCATTTTCCTGGTTGCGGTGAAGCCTCTCGTGTGCATTCTGTAGAAGTAAACGCCGCTTGATACGCGCTGCCCGGAGGCGTTGCGGCCGTCCCAGGCTACGCTGTGCTCGCCGGCATCCATGTTCTCATCGACGAGCGCGCGCACCTTCTGCCCGAGGGCGTTATAGACCGTAACGCTGACCTCCGCCCTCTGCGGCATCTCGAACCGGATCATGGTGGTCGAGATCCACGGATTGGGCGCGTTCTGGGCCAGGCGCCACCCATATAAGCGCTCGGGCCTGTCCGGGTTCCCCGCCATCCCGCCCCCTGAGGGGGACAGGCCGAAGATGTCTTCCAGGATGAGTCGCATGAGGTCGACGCGCCCCTCATAGGCACTGGCATCGTACGGCGGCACACCCGCAGCTCCGCCCGTGCAATATGTCCGGATGTGATTGAGCGACCCCGAGAGGTCGAAGTTTACGAATACCGACTGGCCGACGTTCAGATATTCCGAGTAGGTGACCATGTCGGCCACGGGGACGTCGGGATTGAGCACGGAAAGAAGCGGTTGGGCGAAGTAGCCCATGGGCGGCGAGGGCTCCGTCTTAATCCAGCTCATGTCCTTAAGATAGGGGCACTCGCGGTAAACGAGCAGCGTGTCGAAACCGATCGCAGTGGGCGTTCCGAATATGGTGAGAGATTCCGCACCCGCGCAGTAGATGTAGGGTTTCATGAATGGGGAAACCATCTCCTCTATGTACCGGGCTCCCATGATGCCGCTCAGGAAACCATCGCCGAGGGAGTCCTCTCCGCAGCCACCCAGCTCCGGCGGCGCCATGCAGTAGGCGATCCTGTCGCCGGCGAGCACGACCTTGCCGCCGAGCCCGAGATAGTCTCTCATCGCCTGCTGCGCCTCGGCGTCGAAGAGGTAGTTGGAGTAGTAGGGTCCGGTGAACCACACGACGGCGTCATAATCCGGGTTCCAGGTGCAGAGGTAATGTACATGGACATTGCTTCCTCCACCGCTGATGTCGTACTTGTCGAAGCAGTACCCCGCGTCGGTGAGCGTCTGCTCGTAGATGTCCTCAAGTGGGACAATATTGTCGACGCGGCTCAGGCAGGGGGAGTAGTCGTAGTATGACCGGTCGTTGCCGTCCACAAGCAGCAGCCTGCTGCCGGTGTAATCCGAAGGATAAAGCGGCAGGATGGAAAATTCGAAGTAGTCGCGCTCCGACCCCGTGTGATGCGGGCTCGAAGGGTCCGCCGCGGCCGGGAAGTACTCCTCGTTGGCCACCTGGTCGACGCACTTCACGTAGTACAAGACCACAGTTCCCGTGTCCCATTCGGCCAGGCTGAAGTCCGACGGGCAGAGAGTGCCGTAGTACTCGCCGCCCAGGTCGGGTTCCTGAGGGTCCCGGGGCCAGTACTGCGTCATGGGAACGGCCGCCCAGGCCCCGCCCCCGTCCAGGGAGCCGAAGAGGTTCACGGACTGGATGAGATCATTGTCACGGATGTCAACGAAGAGCTGGTTCTCGGCGCGATAAGGATGGGCCCCGCCGGCGTAATAGTCGAGCGTGTCCCCATTGTAGGCGTCGAAATGAGAATTGAAAGCGCAGAGGTCGGTGAAGAACATGTCCTGGAGCATGTCTATGCCGCGCGCGCTGAAAAGCGTGGCGTCCGCATCGTAGAAGCCCACGGAAACATTGTCGATCTGATAGTCCGTTCCCTTGTGCTTGCCCCAGCAGAAGTCCGCCGGGACTCCCACGTCCTGCAGGTCCCAGCAGTACTGCACGGATTCAGCGCCGGCCGGCACGTACCACGCCCAGTCGTCGGTGACGTCGAAGTTCCAGAAGAAGCAGCCGGTCGGTATGTAGTAGGGCTCCTCAACCCAGGGGCACCAGGTTCCGTAAGCGCTGCTGTAGAACCGCACCCTGTTCTGAGGATAGTCGCAAGTAACTTCACTGGCACATTGATAGGAATCATACTGCACGAGGCAGCCCGAATCGAGCATGGGAAGCGCCGGGCTCATGAGCCGGTAGAACCATCCGTTCCGCCACGACGAGCCGGCCGGGTAGCCTCCCTCGGGCCTGGCGCGGTAGACATTCGACGAGTCCAGCCTGCAGGTATAGCGGTCGCCCCCGTCCCCGCCCTCATAGAGCGGGTCGGGATCGTGCACGATATGCCACTGGTCGATGACACCATCGGCATCGGGGAGGCTCCAGAGCGCCGTATCCAGGACGCCGCTTTCGAAGTCCTCTTCGTAGCGGACGCCGTCGCCCCAGACGCGGACATTGTCTATCCACGCGCCCCCGTCGGTGTTGCCCCTGCCGTCGGCGTCACTCCAGGCGCCGTCGGAGGCGAAGCGCCACCGGAACATGGGCGCGGAGTCGTACGAATACTGGCTGGTGTCGATACCGGCGACGAACGCCGGCCATGAAGGATTGGAGCGTTCCTGCCAGTCGACATTGGCCATGTGGTCGGTGTCGGTATTGCCCCAGAGGTCGGGGTTGCCGCCGCTTGCAGTGCCGCATTCGGCGCCGGGGTTATTGCTGGTCGCGTTGAACCTGGCCAGCGTAACCCAGGAGTCCCCGTCCCACATGTCGACATAGAAGTAGTCGTATTTGCATTCGGTGTCGTACCTGGGGTCGAAAAGGAGAGTGCATCCGTCGGCCACGCCGAAGGTGTCGGGGAGCGCGAGCTCTACGAAGCAGTTCCACTGGTTCCCGTAGCCCGGCGGGCTCACCCATGTGCCGCACTCGACCTCTCCGCCGCCCCAGACCGAGTCCGAGCCGCACCACAGGGCATAGTTCCCGCAGTAGGGGCGCTGGTCTGCCCTGTATGTGTCCACATGCCAGTAATTGACCCCTGTTGGGGACGGCTGTTTCCTGACGTCCACGTGCGAGAAGCACCTGACGTCCCACGGGGGATAGGTCCCGCACGTATCCCCGGGACCGCCCTCGAAGCACCATGTCTCCATGGGCCCGGGGCCTCCCGTGGCCTCTCCGCCATGTCCCATGAGGGGGTCGCCCGGGCAGTAGGATGAGTCATTATGTACTTGGACCCACACGGTGTCGCCCCCGGACGAGAGCATAGGCGGAGACAGGATATTGCGGGCGGATTGAAGCGTTGGCGGTGTAGGCGGTCTGTTGAAGCGGCCTTCGGTCATCGAAAAAGCCGGCAGCCCCACCGCCAGCGCCAATATCAGATACAGGGGTACAAGCTTCCTTGGACACATCGGCGCAGCCCTCCGTGTGAACTTGTGGTCGACATCAAGAGGTTGCCTCTGTCTACGAAATCACCCAAGTATATTATACCACAGATTTGACGAACTGTGAAGGGGGGTCAGGTCTTGAAATGCACAACGCGCCCGGTCAGGCCTCAGTAGCCCTCAAGGACGTTGTCTTCGTATTCGCCCTCGAGCTTGCGCTTGTGCTTGAGCTCTTCGGTTTTGAGAAGCGCGAAGACCTTCTTGGTGGCCTCATCAGCCGCGCGCGCCTCGAGGTCGGCGTACATCTGGTGGGCCTTCTCCTCGCGCTTCATGGCGAGCAGGAGGAGATCGGGGTACTTGATATCTTCGGTGACGGGAGGGTCTATCATATACTCGCTGATCTTCAAGTCCTCGATCGCCGGCTCGGCGAAACCGCTGACCTGCTTGGGCGTGAGGTTTGAAAGTATGCGATGGTGCTTGCGCTCCTCGTCGGCCATCGAGAGCACGGCGTCCTTCATGACAGGGTTCTTGACCTTGCCGGCCAGGTTCTCGTAGAAAGCGGCCGCCTCGATTTCCTTGTCTATGGCGAACTTGATTATTTCCTCGGTAGGTGTTCCAGGCATGTGCTCCTCCTTATTCACGCTGATCAAGCCTATCTTATCAGGCGCCGGCGCGATGTCAACAGGGCTCTAGTGCCTTTACATTGGATGCCCGGGGCAATATCATGGTTGCGGAGCCAGATAAGGGAGGTGCCGCATTGAAGGAAGCAATGCTGTATGAGGCGAGGGGCGGCGAGGCCCTCTGCCATCTCTGTGCCCATCGCTGCCGGATCGCTGATGGGGAGAGGGGCAAGTGCGGTGTCAGGCTCAACCGCGAGGGCAGGCTCTATTCGCTAGTCTACGGCAAGCTCATCGCCCATGGCGTCGACCCTATCGAGAAGAAGCCCCTGTATCACTTCCTTCCCGGCACCGGGAGTTTCTCTATCGCCACGGCGGGCTGCAACTTCTTTTGCGACTTCTGCCAGAACTGGCAGATCAGCCAGATGTCACATGACGACGGCCGGATATACGGCGAGGACTTCACGCCCGAGGCCGTCATCGCCCGGGCACGGGCCGCCGGCTGCGCCAGCATCGCCTATACCTACACCGAGCCCACGGTGTTCTTCGAGTTCGCCTATGATTGCGGCCGCCTCGCCCATGGGGCCGGGCTCAAGAACGTCTTCGTCACCAACGGCTACCAGACGCCGGAGGCCATTGAGAAAATGACCGGCGTCGTCGACGCGGCCAATGTCGACCTCAAGGCCATGACCGAGGAGTTCTACGCGAAGCGCTGCGGGGCGCGGCTCGCACCCGTCCTCAAGGCCATCGACCTCATGCACCGGGCTGGCATATTCCTCGAGATCACGACGCTTCTCATCCCGGGGGAGAACGACGGCGATGACGAGGTCCGCCGGATAGCCGAGTTCATAGCGTCGGTTTCGCCCCATATCCCCTGGCACATTTCGAGGTTTCACCCGCAATACAAGCAAGCCGACACGGACTGGACGCCGGCGGATACCATATTCGGCGCCGTGGAGATAGGCCGCCAGGCCGGCCTCAAGTATATCTATCCGGGCAATCTCCCGGCCGGGGACCTCGAGCACACCTGCTGCCCTTCATGCGGCGCCAGAGTGATAGAGCGTTCGGGATTCGCCTCGCGCAACGTGGGCCTTGACGGAACAAAATGCGCCGCCTGCGGTGAAGACCTCAACTTCATTGTCTGACGGGGTGGATGTCGGAAGGACCGCCGCGAACGCGCGTCAACCGGAGACGAAGTCTCTCCCGGCCTCGAAAGCCCCAGCCAGGAGGTCCTTTCTCCCACCGGCTTGGACCTTCTCATCCAGGCCCGTGGCCACGATCTCACCCGAGTAGGTGAAACCCGTGACATTGAGGAAGGCCTTGATGATGCTCAAGGTCGGGCGGTACATCCTGCCATCATCGGGTGTGGCGCCGACGATAATGGCGAAGCCCTTGCGGCCCGCGGCGTCGGGCCGTTGCTCTTTGAGGATTTCGAACCTGGCCCACACGGCCTGGAAGCGGTCTATGAAGGACTTGAGCGAGCCCGGCGGTCCCATGAAATAGACGGGCGTCGCCAGGAGAATGTGGCTGGCGCCCAGTACGTCCTCGTAGACCTCGTTCATGCCGTCCTGGATCACGCACTTTCCGGTCTTGAAGCACTGGTTCATGCCGTCACATGGGCTCATGCCCAGGTCGGTGGGGATAATGAACCCCGGCTCGAATCCGGCCGACGCAGCCCCCTTAAGAAACTCCGTCGCCAGAATGTCCGTATTGCCGCCGCGCCTCGGGCTTCCGAGCACCGCCAGAACGCGGCCCTCCTTCGTGACGCGCCCCTGTCCCCTATCGCTCTCTTTTTCAGCCATAACGCACGGTCCTATTCAGGTGTTGCGCGGGGCCTGAAACGTAGTAGTATTAGGTGTTTGGCCAACACCCAGAATATTGCTCAAGGAGGGGGAGCGTGTCAATTAGAGTTTGCATCGCATCGGTTTCAATCATCTTCATGCTCGCGATATCCCCCGTGATCGCCGCTCGGGCGCCGGGAGACTCGCTCGCGATCCCGGACATCGAGACTTTCATGCAGATCGGCGCGGCGACCGCGCCGGCCATAAGCGCGGACGGTAGCCGTATCTTCTTCAACACGTTTATGTCGGGCGTGGACCAGGTCTACGAGATGCTCCCGTCCGGCTGGCCCTACCAGCTCACGGTATTCGAAGACGGCATAGATTTCTTTGCGCCGTCCCCGTCGGGCCGCCAGATGATCGTTGGCGCCAGTATCGGCGGGAGCGAGCAGTCCGACTTCTATCTTCTCAATACCGATACGGGCTCGATCATAACGTTCAAGGCCGCCGAGGGCGTCCGCCACCTCGCGCCCCTCTGGAGCCCCGACGAGAAGTACGTCTACTTCCAGAGCAACCAGGAAAACGGTACCGACTTCTTCATCTACCGCATATCGGTGGCGGACAAGAGGGTCGACAAGATATCCAGCATGCAGGGCTGGAACGCCCCGGCCGATATCTCCGCCGATGGCTCCAGGCTCCTCATGGTCCACTACTCATCCAACGTCGACACCGACCTCTACCTTCTCGACCTGCCCAATAAGGCCGAGCGCCATCTTACCAAGCACAGCGGCGACTATGTGTTCTTGAGCGGCAGGCTCGACCCCGATGCCGAGTACGTCTACTTCCTCACCAACAAGAATCGCGACGGCATGATGCGCGTGGCGCGTATGAGGATAGGCGAGGACGACATAGAGTTTATCAACTCGGACTCGCCGTGGGAGACCGAGGAAATGACGATGACCCGTGACGCCAAGTACCTCGCATGGGTCGAGAACGTCGACGGCTACGGCCTCCTTTATGTCATGAACCTCAGAACCGGCCGCAAGTGGAGCCTGGACCATATGAAGGGCGTCGCCCAGGACCTCTATTTCTCTGACGAAGGCCAACTGGTTTTCGCCTTCGCGAGCGCCTCGCGCACGTTCGACGTCTGGAAATACGATGTCGCGAGCGGTGAGCTAGTGCAGCTCACCCGCTCCAGCTACGCGGGAACCGACCGGAAGACGTTCGTCGAGCCCGAACTTGTCAAGTACAGGAGCTTCGATGATCTCGAGATACCCGCCTTCCTCTACGTGCCGGAGGACTGGGACGGCGGGCCCCTGCCCTTCATCATCCACGCTCACGGCGGGCCCGAGTCACAGTTCAGGCCGACCTTTCAGCGGCACTTCCAGTACCTCATCCTGAACGGCTACGGCATACTCGCCCCCAATATCAGGGGCAGCTCGGGCTATGGCATCGAGTACATGCAGATGGATGACTACAAGAAGCGCAAAGACTCCATTAAGGACATCTACGAGGCCGCCAGGTGGCTCGTGGATAACGGCTATGCCGAGTACGGAAAGATTGCCATCAAGGGCGGCAGCTACGGGGGCTACGTGACGCTGGCCGCGCTCGTCGATTACCCCGACATCTTCGGCGCGGGCATCTGCTCGGTGGGCATATCCAACTTCGTGACCTTCCTCCAGAACACGGCCGATTACAGGCGCGCCATACGCGAAGCCGAGTACGGGCCGCTTACCGATGAGGAGTTCCTTGCGGAAATCTCGCCCTTGACCCATGCCGAGCAGATACGCGCTCCGCTTCTGCTGGTGCACGGGGAGAACGATCCGCGGGTGCCGGTTGACGAGGCACGCCAGATAGCCCGGGAAATAAAGGCCCGCGGCGGCACGGTGGAAACGCTCATCTTCCCGGACGAGGGCCACGGCATCGGCAAGCTCTCCAACAGGCTGATCTTTTATCGCAAGATGGTGGAGTTCTTCGACGAGCACCTCAAGAACGGGGGCCTACCAGCCTATACCCCGTAGGTCCTTGTCGCTCAAGGAGAAGTGGTGCCCGATCTCGTGGAGCAGCGTCTTCCTGATACGATGGTAGACCGCCTCCCGGCTCGAGCATATGGACTCGATGTTCTTCTTGAATAGCGTAATGGTATCGGGCATCACCGGGCGCATCCCGTACCACGCGCCGCGTTGCTTGTGGGGGACCCCCTGGTATAGCCCGAGCAGCATGCGGCCGCGTGGAACCCTGCGCATCATGGCGCGGGAGGGATAGTCGGCGACCATGACTTCGACATTGTCCAGGCTGTCCCTGAAGTCCTTGGGCAGGCCCCCGATGACCTCGGTTACAACTTCGCTGAATTCCTCCTCACTGAGTGAGTACATCGGGATTACCTCTGAGGCTACCGGATTATCCGCAACCAGTCGTACATGATGAAGTGGATCCTCCCGAACAGGAGGGAAACTCGCGCCATGACGGTGTATCCGAACGATGCTCCGAAAGCGATCATGAGATAGAAGACGCCCGTCCGGGCGATACCGCCGAAAACGCCCTTGTGTTCCCTTGAGAAGAAGAAGTAAACGAGCGTGGTCAGAACGCCCACGAGCAGCACGATATAGCCGATGGAAGTCCAGAAGTCATAGGTGTTAAACAGCGCGCCCTTCGAGAAAGGCGCGAAGGTGCCTGCGAGCTGCGGGACCACGTCCCCCTCGACAGCGGCGATGAGCTGGAGCCCGAGGCTGACACCGAGCACGAACGTCAGCGGGAACCTGACGAGCCAGGCCGAGCGACGGGAGAGCTGCGTGAACATCATGAATCCAAGCATGATGGGAATTATGTTCCAGTAATTGCCCTCACTCACGAGCGGCTGGAAGAGGTTCGGGTATGCGAAATTCCAGAAGAGGTAGACGGCCCAGTAGCCGGCCGAAAGCCCCACGAAGATGTACTCCGCGATCTTATAAAGCGGGTTGTCCTTATAGAGGAAAGAGTAGATGGCGAGCGTGAGAACGCCTGCGATCCAAACCCATATGCCTTCGGTCATCAGCACGCTACTTCTTCCTCCGCTTCTCCATCCAGTAAATGACGTTCCCCAGCACAATGAACGCGATGATGAGAACGTGCGCGCTCGACTGGGAGTCCATTCCGACGGTGGCGAGCCCGTAGTTGTCCACCAGGCGCTCGTACTCGGCCGCCCCCTTCATGCCGCCGATAAGGCCCACGAGCTGGCCCGTCTGGAGGTACTGGTAGTACTTGGGGGCGCCGATCGCCGTCTGGGCCGTGGCCAGGTTGCCGCGGTAGCGGGCATGATAATAAAATATCCACTGGTCGCTTCCCGGGACGCCCATGGACATGGATATCACCAGGCCGAAGTCATCGGCCGATTTGATTCTCTTCATCATGGGGATTTCCGCAACCGGCGTCCCGTAAACGTCCTCGCGGCAGACGTTGTGAACGTCCCGCCCCAGGTTGACCAGCGCGACCGCCCCACCGGGGATGTATCCGAAGTCCACGAAGTCCACGCCGTATTTCCTGCTGTACTCGCCGACGGCGACGGCATCGAGCGCCCGAATGCCGAGGGGCACGCCGGTCGCCCACAGCCCCATCACGAACACCTTGAGGTCCCTGGTGAAGCATTGCCGTAATATCGAAAAGGTCGCAGGGTCGAGCTCGGGGGCGCCCGAAGGGTCATAGTCTATGGAAATCAGGACGACGGAGCCTGCGGGCAGGCCCTCGATTACGTCATAGAGCTGCTGCACCGGCGCCGTAACCTCGATCGGCAGCCTCAAGGGGAAGAACAGGGGCAGGATCACGGCAATGGCCACCGTGAGGAAGATTATGCGGCGGTCGAGATTCTGGATTCTCTCGAGTGCGCTCAAGGTGTCCTACCGTCCTCCTATTGCATGTAAGACCGTTCTATGCCCAGTATCATGCGGAGCGCCATGGATATGAGGCCCAGGTCTATGCCCAGCCTGATGCCCCGCTTGGCGGCCGCGTTCGGGAAGCTCATTATCCATTCGGTCACATCCGGAAAACCGTGCCACATGGCCGACCCCACGGGGACCCGGCCGAGCATCACCAGCACGGCGGCCACCAGCAACAGCACGGCTTCCTTGTTGCGTGCCCGGAACGCCCTGAAAGCCGCCGAAGTGATGAAGAAAGCCAGGAGCGAGTACATGGTGGCCTCGAGCGGGTACTGCACGTTGAAGTACAGGTACATGAAGGGGTTTCCCTCCTCCATGCTCGAGCGCCCCTTGTAAAAGCCCGCGAACAGCATGACCGCCAGCGCGGTGATGAGGATGATGGAGTACCGCCAGTCCCGCGCCTTGGTCTTTATCTTCTCGGCGTTGGAGCGGGCCAGGTTGACGGTGCCTAAGAAGATGAAGAAGGAGATTATGCCGATGTACCAGTTCCTGAACGTCTGGTTGAGTTCGGCTACAGGCTGCGCGGGTATGAAATGGGAAACTATGGTGAAGATCCCCATCACGAAGATGATTGCCAGCGGGATCTTGAGTCTCATCTCACCTTCCTATCCGATTGCCAGCCACTCGGTAAAAGCGTTTATGCCCACGAGCCTCAGTACCACGCCGACGAGGATCATCAAGATGAAGATCGCCTTGGCGATGTCCTGGCCCCTTATGCTACCTATCTGCACGGCGTCGCCCGAGAGGGACGCGCCCGCAGCGTATAGCTCTTCCCCTATCAACGTGTAATCGCAGGCTACGACGAAGAAGGGGAGCTGGTCGACCTCGGCCGTGCCGGCGATCTGAATGGCCCCCGTCGTATAGCCCGTCTCCGCGAAAATCAGAGACTCGGCATAGAACGCGCCCAGGTAGAAATTGGCCGCCGGGCGGTCGCGCATCATTATGCCGTCGACACCGGCCACGTATCCGAACTGGTCGGTGGTCATGTAGTAGATGTCATCCTCATCGAATTCATCGGGCTTTCCGGCCCTCAAATAGCTCTCCTTGACCGTCTCGCGCGCCATGCTCATGGCCATGGGCCAGACGCATGGGACATCGAGAGTCGTGCCGTAGGTCGCTGCCCGGTCGGCCACGCGGGCCAGAATGTTCATGCTCGCCACTGTCTGGGGCTCATCGACGTCCAGCTGGCCCATGATGTAAAGGACCTTCTTGCCCATCTCCGTGGCCCGGCCTATGGCTTCATCAATTGCGTCGAATACGGGGAGCCTGCGCAGGTACATGAGCCCCGACTTGCGCCTGGCGTAGATGATTGAAGCGATAACGAGCGCGCAGATGAGCACCGTGAGCACCAGAACGCTCTCGAGATCGCGGTCGAACCACTGCATGCGGCCGTGGCCGGGTCCGAAGACGCCGGAGACGGCCTCGCTGTCCAGACCGACCGCCGCCACCTTATACCAATAGGGCTTATCGGGCACGACGCCCTCGTCGGTGTATGAGGCAGACCCGGCCGGAACGGCACTCACGCTTTCGAACTCGCCGTCCTCGCTATCCGAGCGCATGATGCTGTACTCGACCACGCTGCCCGGCGCCAGGGACTCCGATAGCGAAACCTCCCAGGTGATGTCTATGCCGGTGCCGCCGTCATTGGGCGTGTCCACAAGCGAGACGATCGCGGGAGGGAGTATGGCGGGAACCGCGGCAGCCGCGGCCGGCGCCGAATCAGGCATTGCCGGCGCGGTTTCCTGAGCGCTTGCAACGGAAGCGAGACAAATAAAAAGCGCAGCCAGCATTCCCAAACGCGATGCGAGGGCAGGTGCCGAGCGCGCTTTTCTCATTGATGACACTCTCTTATTTCGCCGGCTACTTTTTCTTGGCGAAGTCATAGAGTTCCTTGGCCTTGGCCGCTATATGCTCGGCGCTGACCTCGAACTCCTTGACGAGTTCCCAGGGCGCGCCGCTCTCACCGAAGCGGTCCTGCACACCTATCATACCCATAATCACGGGTTTTCCATAGAGTTCTTTGGACTCGGCCATCGCAGCCGCGACCAGGTTGCCCAGGCCGCCAACCTGATGCTCCTCTGCCGTAATGACGACATTGACGTCCCTGGCCGCCTGAACGATAGCGGTCTTATCGAGCGGCTTCAACGTATGCATGTTCACCACGCGCGTCTCGATGCCGTACTCCTCCTTGAGAATATAGGCCGCGCGCATCGCCTCGGGCACGCTGGGGCCGCAGGCTATTATGGCGACGTCTTCCTTCTCGCCTTTGTACTTCTCGGCGAGGAAGTGCTCGAAGGCGTCCGCGAACTTGTCCTGCTCGCCGCGATAGCGTATGACGTTGGCCTTGCCGAAGACCCATGGGGTCTTCTCGCTCGTAACGATGGGCGTCGCCTCGCGGGCGAACCTTATGTACTTGGGCCCCTTGACATCGAAGAGGAGATGCTCCGACGCGCGCCTGGTCTCATGATAATCGCAGGGTGCTACCACGGTCATGTTGGGGAGGCCGCACATCTGGAAGAGCTCCTCGAGCGCCTGGTGCGTGGCGCCGTCCGGCCCCACGGAGACGCCGCCATGCGCCCCCGCGATGAATACGCTGAACTCGCCGTAGCAAACCGTGGTGCGGATCTGATCGAGGTTCCTGCCGGATGCGAACACGCCGTATGTTCCGAACACCGGGAGCTTGCCTTCCTTGGCGAGGCCCGCCGCGACGCCCGTCGCGCTCTGCTCGGCGATACCCATGCTCAGGAAGCGCTCGTCACGGCCCGGGCAGCCCTTATAGAACTGGCTTATGGTGATGGAGTCAGAGATGTCGGCGCCCAGGCAGATGATCTGCCGCTGGTCGCCGAGGTCGCACAGCGCCTGCCCGAATCCCTTTCGCGTGGGGCTCATCTCGGACTTCATGCGCTCGCCGGTGTTCCAGAAGTAGTCCTTTCCGAACTTGGGCATCTTGGCCTCGAGCTTGGCCGTCGCCGCCTTCTGGTAGTCGGCGGCGATCTTGAACATCTCATCGACGGGCATCTTGCCGTCGAGGCCGAGCTCCTTGAGGCCCTTCTCCATCTCCTCAACGCTCGGCGGCTTGCCGTGCCAGCCGGCGATGTTCTCCATGAAGCTGACGCCCTTGCCCTTCACTGTCTGGGCGACGATGAGAGTGGGCTTGCCCTTTATGGTCTTGGCCTTCTCGAGCGCGTCGACCACCTGCTTCATATCGTGGCCGTCGCACTCGATGACTTCCCAGTTGAATGACTTGTACTTGTCTATGATGGGGTCGATGTTCATGACGTCTTTGACCCATCCGTCGATCTGGAGGCGGTTCTTGTCCAGGATTCCGGTGAGGTTATCGAGCTTATAATGGCCGGCCTCCATTACGGCTTCCCAGATCTGGCCTTCCTGCTGCTCGCCATCACCCATTAGGCAGAAGACATGATAGTCCTTATCGTCGAGCTTGCCTGCGAGGGCCTGGCCGACAGCGATCGAGAGTCCCTGGCCTAAGGAGCCCGTTGAAACCTCGACTCCATCGAGCTTGAGCCAGTGCGGGTGGCCCTGATAGGGGGCGTAGAGCTTGCGGAGTTTGGCCACCTCCTCGATGGGGAAGTAGCCTGCCATGCCCAGCGAGACATATAGCGCCGGCGCCTTGTGCCCGCTGGACCATACGATGCGGTCGCGCCCGTCCCAGAAGGCGTCCTTGGGGTCGTGCCTGGCCACTTTGAGGTACAGGGCGGCCGCGATGTCCATGATGGAGAGCGTCCCGCCCGAGTGCCCGGACTTGGCGCATGCCAGCGATATCAGGTTGTATCCGCGCATGCGATTCGCCGCATCTTCCAGCTCGGCGATGGAATAATCCTTGATGACTTTTCCCGACTTGGAGTCGACGATAGGCATACCTTTTCCCCCTGTGATTCCCTTCCCGGTACGTGAGTTAAGCCAGAGGGAGGCCCCCGGCTGCCAGAAAAACATAGCAAAAGGGGTGGTGCTCGTCAACACCTAGAAATGCTCTGGAGCCGGTGCTCAAGGGGGGGGCAGGAAGGGGCCCGGGAAGGGGCCGGGTCCCGGGGCCCGACCCCAGGATTCTGGCTCCCCGGGGGTTGTGCATTTCAAGACCTGACCCCTCTGAATGGGACCTGACCCCTCGAAAAAGGGTTGACCTCGGGGCGGGGTAGGAGTATGCATATTGGTAGAGTGTACTCAAACAGGGGGCAGTAATCTGTTACCACTACTCAGAATAGGCACCACGGAAATCATCCTCATCGCGGCTGTTATCCTTATTCTCTTCGGCGCCCGGAGGATCCCGGAGCTCATGCGCTCCCTGGGCTCGGGAACGCGCGAGTTCAAAAAGGGCATGCGCGGCGAGGGGGATGAAGAAAAGCCCGCCGATAAGGCCGCCAAGAGTGAAGAGCCGCCGGGAGAGGCCAAGGAGCCTCCGGAGAAATCCTAGCGGCCTGCGCCGCTATCTGTCGGTTGCGCGGCCTCTAGTCTTTGGCCCGGCCCGGGTCCAGCTTGCGCAGATAATACCTGGAGTAAATCGCCCCGCAGGGGTTGTGCGCCAGCACCCTGTCCTTGACGACCAGTGTCGATACGGGCGCCTCTGACACCTTCGTGAAGACGATATCATGCCCGATGCACAGCCCCACTATGAGGTTGAGGTCGGTGCCCTTCTCATTGAGCACGGCGGCCTGGCCGGCGGGATTACACATGACCTCTTCGGGGTTGTCGGTTATGGCTTCGAAGGCGAAGTCCTGCTTGGAGATGCCGCCGACCTTGCAGCACACCGAGTAGACCTCGAAGTGGCGCTCGAAAATGGAGTGGACGATCTCGGCTTCCCGCGAGAGCCCTATGCAGAAGGCGATGCCTATCTTCTTATACCCCATAGCCTTAGCGAACTCGATTATTTCCACTATGCGGGGCTCTTTCATGTAATACCTGGCTTCGGTGCGGGACGCGGTGCGGGCAAGGTCCAGCACCTCACCTTTGTAAAGCCCCACCATGTCTTCCGCCTTGCCCGTGCAGTCCTTCCCCGACGTGCATTGCTTGTTGTCGCAGTACCCGCACTTCATATTCTCATACCCCCGTCTCTATATGCCGCCGGCGACTCTGCGCATGTTCTCGGCGAACCTGGCGGCATAGGCGCTCGTCGGGAACACCGACTCCAGCACCGAGGCCCCGAGCTCTGCCGAGTCATCGGGCGATAGGCAGAACTTCATCTCGAGGAACTTCTGACGGTAGGCCGTCACGTCATCGGCGACGTTCTTGTTCCTTATTACGACGTCCGCTATGAAGCCGGCCAGCCTGCCGAAGTCCTCTTCCACCATACCGAAGCGCGTCATCTCCTGTACGCCAGTGCGAAGCCCGCTCGGCTCCAGGAATGTCTCGTCATCGGCGAGCGCCTGGTAGTTGCAGACGATGTTGTTCTCTTCCAGCCTTCGCGCTATCTCGTCGCCGAGGCCGTGTTCCTTGACCCGGAGGAGCACCTGGTGGGTCTGGGTGTAGCCGTCGGCCGGGTCGCCCTCGACGGCGATGCCCGAGTCAACCAGCGCCCCGGCGAAGGCCCTGGCGTTCTTCCGCACCTGCTCCTGGTAGGCCTGCTTGAAGTGATTCATCTCGTATGTGGCCACAAGAAGCGCGAGCAGCGTCCCGAGGTGGTGGTTGCTGGTCGAGCCGGGGAAGGCGCGGCCCTTTATCTCGACCCAGAGCTTGCGCAGGTCATGGCCCTTCTCCATGTTGCTCACCACGACGCCCCGCTGGGGACCGAAGAAAGTCTTGTGCGTGCTGCCCGTCACGAGATCAGCCCCCTCCGCCAGCGGCTCCTGGAAAGCGCCGTAAAGGCCCAGCACATGGGCCATGTCGAACATGATGACCGGCCTGGGGTCGAGACCCTTGCAGGCCTCGAAGGCCTCCTTCACGGGCTCGGGGTAGATAAACATGCTCTTACCGAAGACGATGAGGTCGGGCTTGCGCTCCGCAATGAGCTCCACCATGCGTCCGGCGTCTATCCTGTAGAGATTATCGGAGCGAATGGGGAAGTTGAGCACGGCCTCCTTGTGGGTCTCCGCATCCATGTCGACGTAGTTGAAGAGCGCGCCCATGGGCTGCGAGCTCAGATGCCCGCCCTTGGTGAGGTCATTGTTCATGACCAGCGTCATGCGCCGCATTACGCCTTCCTTGGGCGATGACTTCCACTTCGCCATGGCCTTGAATACTACCTCGTTGGCCATCTGGCCGCTTATGGTCCGGAGCTCGGCCTCTTTGCAGCCGAAGTACTCCCTTATGGCGTCGCGGCACTCTTCCTCGACGTCCCGTATGAAATCGATGCCCTGGTAGAAGTAGATTTCCTTGCCCTTCATGGTGCGGTGCTCGGCGTAGCGGCCGGCCGGGTCCGAGATTTCGCACATCTTTACCATGAGGCTGGGCGTGGTCTCTGAGGGGATGAGGTTGAAGCAGCGCCGCTGCCGCCAGAGGTTGTTCTGTATCGTTCTCGAGAGCACGCTTTCGAGCTTGGCCTTGAGGTCTGCCATGATTTCCTCCATTGCCGGGGATCGGTTGTGATTGCCTGTAATTGCCGGTTTAGGGCCAACCGAGACTATATGGGGAAAAACGTCCTGTGTCAAACCGCCAGTTGGGCCGGCAGGTCTTCTACCGGGCTAGGGCGTCGTCACCTCAATGAGCTCCGTACGTGAGCCCGACCTGACGTTGACCTCGAGCACCAGACCGACACCCGGGGCGTAGTACTTGTACTCATTGGCGCCGGGCTCGATGGGCGAAAACTCCCGGGTCTGCAGGCAGTTATCGAAGCTGCCATAGGGAACCGTTACGGATTGGATCAGGCTGACGACTTCGGCCATATCTTCGGCCCTGCCCGGGTAGTACTCCTGCCGGTAGTGTGAACCTGCAGGCGGCTGCGTGGCGTACATGACTATCCCGGGTTTCGCGCCGTCGACTCCAGCTTCCCATGAGCCTTCCGTGCTGACTACCTCGCCGTCCTCGTACGCCTTCGAGTCTTCGCCGAAGTACCAGACGTTGCCCGCATTGTCCTGTGCAAACCAGTCATAGGTATCTTCGACTGTCTCGCCGCCGACGGACACTACGTCTCGAACCACTATATTCGTTACGCCGAGAATCTGTTTGGTCTCATTGGTCACGGTGACCTCGATGGTCTCCTCGCCGCCCCGGTAAACGTAACGCGTTCCCGGCACGAGCGGCCACAGCGGGTTGCCGACCGCGGCGGCGAAGTCGGCGGGGTCGATGGCCGGATTGTATGTCTGGTCCGGAGTGCTGTCTTCTTTAGTGCCACTTGAGTTTTGACACCCTGCCAGGCCGGTGACCACGATAAGGAGCAAGCACATATAGCTGAGGAACCTCATCCTTCGACCTCCTTCTTCCGGGCCGCATAATGACTGCTTATGCCCGTCCTTTCAACTGCTTTACGAGTTGCCGCAGCCCTCGTGCACGCCGGGCAGACTGTCCATCGAGATTGCACCCGGTCCGACCGGTTGTCAACACCATTGCGTCCGCGGCCCGACTTCTCCCGCTGCCGGCTCTGCCCTGCCATGGGGTAACGGTCTTGACACCAGGCCGGCTCAGCATTTAGAGTCTGCATACGCTGCCGTCCCCACATATATAGGCGGAGCGGGAATGCCATATCGGCGGAAACTCGCGCAGTGCTATGAGGGCAGGTCACGATTCAATGCACGTCTTGGACTCGTTTACCAGGCTGTTAAACATCCATGGGAGCCTGGGCAGGATCATCGCGATCATAGTGCTGGCTGCGGGCTCTCACGCAGCGGTGACCCTCATCCGGCATGTTGGCGGGCTGGTCTCGCGCCGGGCCCGTGGCAGGGCAAGTTCGAAGTGGAGGTCAGTTGAGAGCCTCAGCACAAGCATATTCGTGTTTGCGGTTTATGTATGGGCTATCGGCCTCATATTGCAGGAACTGGGCATCTCGCTCAAAGCATACGTTGCCGGTGCTTCCGTGATAGGGCTCGCAGTGGGTTTCGGTTCCCAGGGTATCGTACAGGATGTCGTGACGGGCCTCTCACTCGTGTTCTCCGATCTCGTGGATGTGGGGGATATGGTGGAGATAAGCGGCCAGACGGGTGTCGTCCGGGCCATAACCATGCGGTTCGTGGCCCTGGAGAATCCTCTTGGTGCAAGAGTCTTCATTCCGAATCGCACGATTACAAGTGTGATCAACTATCCCAAGGGCTATGTGAGGTGCATTGTAGACGTTCTGCTCACCGGCGAAGACGAGACCAAGAATGAGATTGAGACCGCCGTCAAGGGAGTGATGACCTCGGCCAGCGAGCAGTTTCCGGGCATACTTGTGGCGCCGCCATCTGTTGAAGGGAGGTTGCGGACCAGCATCGGCCGGGAGTTCGTGCGGGTCAAGTTCCGGATCTGGCCGGGACGGGGCGGTCCCATCGAGACCACCTTCAAGCAGGAGTTGCTCAAGCGCATAGGAACGCTCGATCCATCCTATTCAGACTGGATGATAAGCGTTGCTTATGAGGTCGAAAAGACCGTTGCGCGGGCCCGCTGAATCTGATCCGGCCCGATGGCAGCCTCTACCTGCATTGGGCCCAGCCTCTGCGCCGGCCGGGTTTCCCTGCCGATGGCCCCCACGCCGGTCACTACCGGCCTGCCAGCAACAGCTGACAGAGCAGGCCGAACGCGAATCCCGCCACTGAGCCAATTGCGGGCGCCCAGTGACGCTCGAGTTTCGCCTGCGGCGCGATATCCTGGAATGTCAGGTAGAGAATCCCGCCGGCGGCGAAGAGCATGATGGCGTGAAGGACCATCGTATGGGGTGCAAGCCAGTAAAGCCCGATCAGGCCCGCCAGGGGGCCGAGGGGAACCAGCGCCGCAAAGGCCAGGAGAATCGACCGACTGCGCATTCGCCCCGCCGCCAGGAGCTCACGGTAGGCATTGAAGCTCTCGGGAAGGTTCTGTACGCCTATGAGCAACGCGAGCAGGACCCCCAGCGATCCGCCGGCCACCACCACCGCGCCGAGAGCCATTGCCTCAGGCAGGAAATCAGACAACATGGCCACCAGCTGGGTGGCCGGGGTTTTCGCCCTGGCGATCAATATGTCCAGCAGGCAGAACACAAGGCCGCCGAGACACATTGGGGCCACCACCGCAACAAGCGGGAGGCCCTTGACGCCTTCGGGCACCAGGACGAGAGCAACAGCGGATAGCAGCGTGCCTCCCCCGAAAGCTATGACTGCATGGCGGAATTCTCGCTCAAGCCACTCCGGTTGGATCCGCTCGATTCTCGCAAGCGCGCCGCCTATCGGAATGGTTGCACCCGCCGCGGTGGTAAGCACGATCGCTCTGACGACATCCTGCATTCTCACTCCCCCGGCCGGCGCGCAACAGCACACACCTCCTGGAGTCAGGGAACCCTCTTGAAGTCTATGTATCCGCGCTCCACGTTTGTGTTCATGAGTTCGACCCGAAGCCTCTGGCCGACATCCAGCCCTTCAAACCCGTGAAGCAACCTGCCCTCAACAGGCGGCTGGAGGATGCGCACCCAGGTGCCCTTGTCGGCAGCCCCGGTCACAATAGCCTCGAACCGCTCTCCGACTCTCGGCGCCAGCAGCAGGGCCGCCGCGGACTTGCGTACCAGCCGCTCGACCTTGTCGGCATCGTCCTCCTTCTGGGTGCAGTGACGGGCAAGCTCCGCCAGTTCGTCCGGGCCATATGGCACGGGCAGGCCGGCCAGCGCGGATTTCAGCATGCGTTGCGTGACGAGGTCGGGAAAACGCCTGTTCGGGGCGGTGGAATGTGTGTAATCCCGCACGGCAAGGCCGAAGTGCCCGGGCGGTTCCTGACCGGGAGTCTCGACCACATATTCGCCGGCTCCCAGCAGCTTGATCACACTCAGGGACAAATCGGGAAAAGTGACCGGGTCCGCTGCCCGCCGCTCCGCCAGGAACTTCGAAAGCGCCTTCGAGTCGGGCTCACCAGGCAGATGGTACCCGGACTCGGAGGCCAGATCCACTATCCGGTCCCACCGCTTGGGTATGCGGACGACTCGCCGAAGCGAAGCGTATTTCCGGGCCTCGAGAAAGCGGGCAACCGCCCCGTTGGCCGCGATCATGAAGTCCTCGATGAGCTCCTTCGCCCTGTTTCGACTCTCCTGTTCCAGGGTCAACAGCTGTTCGCCGTCGAAGACAGGGCGCGCCTGGATTGTATCAAGATCCAGCGCGCCACGCTGATGCCTGGACTCTCTCAGGGCCCGGGCCGCACGGTCCTGGATAACCAGGTTGGCCTCAAGGCCTTTGACAGGCGCGATCGCCTTCGGCAGAGGCCCTTTGCCTTCCAGCCACGCTGCAACGCTGTTGTAGGCGAGTTTCGCGCGGTTGCGGACCATAGCTCCATAGACGTCCGAATGGCTTACGGTCCCATCTTCGCTGACCAGCATCTCGACGACGATGGAAGGCCGGTCTTCTCCCGGGGCGAGGGACGTGAAGTCGTTCGAGAGCTTCTCAGGAAGCATGGGGAATATCCTGGCGCCTGTATAGACGGAAGTGGTATTGTGCCTGGCGTGTTCATCAAGTGCGGATCCTTTCCTGACCAGTGCATCCACGTCCGCGACGGCGACCAGGATGCTGACCGTCCCATCTTGCCCTTCCTCAGCCACCGCTATCTGGTCGAGGTCTAGGGAGTCGTCATTGTCGATGGAAGCCCAGGGTAGGTCGCGCATGTCACGCGCCGGGCCGGCCGCCTTATCGACCGGCGCGCCTATTCCATCGAGTTCTCGCAGTGCTTCCGGGGAGAAGTCAGGCAACAATCCGCGTTCCAACATTACTCGGCGGGCGATCTTCTGAAGAACCGCTCTATGATTGGCGCCATCCGGATTCAGCATGTATCAGCATATCCCCATATTCCACACACGTTCTGCACCAATTCTCGACGATATGCCCCGCTCTGGCAAGCTCCAACTGCTTGTGCCCCTGTGAGAGTCGGGCACGTGCCTCCGAAAGGACGGGCCCCCAGGAGCCGGCGGTGTCGCGACGGCCATGCGGCCGGGTGCTATATGCTCCTATTCGAATCGACTGGAGACATATTGATTCAGAAGTACCTTCGCCTCGACGAGCTTCCTGTATTTCGAGGCTACCTTCCCTATGTCCCCCGACAGGATGGCCTTTACCAGGTCTCCCTCCAGCTCCATGACTTCGATTCGCTTGTAGTAGTCCGCGGTTTCCTTGAGGTGTGCCAGGACGATTTTCCCGGTCAGTACAGGATGATTGTTGGTTACATTGGCATCGTCGAACACTATGCCATGTTCCAGCTCTACTTCAAGTCCCCTGCGGAAATCCTCCACGTCGATTTCCATGCCCTGGGAATTAACCTCTTTCATGATCGCGCGAGCTTCTTTCTCGAGGACAACCGGTTCAGTCAATGCAGACCAGTCTCTGATACCGAGTTCTTTGCAGATTCTCCTGACCTCTTGGAGCGTAACGTATTCAGGGATATCCATTCCGGTCTCCTTTCTTTGTGCATCTGACCGCAGGGGGTTACGTGACCAGGGTTTCAGGTGCGCTGACCGGCGCCCCAGGTGCTTGACCGGAGGCGCAGCCGGCTCCGGGCCCCGCACAAGAAAGCGACCGGGAGTCCGGGGGGGGCCCGGACTCCGGCCGGTTCTCGATCAGATAACCTACTTCAGGCGGTAGCTTATGCTCCCGCGCAGCGCCCAATCGGAATAGGCATCCCCGACACCGTCGTCCAGATAACTTAAGACGAAGGACGGATTGAATGTCAGCTGGTTCTCGATATAGAGGATGTAAGTGCTCGTGAAGTTAAGCGACAGGACATTCTCCAACCCGTCCGTGGTCGGAATCAGGTAATCTACCGCCAGGGTGTTGTCCCAGTCTATACGGTTGCTGACTTCGTAGTAGACCTGGAAGATGTCGCCTATGCGATGGACGGGATCATCCTGGAAGACCGTGTTGTAGTAGGCGCTGTTGTTCACCTGGAGATCGATGCTCACGGGCCTCGAATAATCGAAGTTGACATCGACGAACGGATCGCCCTGCTCGCCCGCGAAGTCCGAGATCACCACGCCGCCGCCGGCCCTCACTTCCCAACCGTAAAACCTCCTGCCCGTCGGTTCGTCAAGGACTTCCTGGATGCGAAGCACTCCAATGGCTCCAAGCCCGCCTTCGGCCAGCACGCCGGCCTTCTGGAGAACCTCCTCCATTGCCTCGTACCAGTACTTGCGGTACTCCACGGGGCCGTACTGGGAGCGGAACTCATCCTCCCTGTCAATGATGCGCGCCAGCTCGATCAGAGTGGCGTCCGGCACATCAGACTTGACCACTCCAAAGCGCTTGAAATCCTGGGCCATGCGATAAGCCTGTTTGAGCACGGTAGCATCGATGGAGCGGCCGTATCCCAGCCCGGCGCTGACATCCCAGTAGGGGTCGTCGGCGTCGTCCTGATAAGCCAGTTTCCGGTACTCGGCCGTCGTCGCGCCGAAACCGAAGAACTTGCCTTCGTTGTTGAAATACCTGTTGGCCCTTGTCCGGACTCTCACGTTGTAGGCTTCCTGGCGCTCCGTATCCTGCTCCTGGGCTTTGTTCAGGGAGAAGTTGCCGGTCGCATTGAGGTTGTAGCTGAATGGCAGAGATCGGTAGAACAGGTCGTAGCTCGCGTCAGCCCCGAAGTTGTAGCCGGTCTCCAGGGTGTCAATGGAATTCCCGTTGACGTTGAACGCGCCGTTCAGGTACGCCTCCTGCGAAGTGCTCGTCGGGTACGTGTACTTGGTGAGGTCGATTGCCCCCGCCGATTGCGGCCAGCAAGCCGCACACAATACTGCAACCACTGCTGCAGCCGTTAAAGCTCTCATGCTTTTCCCTCCTTTCGGGAACCGCCCGGCCATCCATGCGCCGGGCACCATACTGCATGGTTGATTCTGAATCTCAGGGAACGGGCTCAGATAGTCAAGTGGTATCTTCTTCTACGGCCGGTGAGACCGCGATGCTCGCGCAGCATCCACAGGTCCCGGACCGTATGGGTGCGGCAATCGCTTGGCGGCAAGCGAGTTACGACTTCTGATGGAACGCGCCCCCGGAACTGGCCCCCGGCGCCGCGTGTTAAATCTCTTGAGTGATTTTGCCGGGAAGGTTATTATGCCAAGAGTACAATCTTGTTGCCAGTTAACCCGGTAATCGGTTTCTGTCGGCCCGTATCCCGGGCCGCCCACCAAGGAGGAGCAGAATGGAGTACTTGCAGGGAAGACCAGGCGCACTCATCATGACATTCGTTCTGGCGCTCATACTCCTTGCACCCCTGGCCCATTCCGAGGGGGACGTCCTCGTCGTGCACTATCACCGTTATGACGGCGAATACGGCGGCTGGACGCTCTGGACCTGGGAAGCGGAGACGGGGCAGGGCTCTGCGGAAATTGAGCGTCAGGGCAGTGACGACTTTGGTCTCATTTTCCACGTCAAGAAATCGGACTACGGCAACGGCGGAGCGATAGGCCTCCTGCCCAAGTTCCAGGAATGGGTGAGCAAGGACCCACCCGACCGCATCTGGAACGCCGGTATGGGCGATGAAGTCTATATCCTGTCCGGTCATCCCGATCTATTCACGAGCAAGCCGGAAGAGGGCATGATGGCGACTAAAGATGTAGGCTCTATCACCGTGCACTACCACAGGGCGCGCGGCGACTATGACGGGTGGACGCTGTGGACATGGGACGACGGGACCGACAATAACTCCAACGAGA
This sequence comes from uncultured bacterium, assembly GCA_964604955.1. GTDB lineage: Bacteria > Arandabacterota > Arandabacteria > Arandabacterales > JALGWA01 > JALGWA01. The sequence continues at coordinate 40,361 of CAZSBE010000005.1, forward strand.
TCATGCCGGCCGGCACCGATGACTACGGCCTCATTTTCAAGGTCGACACGGGGCTGTTCGGCGGCAGCAAGCAGATCGGAGTCCTGCCCAAGTACGGCAACTGGGCCGATAAGGACGGCCCCGACCGTATCTGGCTTCCTTTCATGGGTGATGAGGTCTATATCCTGGGCGGCGAGGAAGAGCTCTTCACCGAGATGCCGGACACGACGCCGCGCCTCCTTGGCGCTTTCGTCGACGGCAAGAGCGTCATAACGCTGTCTCTCTCGACCGTGCTGGGCGAGGACGCACTCGTTCCCGAGAACTTCGCGATCAAGGACGAGGCCGGAAAACCCATTCCCGTCACGGCCATAAGGGAAATCCCGCCGCGCAAGGGCTCTATATACCTGGTCGGTGTCAGCATCGGCCGGGAACTCGACGTCAGTACCGACCCCATACCCCGGTACACGGCCGAGATCAAGGGCTTCAAGCCGGCCAATCTAACATACCGCGGCATACTCGATCTTCCCGAGTTCTACACGGAAAGGGAGCTCGGCGCCATGTACACGCCGACGGGCACTACAATTCGCGTCTTCGCGCCGACGGCTACTTCCGTGCAGGCCCTTTTCTATGCCTACCAGCAGGGCGGCCGCTCGAAGGCCTACGACATGCGGCGGGTCGGTAACGGCGTGTGGGAAGTCACCGTGCCCGGCGATGCAAAGGGCACCTATTACACCATCAAGGCCGAGGGCACGGACCCGGGGCTCGGGCGCGAAGTCATCGAGCCCTACGCCAAGTGCAACACCGCCCATAACGGCAGAACGCTGATCTTCACGGACGAGACGCCGGTGGCGGATCCGCCGAGTTTCGACATGAGCGAGGCCGTGGTCTACGAGGTTCACGTCCGCGACTTCACTATTGGCGAGCGCTCGGGAGTGAAGAACAAGGGTAAGTACCTGGGGTTGACCGAGAGGGGCACGCTGCTCACCGGTACGCCCGAGGTCGTCTCCACCGGCCTCGACCACATCATCGACCTCGGCGTAAATGTCGTCCATCTGATGCCAATACAGGACTTCGAGAACGACGAGGCGTCCCCGCAGTACAACTGGGGCTACATGCCGGTGCACTTCAATTCGCCGGACGGCTGGTACGCCACCGAGACTTACAACGCCAAGCGCGTCGAGGAGTTCAAGCGCCTCGTGGACGCGCTGCACCGCAACGGCATCAAGGTCGTCATGGACGTTGTCTATAACCACACGGCCGAGTACAGGCCCAACAAGATATACTCCTTCGAGGGCCTGGTCCCGGGGTACTATTACAGGTACAAGGACGACGGCTCCTACTGGAACGGCTCGGGAACGGGCAACGAGACCCGCTCCGAGGCGCCCATGATGCGCAAGTTCATCCTCGAGTCGCTGAAGTACTGGGCCACCGAGTACAAGGTTGACGGGTTCCGGTTCGACCTCATGGGGCTCATGGACATGGAAACGGCCAACCAGATTGTCGCCGAGCTCAAGGCCGTCAACCCGGAGATCATAATATACGGTGAACCCTGGACGGGCGGCGACACCCCCATCAGCCCGCTCCACAAGGGCGCCCAGAAGGGGAAGGGCTTCGCGGTGTTTAATGACAACTTCCGCGACGCCATAAAGGGCGGCGTCTTCGACCTGAACCCAGGCTTCGTGCAGGCAGGCAACAGCGCGGACAAGATCAAGAAGGGCGTCGAGGGGGCCATCAACGATTTTACGCTGAACCCCACGGAGTCCATCAACTACGTGGCCAGCCATGACAACAGGACCTTCTGGGACAGGCTTCTCGTCACCACCAAAGACGACCGCCGCATCAGCGACTCCGACAGGAAGCGCATGGACAAGCTCGGGGCGGCCATCATTTTCACGTCCCAGGGCATACCTTTCATGCAGAGCGGCCAGGAGATCCTCCGGACCAAGCAGGGCGACCATAACTCCTACAACAAGCCCGACGCCATAAACGCCATACATTGGCAGTGGAAGATGGACAGCCCCGACATCTACGAGTACTACAAGGGCCTCATAGCGTTGCGCAAGGCCCATCCCATCTTCCGGATGAAGACGCGGGCCGAAGTGGAGGCCAATCTTAAGTTCTTAGACGACGACCTCGGTCTCGCCGTGCCGCCCAATTGCGTTGGCTACGTGCTTTCGAAGGGCAACTCGGGCGACACCTGGAACGAGGTGATGGTGCTCCTCAATCCCAACCGCAGCGAGGAAGTATTCAGGGTCCCCGGAGGCGCCGAGTGGACCGTCGTCGTCAATGACGAGGCTGCCGGCACGGAGAAGGTCAAGTCGGGCAAGGACAAGTACAAGGGCGATAAGATAAAGGTGCCCAAAACCACCGCCCTTGTTATGTATAGGTAGGGCCTGAGGCCCCATACTACCGGCGTGGCTCCTCTCCTCGTGGGGGGAGCCGCGTTTCTTTAATAGACTTTCCGGCGTTCAGTCGCGTTCTTTGTGTCAATCGTGGGGGGCGTCTCGAACTGACCCCGCCGGCTCAATTCGAAACGGAGGAGGAAGATGAAGCAGGCAAGCATTCTACTCTGTGTTCTTGTGCTCTCGTCCGCACTGCTCGGCGCAGCCCTGCCCGGCGCGGCCCGCGCTGAGGATGAAGCGGAAGCCCCGGTCTATGGATGGAAGAACGGCTTCCTGGGCGGGTTCAAGCTCACCCAGGCGGGCTTTTCCAACTGGGCCGCCGGCGGCGAGAACTCGCTGGCCTGGCAGCTCCTGTCGAGCGGCAGGTTCCTGTATGACGAGGAGGCCTACGATTGGTCCAACCGGTTCAAGGTGGGTTACGGAATGACCAAGACCGGCGACCAGGAATCGCGCAAGGCGGTCGACGAGATAAAACTCGAGAGCATGTTTACCGCCGTGCTCAGCGGCCCGCTCGGCGCGTACGGCGCGGTCAACTGGGAAACTCAGTTCGCCAAAGGCTACGCCTACACCGACACCTCGAGGACCGCCGTTTCGAGCTTCATGGACCCGGGCTACTTCACCGAGAGCGTGGGGATGAGCTATAATTACCTGCAGATGGTCGTGACGCGGGTCGGTTTCGCCGCCAAGCAGACGGTCACCAGCAGCTTCCCTGCGTTCAGCGACGACCCGGACACTCCCGAAATCGAGGATGTCCGCGCCGAGTACGGAGCCGAGTGGGTGACGGACTTCAACTATGCCCTCAGCGAACAGCTGGCCTATTCGACGAGGGTCAACATATTCTCGAACATGAAAGGGTTTGACGTGACGGATGTCAGGTGGGATAACACGGTCGCAGCCGCTGTCGCCCCCTATGTGGACGTGACCTTCGACTTCAACCTGCTCTACGACCGCGATGTCTCCACCGCGGCGCAGATCAGGGAGGCGCTTGCGATCGGGCTCATCTTCAAGCTGGGAACGGACGTCGAGTGAGCCGGCCTACCGGGCCTCGGCTTCCGTTTCGGCATGGGCCTCTTCACCGCCCTCGGGGTGGTTGAGGTTCCGATAGAAGTTTATGAGAGTGAGCACCATCGAGGCGATTATGGGGCCCAGGAGTAGCCCCAGCACCCCGAAGAGTCTCAGTCCGCCGAGCATGCTGAAGAGCAGTATGAGCGTCGGTATCTTGGCTCGCTTGCCGACTATCGCGGGTCTTAAGAAATTGTCCGACTGGCTGACGACAATACCGCCGAGCGCAATCAATATGATCCCCTTTACCCAGCTCCCGGAAAGCGCGAGTACGCCGGCCGCCGGAAGGTAGATGAGCCACGGGCCCACGAGGGGGATAACCGAGAGGAAGGCCATCACCACGCCCCAGAAGAGCGGCGAGGGCAGCCCCAGAATCCAGAAGATTAGGGCTCCGAGCCCTCCCTGCACCACCGCGATGATGAGGCCTCCGTAGATTGAGGCCTCCACGACCTCCCGCTGTTGGGTGGCGAGCCTGTGCTTGAGATCGTCCGACATGGGCAGGATATTCCAGATGTAGTCGGCTATCCTGTCCCCGTCCCGTAAGAAAAAGAACATGCAGAAGATGGTGAATATGAAATGGACGACGGCCATCGAGATGTTTCCGACCACCGAGGACACCTTCCCCGCGAGGTGGGACGTGAGCCGCCGGAAGTTGTCTGAAACCCAGCCCTCGATGTCGATGCGGCTTATGTCCACATAGGGACTCAGCCACGCGGTTACCTTCTCATTCCACTGGTAGGTGTCGGGCTTCAGTAAGAAGTCGTATTTACCCGCGGCCGAGGCCTCCCGGAAGGAGGCGTACATGTCGGTAGCCTCGGACACGAGGCCCAGGGTCAGCAGTACCGCGGGCATGATGAGAAGGGCTACGACTATGACCGACATTATGACGGCCCGGAGGTTATCGTTCGGCACCCTGGTTCTCAGCCTCTTATTTAGGGGGTTGGCGATCATCGCCAGCAGCGCTCCCCATATGATGTACGAGAAATAGGGCCGGAGCATGAGGAAGAAGAGGTAGAAGATGATGACGACGCAGGCCACGAACAGCGCAAGCCCGATCTGCTGCTTCCTGGTCACTTCCCACTCCTCCGCGTTTTCCAGAGCCTACATTCTCAAACGGCCGATTGCAAGGGGAACCCGTCACGGGGCGCCTTATCATTGGGCGCCCCATCACCGGGCGCCCCGTCCCGGCAGCCCCTGGCGGCGCCAACATAAATCTTGTCAGAATGGCGCGGAATACTCTATCATTGCTTGGCTCCTGACGGAGAGTGTCCAATATGCTCAGGATTGCGCTCGCGCAGGTTAATTTCAAAGTCGGCGACATCGCCGGTAATTCGAAGAAGATATTGAAGTGGGCGGACAAGGCCAGGAAGGCCGAGGCCGACCTGGTCGCCTTCCCCGAACTCGCCATATCGGGCTATCCCCCCGAGGATCTTCTCCTAAAGAAGCACTTCCTTATCGACTGCGCCGATGCCCTGAGCGCCCTGGCCAAGAAGATCAAGGGCATAACGGCCGTTATCGGCGTCCCCCACGCAAGCAGGGATGTCTTCAACTCGGCCGCGGTCGTCGGCGACGGGCGCATCGTCCTCACATGCAACAAGGTCCACCTCCCCAATTACGGCGTATTCGATGAGAAGCGCTACTTCAAGCCCGCGCGCAAGGTGTGCGTGCTCAACCTCAACGGGACGAGGATCGGCATCAGCGTCTGCGAGGACATCTGGTCGGAGGACGTCCCGGCGGTGCAGGCCTGGGAGGGGAGGGCATCCATCCTGCTCAACATCTCCTCATCGCCCTACCATGTGGGCAAGGGGAACGCTCGCGCCGGGCTTCTGGGCCAGAGGGCGCTTTCGAACAACGCCTATGTCGCCTACGTCAACCTCGTGGGCGGTCAGGACGAACTCGTATTCGACGGCCAGAGCATGGTCATCGACCCCACGGGCAACGTGATCGCCCGGGCCAGGCAGTTCGCCGAGGACCTTCTGATAGCGGACATCGAGGAGATCCCGGGCCGGGAGAAGACCAAGGTCGGGTGGGAACGGAGGGGGCCAGGCCTGCGCGTGGACACCGCCGAACACAAGACCGCGGCCAGGGAGCGCCGCAGCAATCTGGAGTCCAGGCTGGAAAAGCCCCTCCAGGTGCTGCCCGAGATATATGCGGCCCTCGTCCTCGGCACCAGAGACTACGTGCGGAAGAACGGGTTCAAGAAAGTGGTAATAGGCCTGAGCGGAGGCATAGACTCCACGCTCGTGGCCGCCGTCGCGGCCGACGCAGTGGGCGCGCGGAACGTCATAGGCGTCTCAATGCCCTCGCGCTACTCGTCGGACCACAGCATTTCGGACGCCAGGGCGGTGGCCAGGGGCCTCAAGATAAAGCTCCACACGGTCGCGATCGAGGCCATATTCAAATCGTACCTCAAGGCGCTCGCGCCCATTCTCAAGGGCGGCAAGCCAGACATTACGGAAGAGAACATCCAGGCGCGCATACGGGGCAATATCCTCATGGCCTTCGCCAACAGGCATAACTGGCTGATGCTCGCCACGGGCAACAAGAGCGAGCTTGCCGTGGGGTACTGCACGCTCTACGGCGATCTCGCCGGCGGATTCGCTGTTCTCAAGGACGTTCCCAAGACTCTGGTATATCATCTCGCGCGCTACAGGACCGGGCGGCGCAAGAAGGTCTTTCCCGAGAGCGTTTTCACCAAGCCGCCGTCGGCAGAGCTCCGGGCCAACCAGAAGGATGAGGACGCCCTGCCGCCCTACGAAGTGCTTGACCCGGTTCTAGGGATGTACGTAGAGGAGGACATGTCCATAAATCGGATAGCCAAGGAGGGCTTCAAGAAGTCGCTTGTCGTAGAGGTCGCGAATCTCGTCGACAGCGCCGAATACAAGCGGCGCCAGGGCCCTCCCGGGGTCAAGATAACACCGAGGGCGTTCGGCAAGGACAGGCGCATGCCCATCACCAACCTGTATCGCGTCAGCACCCGCCGGGGAAAGAAAATAGGCTAGCCGGTGTCCCACATCTCCAGGATGCTGTGCTTTCCGGGCGCGTGGTTCGGTCCAGTCACGTCGCACCTGCTCAGGCACTCTTCTTCGTCCCGCAGGACTCGTCGTCTTCGAATACGGGCCCACGGGTCTTGCCCGTCTGCTTCGGGGAAAACCCGGCCAGGGTCTCGAGCCTCACCAGGGCCGAGTTGAACCATGTGGCGTGGGGCATCGTTCTGAAAGGCTCGAGCCCGTAGCCCGCCGTCTGCCTGGCCAGGCCGGCCCAGGAATCATAGTAGGCATAGCCGGGCAGTACATGCGTTATGGCCAGCGGATAGGTCTTGAGAAGCCAGAGCTGGAACTCGCTCCACTTCTTGTAAGAGGCCTCGATGGTGGTGAGACCGAAGTAGCCCGCCCGGCCCTCGCCGGCGCGGAGCGTGTAAAGCCCCCGGCTCAAGAACATCTTAAGGCCCGGCATGGTCTCGGCGGGATCGGTCACGAGCGTGTCGAAGCGCCCCTTGTACCTCGCCGGGATGGGGTCGCGGAGGTCCCACTTGTCCGCCGTTATGGGCAGCCCCAGGTCGGCGGCGGCCCCGTTGATGAAGGCCACGAGGCGCTCATCGATCTCCAGCACGGTTACGTGCTCGGGCTCGGTCGTGAGCGCTATGGCGATGGATAGAAGGTCGTCGTCACCTAAGACGGCAATGCGCTTTCCATGCGCGTCTCCCATCCTGGCGACCAGACTCACCCGCCTGAAAACCGAGTTCATGGTCATGTAACCCTGGTCGTAAGGCGTGGCGGTTCGCGGTCTCGTCCGCGAAACCTGGGCGAACTTCTTGCTTGCCGCCTCGACCCTGCCCGTTATCTCCTCCGCCGGAAGCAGCCTCAAGTTGCCAACGAGTTTCATGCCCCGGGTCGTCAGCAGCACTTCGGTGCCCGTCACGGAGATCAAGCCCTTGCGGACGAGGGTCTTCAACGTCTTTATGAAGTGAGGGAAGTCGACCCTGGCATGCCCGGCCACGCGCCACGGGTCCGACGAGTTGAGTATCTCGGCGAGCACGTTCTTCTCATTCCTGCTGATCCCTGGCAAATGACCTTCTCCTTGAAAACCCCGCACGCCATGCCGCATGCGCCCCGTGGAGAGCGCTACGCCAGGAGGTCAGTCTACCAGTTAAGCCCCGCTGCAACAAGCGGCATTCGGCCGAGCCTCCTGATGGCTCGAGAATGACCTGAGAAATGTCTAATGAACGGGGACGGGCCTGTTTGTGTTATGCTGCTGCGCGTAGCGCTGGTACAATGGTTCCGGCTTCAAGGTATGAGTCGGCTTGAGACGAGGGGGAGTCCCTGGTGGAGAGCAAGTCGGGTGTTCCCCGAACGGGCGAAGAGATCGACGTCGGTATCGACTCGGTGGCCTACGGGGGAGAGGGCGTGGCACGGCACGCTGGCTACGTTGTCTTCGTGCCGGACGTTATACCCGGAGAGAAGGTCAGGGTCAGAATCACGGCGGCGAAGCGTTCCTACGGGAAGGGAGTTCCAGTCGAAATAACCGAACCCTCCCCGGACAGGACGCAGCCGCGATGCGAGGTGTACGGCTTGTGCGGCGGCTGCCAGTACCAGCATGTCACGTACCAGAGGTCCCTGGAGATTAAGGAGCAGCAGGTTCGGGAAGTCGTGGGGCGCATAGCCGGGATCCCGATCGAGGAAATATGTGCCCCGATCCGCCCCGCCCCCGAACCATGGAACTACCGGAACGTCGTCTCCCTCAAGGTGCGCAAGAGCGATGGCGGGTGGGAGGCGGGCTACGTTGCACGCGACAACCTTACTCTGGTCCCCATTACCGGCTGCCCCATAGCGAAGGACCCCATAAACGAATCCATTGCCTCTCTGGGCGCCGGCCTGGAAGGCTTCGAACATCCTGACAGGATTGGTGAAGTCACTCTGAAGCACGGTGGCGGCCGGACCCTGCTCTATCCCTGGTACAGGAAGCCGTATCGCTTCAAGTCCGCAGAGCGGCTGACATACAGCCATGGGGGCCTGACGTTCAGCTACGGTATGAAATCATTCTTCCAGGTCAATCACTCCATGATCCCCGGCCTCCTTGAGGTGGTCGGCGAGGCGCTTGCCCCGGCCCACGGCCAGGCCCTCCTTGACCTCTACGCCGGAGCGGGGCTCTTCTCAATAGCCCAGGCCCGGAACTTCGACCGCGTGGTCGGAATCGAGGTGGCGGGCGAAGCGGTCGGCTGTTTCAGGGAGAACATCCGGGCGAACGGTCTTAAGAATGTCAGCGTGGTGCGGGGCGCCGTGGAGAAGGTCCTGAAAATCGCTTACCGGAAGCTCGGGCGCCGGGAAGTCTCGGTTCTGGTCGATCCGCCGAGAGAAGGCATGCGGCCTGAAATCATCCGGTTTTTGATTGCGTCGCGCATCCGCCGGATTGTATACGTATCATGCGACCCGGCGACACTCGCCCGCGATCTCAAGATGCTGATCTCCTCTTATTCCATTAAGAAGATCACGCCTCTTGACATGTTCCCCCAGACCAGGCATCTGGAAACCGTGGCGGTTCTTGACTCCAGGTGATCCGCCGGGGTCCCGGTGACTACCTGTACATGGCTTTGATACTGCCCCACGTTCCGGCGTCGGCCGCGCTTGCCCCCCCGACGTAGAACGAATCCTGAACGGTGAAGTTCGGATTCCAGGGTTCCAGGGACGGGCTGTACGTCACCTGGACACGGTACGGTCCCTGGCCGACCTGGTTCAGATGATAGTCGATCTGTGGCCATTTGAAAGTCTCGGACGAGTCGGGGCCGAGCGACGTGATAAGCCAGAAAACGTTGTAAGGATAGACCAGGCTGTCGGCTGCCGTATCCCAGATCGACCACACGGGGGAGTGGGGCATGTATATTGTCGAGTCCAGGTTGTTGGTGAGGGTGAAGGATACGGTATCGCCCACGACATAGCAGTCCTGTGAGACCTCCAGCGTGACTGTTCCCTGTGCGCAGGCGGCCCCGCAGGCGGCAGACGCTGCGATCATCACAAGGATGGATGAAAACAGACGGGCGCGCTGATTCATAGTGATTCACCTCCTTACGCAGCTGTTTTATAGCCGAGATTCAAATCACTTCCCAATGATGCTCATCGAGGAACTACTCACCGCTCGGAAGAAGTGTACCACCAATCTGCACGGCGGTCAAAGGTCCTTATTCCTGTCCCTTTATTTTTCCCGGTACCTGTAAAGGCAAACGAGTGCTTGCAGGATGGTAAGCCACGGACTAGAATCATCTACATGCGAGCAAGGAATGTTGGATGATGAGACTCTTCATCCAGAAAGCGGCAGAAAGTGGTGAGACTATGATACCAGCAGAGAGCGGATTCTACGGGCTCGGCATAGCGCCCGGACTTCTGGAGAAAATCGAAGACCTTGGGTATGACACGCCGACGCCGATTCAACTGAAAGCAATGCCGATCGCGATTCAGGGCAAAGATGTCGTTGGAATAGCCCAGACCGGTACGGGCAAGACACTGGCGTTCGGCATCCCCATGGTCCAGCGCCTGGCCAGGGAGAAGGGGAAGGGGCTTGTGCTCACCCCGACCCGCGAACTCGCAATCCAGGTCAGAGACGCCATACTGCCCTTCGCGCAGGTGCTCGGAATGAAAACGGCTGTGCTCATAGGGGGCGAGCCCCAGCGCGGGCAGGTCCGCGCTCTGGACAAGAAACCCCGCATCATTGTGGCCACCCCCGGCCGCCTGATCGACCTCGTCGGACAGGGCCTGGTTCACCTCGATGACGTGAGCGTGCTCATCCTCGATGAAGCCGACCGCATGCTGGACATGGGCTTTGCCCCGCAGATCGAACGCATAGTCAGGCTTGTACCCAGGCGCCGGCAGACGATGCTCTTCTCGGCTACCATGCCCACGGAGATCGTGAGAATAGCGTCCGCGCACATGCGCCTGCCCGTACGCACCGAGATTGCTCCGTCCGGAACCGCGGCGGAGGGGGTTTCGCATGAAGTCTTCGTGGTCGGGAGAACCGTCAAATCCAAACTGCTTGAGAAGCTCGTCCAGCAGTACAAGGGTCCGATTCTCGTCTTTACGCGCACCAAGCGGGGAGCGCGGGTCGTGGCGCGGTCTTTGCGAAAAGCCAATTACTCTGCGGCCGAGATCCATTCCGACCGCACGCTTCCGCAGCGCAAGGAAGCCCTGAACGGCTTCAAGTCGGGCAAGTACCGCATTCTGGTGGCGACCGACATCGCGGCGCGGGGCATAGACGTTCAAGGGATAGAGCTGGTCATCAACTACGACCTGCCGGATGATCCGGGGAGCTATGTTCACCGCATCGGCCGTACCGGCCGGGCCGGCCTCACGGGACACGCCATATCGCTGGCCACACCGGACCAGGGCAAGGACCTCCGCGATATCGAGAAGCTCATTGACATATCCATCGAACTGTCCGAGCACCCAGAGATTCCCACGGAGACCTTCGGGCCCAAGCCGCGGACCGAGTTTCAGAAGAAGTTCGCGCGTTACAAGAGCCGCGTGAGCCGCCGGCCTGTCCGTCGGAGACGCTAGGCGCGCCGGCCTCGGAGGATGGACGTGGCCAAGAACTACATGCTCCTTTACGGCAAGAACTCCATAACGGAGCGACTGCGGGCGCGGCCGGGGACCATACGGAAAATAGTGCTGTCCGACAAGTTCAAAGAACCGGAGATAGAAGAGCTTATCGAGGAGCTTTCGATCCCGACCCAGCGGCTTCGGTCGGCGGAGCTCGCGAAGAAACGGCCGGCCAAGGACCTCCAGGGAATCTACGCGCATGTGGACAGGTACGAGTACACGGCCTTTGCAGACTTCCTGGCCCGGGCAGGGGGCGAAAGGCCAACGCTCGTTTTCCTGGACAGGGTGACCGACCCGCATAACCTGGGCGTCATTCTCCGGACCACGGCCTGTTTCGGCGGTTTCGCCGTCGTCATCCCGCAGCATGAGGCCTGCGATGTGAACGAGACGGTGCTTCACGTAGCCTCGGGCGGGGAGAACTACACGGCGGTCGCCATGGTTACCAACATCTCGAACGCCATAAGCAAGGCTAAGAATGCGGGCTACTGGATTGTGGGCGCGGTTGTCGATGAAGACGCCCTGAGCCTGGATGAGGACAGCCTGCCATTCCCGCTCGGGCTCGTGCTGGGCTCAGAGGGCTCGGGCATAAGGTACGGCATCGCCAAACATCTAGATATGAAAGTCAGAATCCCCATGGAAGGCGCCCGGTTATCCTTCAATGTCAATATGGCCTGCGCCATCTTATGCCACGAGATCTGCCGGCAGAGAAGAGGAGATGCAGGGTAGCGCCGCCCCGTCCGCCTTTCCCCGGACTCCCATTCACGCCTGCTTGCGGCGTATGGCGTTGACGGCTTCATCCAGCTGCTGGAGGAAAAGGGAGCGGTCCCGCCTGGCGAAGGGCGGGGGGCCGCCTTTGACCTCACCCATCAGCCGCAGTTCGGAGAGCAGGTCGCGCGTCGCAAGGGCCGGGCCTATGTTGTCTTCTGTGAAAGGCCTGCCCTTGTGCCCGAGCACGAAGGCCCCCTTCTCGAGCGAGCGCGCCGCGAGCGGTATGTCCCCCGTGATCACTATGTCGTCGGGCTCCACGTGCTCGACTATATAGTCATCGGCGGCGTCCGCGCCTTCGCCGACGATCTCCAGGACAAGCCTGCTGCTCTCGGGGATCCGCATAAAAGCCGCGGCTACCAGCGTGACCTTCAGGTCATAGCGCTGGGCCACGCGATAGACCTCCTGCTTGACCGGGCAGGCGTCTGCGTCTACGTAGATATGGAGCAATAGGCGGCCTTTCTGCAGCGCCCCATCCGGATTGCAGTTATGAGATAGCATGGTGGGCGTCGCAGCTTAGGATTCTACCTCGCTCCCGCACGAAACGCAAGCCTCCCGCCTTGCCCGTGCATCGCCCTGATATTGCCCCTGGCCGCGCAGGATAGGAACACTCCGTTCCGATGCCCTCATTGACGCTGCAGCCGCTGAACGCCCAGAACCACCCCTGGGCGGGGCAGGGAATATAATAGTAGTACTGGAGAGCGCAGTCAGACAGAACGGCCCGTATTAACGTGGACGACCTTTGCCGGCGGGAAGCCGTTGAAGTTGGTTGTTGATACGGAGCTGTAGGCGCCTATGTTAACAGTATACAGCAGGTCGCCGTATTGCAGGTTCGCAGGAAGATTCTCTGCCAGCGTTACCTTGTCGAAACTGTCGCACGTCGGTCCCACCACGGCGCATATCTCATTCCGCCCCTTTCTGAAGGCGCGGAAGTTGGGCACCCAGTGGTCGAAGACCACGCCGGAGAAATCGTGATAGACTCCATCATTGATATGGTAGACCCGCTTGCCGTCTCGCCGCGCCCTCCCGATAATCTTCGAGATCAACGTGCCGGCCGTGGCGACTATGAAGCGGCCCGGCTCGGCCAGGATCTCAATGGTCTTCTCGGGAAAGAGACGGGCGATCTCGGAGTTGATCATCCTGGCCAGCGGCACAAACCTTGGCACGGACTTATCGTAGGCCGCGGGAAAGCCGCCCCCCAGGTTAATCAGGTTGAGGTGCTTCTGCCTGCCCCGGCGGTTCCTGTTGGCGGCGGTGAAGATCTCGTGTGCGGTGCTAAGAGCCTCGGCATAGTTGCCGGGATTAGTGCATTGGCTGCCCACGTGGAAACTGAGGCCCTCGACCGACATGCCCACGGCGAAGGCCTTCTCGATCAACTCGTTGGCCCTGGCCGGGGCAACCCCGAACTTGGAGTTGAGTTCGACTACGGAGCCGACATCGGAGACGGTCAGGCGCAGGATGAGGCCGGCTGTATTACAGTGGCGCTTGATCTTCCTGAGCTCGTCTTCGTTATCGAAGGCGACCAGGGGCCGGTATGGTCTGAGGTTCTCAAGCGTCTCGATGTCCTTGATGGTGTTGGAGAAGACGATCTTGTCCCAGATATAGCCAAAGCGCTTCTCGTCGGGCCAGCGGGCGATGTGCTTGTGCACCGCCCTGAATTCCGGGAATGAGGCCACGTCGAAGCTTGCGCCCTCGTCGAACAGGGTCTTTATGATCTCGGGATCCGAGTTGGCCTTGACCGCGTAGTAGGCCTGGACCCGCGGCAGGTGCTTCTTGAAGCGCCGGTAGTTACGCCTGATCTCATCGTGATCTATCACCAGGAGCGGAGTACCATGCTCCTCCACAAGATCCAGCATTCTGGCTTTATCTGTCTTGGTTCTTTTAGCTGCCAAGCTGGTCCTCCAGTTCTTTCATCTCTTCCGGCGCTCGCTTCCGGAAGTTCTCGAAGTAAGCCTCGCGAAGCCTGGCGGAGAGCTCTTCCCGGCGGTCATAGAGCCGCCTCAGCCGCTTCGGCCTGGCGTTCTGAAGAACATAGGCGGTAATCAGCGGCAGCACTATGGTCGAATCGGCATAGACTATCACACTGGCGTCGACGCTCTCGGGGTCGATCTTGCCCCAGGTCACGGCTTCCTTCGGCGTGGCGCCCGACAGGCCGCCGGTGTCAACCCTGGCGTCGGTTATCTGGATGAAGTAGTCCTGACCGGCTTCAGGGATCCGCAGTATTTCCTGGATTTGCGGCTCGGTCTGGAGCATGAAGTTCTTCGGCGAGCCGCCGCCCACGAGGATCACCCCGGTCCTGCCGTTCTCGTGGTTCTTGGCATTCAGGATGATGGCTGTCGACTCGTTGACGTCGATACTCGGGTTGATCTTGAGTTTGAATTTCTCACTGAGGAGTTCCAGGCCGGCTATGTTCATTCCAATCGTGCTGTCCCCCGGGGATGATGTGAAGACCGGGATGCCGTTGCGGTAGGCCGCGGCGAGTATGCTTACCCGGCCGGTCCCGTTGGCCCGCTCGCATTCGTCCATGGTTTTGCCGAGGAGGTAGTAGAACTGCTGCGTGCCCATCTCGACCTGGAACTCGGGCCGGACTAGAATTTTCCTCAGCCTTCGGTCCGTCTCCATCAGGACTTCTTCGTAGTCGAAGAGCACGTCATAGATCCTCGTCACCCCGACCTCCCTCATCGCGCAGTCGTCGACATTGGGCGAACCCTCGAAGAGCGGGAGGTTGAAGGCGAAGTGGAGGTCGTGATACATGTTGGCCCCGGTAGCGACGATCCAGTCCACGAAACCGTGGTCCATGAGAGCGATTATGGAAGACTGCATCCCGGCCGGGGTCAGCGCCCCCGCAAGGCTCATCCCCGTCGTGACATCCGGCTCCGCGATTTTGCTCACAAGGAGCTGACAGGCATCCTTGACCCGCCCGGCATTATAGGCGTTGAAGGTCTTCTCGATGATGTCGGTCACGGTGTATTCCGCGGTGATAGCTTCGGGTCTGATCCTCTTACCGCTCAGGTAGGACTTCCTGTTTGGGCAGTCTTTCATGTGTGAAACCTCTCAAGGTTCAGGTGAGCCGGTGTGCCCGCTGGTGGCGTTCTCGATCCCTCCACCTGCCGGGCAGCTGTCCGACCGGAACTCAAGTCCGGATGCGATCCCAATCGTATGGGAGTCAATCCCCGAGCGCAACCCCTTTGTGTGGACAGCGACGACACGCCCGCCTCAGAATCACATTTCAATTGAGGACGTCAGGGGATGTCTCTTCTCATTCCAGACAGGGAAGTCGTGATTTCGAGTCAATCAGCTTGGCAACTTGCAGAATACCGGGTAATATCATAAGATCCAATTCAAAGAAGTATCAACCATTTGCCGGAGGAGGAATAGTGAGAGCTAACATGTCTATGAGGTTGTTGTTTGGGGTTGTGATGGTGCTTGTCTTGAGTGTTCTTTCCAGCCCGGCGGTGGCAGCAGAATTCTCGGCGGACATGGTCGTAGCAGATGGTGACAGCACCACAACGAACAAGATCTACGTGAAGGGCCTGAAATACCGCATGGAGACCATGGAAGATGGTCAGGAACTTCTCATTATTGTCGACCAGGAGAAGAACCTGACAAGAGTCGCCCTCGTCAGCGAGAAGGCCTATATTGAGATGCCTTGCGATGATATGCGAAGCCTTATGAACGATCCTTTTCAGAGCCTCAAGGTTACTATTGATACACCGGGAATAGAACACGACTCGCTTGGTATGGAAGTAGTGAATGGTATGGAATGTGACAAATCCACTCTGTTATGGGGAGGGAGCGTCTTCTATACATATTACATGTCGCGGAAATACGAATTTCCGGTGAAGGTCATCCGGGGTGAATCAGATGTGATTGCGGAACTGAAGAACATCAGAGAATCAGATATTGACGACGGGCTGTTTGAATTACCAGAAGGTTTCTCGGCAATGGAAGAACCACAGCCCGTTACTGAAACGCAACCTGTGGAAACGACTCCCGACTTCCCTGAGTGGGTGGGCAATGTGACTTCGGCAGAGTTCGTCACGCTTCCGTTTGAACAAGTCATGTCGTCTGGCGAGATGATCCGGATCAAGGTTAAGAAGGACAAGAATATCTGGGTTATGGCAACCAATAATCACAGCGGGGAGTCTGTTTTTTTGACGGTTCCGTTCCTGGCCGGCAAGCCCATAGACGATCCCTCAGTGGTGTTCGCGGAGTACGGACAGACCAGGATGTACGAGCTGATGATGGAAGGTCAGGGCTGGCCTGTCTCATTGGACGAAACGCCCAGCGACGCTGATGAGGTCGTAATCCGAGTTGACCAGGGTGAGGTGAAAATAAAAGCCGAGTATACCGTCAAGTAATATTGGATGTAGATGTGAGTTCTTGTGTACTGTATCCGAATAGGTCAGGCGCTTGGTATTCCTGGCCTATCACCTCAATTTCCCGCACAAAGCAGAAGCTCTCGAACCCGCTTAGAGTTCAGGGGCTTGGTGTGGTACAAACATACGGGGCAGGCCGGGGGCAGGTCGGTCAGACGAGTTCCGCAACTGAAGCCTGAGGGGTCTAGGCTGACGCCTTTCCCATTCTGTATCTCAGGAGTGCTCCTACGCCTCCCAATTGCTCCAATGCTTCATTTCCTTTGGGCACAAACTCCACATGGGCTCCGGTGGCCTCTGCGCGGTGGATCAGGTCCTCCGCGGTATCCGTGGCCAGGCCGGTGCTCACCAGGAGGGTGTCTACCTGTCCTATCTCGAGGGCCCGCGCTGTCGGCTCCAGGCCGGCCGTCGCCAACCCGCCCCTTCGGAGCCCTGCGATAAGAAGGGACAGCAGATCGGCCTCCTGTTCGTGCTCTGCCTTCTCCAGATAGGGTCTGACTTTCTCCAGGAAGTCCTTATCCGGACTGTCGAGATCCCATCTTATCACCGCGATGATTCGGTCCCTCCACTCCGGGGGGAGTTCCTGTTCGAGGGCGGCGATCATCCTGTCACGGCCGGCCACTACAATCCTCCTGACTCCGGCCGGATCAAAAGCACCCTTCGCCTCTTCCAGTACCTCTTTGGAGAAGTGCTTGACCTCGTTGGCGCGTCTTCTCTGGTACCGCATCTGCGACCACCCGCCGACCTTGGAGAGGTGGTGTATTCTCTCGCAAAGCGAATCCTCTCGCTCGATGACCTCGCCGGCGGCTATGAGAATACGCATGCAAGAGGCATCGACCATGATCACCCCTATAGGCTCGTATTCATCAATCTGGAGAGCGAGAGGATAAATGATGGCCTCTTGATCTACTGCCATGAGAGGTTCGGGGGAGGAATAGAGTTCGACGCCTCGCGCGTAGTCTCGCCCGAGGTCGGCAAAGAAGGCTATGCCCGGGTCTGAGAATCCCTCCGCTTTCTTCTCATTCAGATAGTCCCACATGAATGATATGGATGTCTCGAAGTAGTCCTTCTCATCTTTTCCCAGGAGCGGGCGCAGTCGCTCAGACTCCGTCTCGACAAAAGCATTAGCCGCGGCCCAGCCGCCTCGGATATCCAGGTAGGCCGACAGCACGGATCGGTCGGTCTCCGCAAGTTGGGCCAGCTCCTGCAAGATATCTCCCGATACCCTCATTCATAAACCTCCGTATGATCCAGCATTGCGGATTCCATCGAGGATTGCCAGAGAAATATGGCGGCATCACAAGCGTGGGGATCGTCTGCATTGAGAAGATCCCGCTGCAACCGAATGGCAACGGGAATTCCTCTTTAAGGTTGGTCGCGGGGCCCGTTACGACGACGCGACCCCGCGCACCGGGCCCGGGGATCAGTCCTGTTTCAGCGGCACCAGGATGTCCTTGGAGATCGTCGTCAGGTTCACGATTGTCCCGTCTTCCTTGATGGCGATGTCGTCTTCTATGCGGACGCCCGTCTCGCGGTCGGGGTAATACAGGCCCGGTTCTATTGTGAAGACATGCCCGGGTGCAAGGCGCTCCTCCGTCTTCGAGAACATGGACACCCTCGGGCGCTCGTGGACTTCGAGCCCGAAGCCGTGGCCCAGCGTGTGGACATAGCCTTCGGTCTTGCCCGTGCCCTTCATGGGTGTGGGGTGGCCGTGCGCGTCGAAGTACTCGTTTACCAGCCGGTCGTATTCGGAGCACAGCCCTCCGACTTCGAGCGCATCGAGAGCCTTCTGATGGACTTCCATCACCTCATCGTAGATCTCCCGGACGGCGTCCGGAACGCGGCCCGGACACCAGGTGCGCGTGATGTCGCAGAAGTAACCGCCGCCGGCTTCCTGCGGGCAGTAGTCGAAGACAATCGTCTTGCCGGGAACCAGCGCGGCGGCGTCATCGCCCCGGCTGTGGCAGACGGCCGAGTCGCGGCCCTGCGAGAAAATGACTTCCTCATCGAGCATCATGCCGCGCGCCTCGGTCTCTTCCCCGATCATCTTCTTTATGCGCCCGATGGTGACTTCCTCGCCGGCGCCGTCTACTATCCTGCCGGCCCGGTCGCTGCAGGAGCTCAAGAAGCCCCGCACCGCGGTCATGACTTCCTGGGCGCGGCGGCTCACCGAGTCGATCCTGGCGATCTCGTCATTGTCCTTGGTCATGCGCGCTTCGCTGAAGATGGAGTCATAGGGCTCGACGCATACCTCGATGCTGCCCCGCTCCTCGATGGCGCGGAGGAAAGCGTGCGCGTGCGGGATGTCCCCGCTGCCGTAGAAAGCCACCCTCCCGGTTATACCGAGAACGTCGCAACCGTGAAGGAAAGCGTTCACGCCTGCTTCGAGGGGGTCTTTGGCCTCGCGGGTTATCTTCATCATGTCGAGGTCATCATACGTTCTGATCTTAATTCCGCTCCTGGCGGCTTCGTCGCGCTCCATGCCGCTCACAATGAGGACCGGGGCCTCACCCCGCTTCTTCATGAGGCGCGCCCGCATAACGGCTATGGGCCCGGTGAGGTACATAAGATCCCGGCTTGTTGCGGGAGTCCCGCTCACCGTGAGGGCGTCGAAGCCCCGCTCGGCCATGAGCCTGTCGATATCGTGTTTCATCGTACGCTCCTTGTCATATCTTATTCGGGGTGCTTTCGACACTATACCCGACCGGCCTTGGAGTGGGAACAGCGTTTTGAAATTCTCTGAAACAATGTCTCCCTCTGATTCGTTTCTATGGCAGAGGCCGCATTCCGCTGGCCCCGGCCCTTCTCAACCTCCCCTGCGCATAGGAGACTGATCTTATGCTCACCGGCACAATCTGCACCGCCAGATGGTGCGCGCTCGCGGGTCTCGTTCTCGCCATTCTGGCCATAATGCCGGGGGCCGGCCGGAGGCAGGCCCAGGATCCGGTCCGCGGCGATCTCCAGGCTCTTCTCAACGGCTGCATCGACCATGAAGACGAGAACCCGGTGCATAACGCCCTTCTTCTGGTGGAAGGTCCCGGCTTTAAGTTCAAGGGCGCGGCCGGCCTTGCCGACGGCGCGGCGGAAGCCATGACACCGGGCCACGCTTACATGATAGCGAGCATATCCAAGACATTCACGGCGACAGTCGCCCTCCAGCTCGTCGAGGAAGGGCGCCTGAGCCTGGATGACACTCTGGGTGAGTTTTTCGCCGCGTCCCCGTTTGTGAGGCTGGACACGCTCCAGGTTTACGATGGAGTCTCCGTCGGCCGGCGCGTCACCGTCCGCGACCTCCTCGGCCACACCAGCGGGTTGGGGTGCTATATGGGAGGGGATCCCAGGTTCATCGAATACATAATCGCGAACCCTGAGACCCGGTGGACGCCGGCCATGATGATGGACAAGTACTTCGAGTACCATCTCAACCGCAAGCCCGCGTTTGCGCCGGGGCAGGGCTGGGAATACACCGATACCAATTACATGCTTCTCGCTCTCATAATCGAGCAGGTGACAGGGAATCCCCTGCACATGGAGTACCGGAAGCGCATCCTGGAGCCCCTCGGGCTCGCCGACACATACCTCGAGTTCTACGAAGAGCCGAGGGGGACGGCGCCGCTTTCGCACGCCTATTACGGCGGTCTGGACATAAATGACAACGTCAACACCTCCTTTGACTGGGGAGGGGGCGGTATCGTGTCCACGCTGGGGGACCTCAGCACGTTCTATCGGGCCCTCCTCAAGGGCCGGCTTTTCGAGAAACCGGCGACCCTCGATGCCATGCTCGCCGGCACGAAGGACGAGGAGCGCTGGAACTACGGCTTCGGAATCAAGCGAATGATGATAGACGGCCGGGCATTCTACGGCCATCCGGGGGCCTATTCATGCGACGCCTACTACTGCCCCGATGAGGACGTCAGCGTGATCCTCACGATCAACCAGATGAACTCCAAGGACCGCAAGGAGAACCTCCGCGGAGCGGCCGTGGGCCTTGTGCTCAACGGGAAAGAGTGACCCCGCCGCGCCCCGCCTGCTCTCGGCCGTGGTCGCTGCCGCCCTCCAAATTTAGTGTTGTGCCCCGCGCGTTCTCTGCTACCATATGCCCTAACTTGAAGGAACAAAGCGCCCGGGGGCGGGTAGCAGTATAATGTGAGGGGGGTGAAGACCACGAGAATCGCGGTAGTCAGCGACACCCACGGCAACCTCGAAGGCTTGAGGGCGGCCATCAGGGATATCGCGTCCAGGGGCAGGGTAGACCTCTTCATTCATCTCGGTGACAATTATGAAGACGCCGAGGTGTTCGACGAGTTCTGTTATGACTATCTCAGGGTCCCGGGGGTCTTTCACGACCTCTACGCCGACAGGCGCGTTCCCAACCGGCTCATAGAGAGGTTCCTGGGCTGGAAGTTCATGCTCTCGCATACGCATGAGTCCCATCCCCATGACCTGTCCACGGACCCCCGGCCCGAGTTGGAGGCGGCCTCCGGCAACGTGGACGTGATCCTCTTCGGGCATCTGCACGTGCCCCTGCTCGAGGTCGAAAACGGGGTACTTATGGTGAACCCGGGGCATCTAAAGACTGACGATAAGCGAGGGTTTCCCCCCACCTATGCCCTTCTGGACGTAGAAAAGGGCCGGATTGAGGAACGGGTGCTGGAGGCGGGGTCGGGAACAGTGGTGAAAGAGATTGTTTTTGAGTGTGTTACGAAATAGGCC
>CAZSBE010000006.1:0-3783 GCA_964604955.1 uncultured bacterium
AGCCGACTCTCTGGAGATCCGGAGCACGCGCGCGAGGAAGAAGGTGATCCCGAATCCTTCGCCCTGCGCCTTTTACAGCGGCAGCCAGGACAGCACATCCGGTTGCGGCCTCAGGGAGAACTACTTTGCCTGGACCTGGGGAGACGCGCTCTTCGTGGTGCTCGACCCGTTCTGGCATACCATTAACAAGCCCCACAACTTCTTCGATGACGGCTATACCGGCACGAATGACGCCTGGGACTGGACTCTCGGCGAGGACCAGTACAACTGGCTCTACGAGACCCTCCACAGCTCGGATGCCGCCTGGAAGTTCGTGTTTTGCCACCACATGACCGGGGGAGTCCTGTCGGGCGGCCTGCTTGCCACGCCGTATGGCAGGGGCGGTATCGAAGCCGCCAAGTTCGCCGTCGATTCTCTCCCTTCCTATGAATGGGGCGGGGAGAATGCGTCGGGCCAGTACGTCCTCGGCAGCAAGCGCGCGGGCTGGTCGCACGGCTCCGTCCATGACATCTTCGTCGCCGAAGGCGTCGACATCTTTTTTCACGGGCACGACCACTGTTTTGTACACCAGGTCCTGGACGGCGTGGTCTACCAGACCTGCCCGGTGCCGTATGACCCGGAGTACTCCCGGGGGTTCTTTGCCCAGAGTAACTACACTCACGGCGTCGCACTCAATAATTCGGGCCACTTGCGCGTCGCCGTCCACCCCGGGGGCGTCAAGGTGGACTATGTGCGGGCGGTGCTGCCCGAGGATGAGCCCCTTTACGACGGCCCGCTTGCCGTCTGGAACGGCGCCGTCTTCTATACTTACTTCCTGGGCGACGCCGGCGTTACGGACGGCCCGGCTTCCGCGCCCTCCACGTGCCTGCTGCAGCCTTCTCCCAACCCATCCACCGGCGAGGTCGCCCTCAGGTTCCAGATTCCCGCCTCCGGCCCCGTTCGCCTGGAGATATTCGATTGCAGGGGCCGCCTTATCCGGGTCGTACTTGATGAAGTCATGACCGCCGGGGACCATCTGGTCCGCTGGGACGGCAGGGCGCTTTCCGGACGCCCGGTCAGCCCCGGCGTTTATTATTGCCACCTCTGGGCCGCCGACCACAGTGAAACCCGCAAGATAACCCTGCTTCGCTGACCCCTCTATCCGCCATATTCACGCCGGTCAACGGCACGCTTCTTGCGAAGTGTCACCAACTGAGAAGTGTCAGTTGAATAGTTGGTTCCGAGGAATCGGGAAGAACAAGGGCAGGAGCACTATTGATTTGGCTTCCGACACCGAAAATGGAGACCGGGCCGATTCCGGGCCCCGGCGGGAAGCCGTTGCAGATTGCAATACGGACGGTTGCTAAAAGCACTTAGCGCCGGCCGGCTGCTCCGGGCCCGAATGGGATCCATCGTCAAGAGTTCTAAACGTCAGTAATGATCCCATTGAATGGGAACTTTGGAAGGAGGGAGCGTTGATGAAACGGCTCATGCTTGTTGTAGTGGTTGCCGTCATCGCCTTCTCGGTGCCCGCCTCAGCGAGGGTCTGGCAGATCAGCCCGGATGGTACGGGTGATGCGCCGACGATCAAAGCGGGTATCGATTCGGCGGCGAACGGCGACATCCTGCTTCTGGCTGATGGGGTCTTCACCGGCAGCGGGAATGTCAACATCAGCTTCAACGGCAAGGCAATTGTGATCAGTTCGGCGAGCGGGAATCCGTTCGACTGCACGATCGATTGCCAGGGTAATGGCAGCAACTACAATAGAGGATTCCTGTTCTACTCTTCGGAGGGACCGGGCTCGGTCCTTGAAGGCGTGACCGTCGCGAACGGTTATGGCTACGAGGGTGGTGGTATATGGTGCTGGAGGGCATCACCCACCATCTATAACTGCATCATCGCGGGCAACGTCGCGACGCATGCGGGCGGCGGGCTCTACTGCGGCGGAGGCTCGCAGCCGGTGATCACGAATGTGACTTTCTTCGAAAATGCGAGCGTCACGGGGGGCTCGGT
The DNA here is from genome assembly GCA_964604955.1 of uncultured bacterium. Classification (GTDB taxonomy): domain Bacteria; phylum Arandabacterota; class Arandabacteria; order Arandabacterales; family JALGWA01; genus JALGWA01. The sequence continues at coordinate 1,994 of CAZSBE010000006.1, forward strand.
GTACGCGATCGATGATTCGGACGTCGAGGTCCGGAACAGCATCATTTCGTACACGGTAAGCGGCGCGGCCGTGAGCGTGGGCGACGCCTACAGCATACCGGCGTTCTTCTGCTGCGATATCTACGGCAACACCGACGGAGACTGGACCGGGTCGATCGAGAACCAGCTCTGTCTCAACGGCAACATGTGCCTTGACCCCGTGTTCTGTCTCGACGACAACCCCGACGAGCCGTTCACGATCGCGAGCTGCTCGCCCTGTTCGGGGATCAACCATCCCGATTGCGGCCTGGTAGGCGCGGCCGACGTTGGTTGCGAGAACGCCAGTGTTGCGATCGAAGCGGTTATCGACATCTCGCCCAACACGATCAATATCAAGAGCCACGGCCAGTACATCACGTGCCATATCGAGCTTGCCGGGGAGATTGACCCGGCCGGCATCGACATAGCGACTGTGATGATAAACGACGCCGTGGCCGCCGAAGCGTCGCCGACTGACATCGCAGATTACGACGGCGACGGCGTGGCAGACCTCATGGTCAAGTTCTCAAGGCGCGGCGTCCTGGATATCATCGATGAGATAGGCGACGTCGAGGTCACGGTTTCGGGCGAGGTCGACGGCCAGTACTTCGCCGGGACCGAGATGATCCGCATAATCGGCCAGGCGGCCAAGAAGATCGCCAACGACGGCCCGATTACCGATATAGTCGCAATCAACCCGCCGGGTATCTGCACGTCGGGCATGGACGCGACGATAGAGTACAATCTGCCGGAAGCCGGCTTCGCCAGGCTCACCATTTTCGACGTAACAGGTCGCGTGGTGACCACGCTTGTCGAAGAGCCAAGCGCCGCGGGCGCGTTTTCCGTCAACTGGGACGGACGCGACAGCCAGGGCGCCAGGGTAGCAAGTGGTGTTTACTTCGCCAACCTCGAGACTTCGAAAGAGATGGTGACCGGGAAGATCATGGTTGTGAGATAGTAGGTTGGTGGAGAAAAGGGGCGGCCCTCGGGCTGCCCCTTTTTTATTTCGCCCTTCGCGGCATTTTCGCCGGCGCCCCTAGCTCGACGCGTCGCGCAGGTCCTGCCGTATTGTCCCGCCGCTGTATACGAACCTGTCTCCGGAGCATTTGGGACAGGCGTATGGTACTTCGATGCCGTCTTCGGCTGCCCGCTCAATGGCCTGCATATAGCGGTGTTCGTTTCCCCCGGCGTGGGTCGGGATCACCACCCTGGGTGAGAGCTTCTCGAGAGTATAGTAAGATCCCTCCCTCAGGGCATCCGGGTTGTGGGCGTGACAGCCGGTGACATTGATGAATGCGATGTCGATTTCGACCCCCAGGCCGGCAAGGTAGTCGATCTCATCGAGATAGCCCTGCTTTTCGCCCTCGGCCCACCCTGCGTGATCGCCCGCATGGTACAGAACGACACCGTCGACTTCCACCAGGAAGCCGACCCCCGCGTCGTTGGCGCGTATGGTGGAGATATTCATGCCGGCCAGGCTTGCCGTTTCGCGGGGCCCTATGTACTCATACCGGGGACCGTTGTAGGGGGTCCGGCTATACTGGGGCGTGGCCTCCGGCCGGAACCCGTAGACATACCTTATGCGGTCGACCCGGCTCTCCCAGTCGTATATCGTCGTATCGAAGTGGTCCATGTGCTCGTGGGTGACAAAAACCGTAACGTTGAGGTCGCCTATCTCGGCCGGGTCGATATGGCCGTTTGCCAGGCATGGGCTGGCGGGTTCGTTCCCCCGCGCCCAGTAGTCGAATATGAGCATGTGGTTCCGGGTCTTC
>CAZSBE010000006.1:3793-60760 GCA_964604955.1 uncultured bacterium
ACGGCCCAGCCGCAGTGGCCCGTGTACCACAGGATCGCCTCGCCCCTGTCGAGTGTGGTGTCCAGGAGCCGGCAGTAGCCGAAATTCTCCACCTTCCTGTTGGACCCGGCGCCCTTTGCCTCGAGCAGTCCGGCGACGTCCATATGCCCGTATCTGCTTGCGAGGTCGAGCGCCGTGTAACCCTCGGCGTCCTTCTCGTCGATGCTGCTTCCGTTGGCCAGCAGCATGCCGACGATTTCCTCATTCCCCGCGGCCGCCGCCTGCTGGAGCGGGGTCTTTCCGAAGAAGGGGTCCTTGCCGTTCACCCCCGCCCCCTGCGTGATGAGAATGCCGGCCATCTCGGCGCTGCCCTCACGGACCGCGACGTCCAGCGGGGAGGCGCCGTCCTCGTCTTCGACGTTGACGTCTGCTCCCTTACCTATCAGCGTTTCGACGATTTCACGGTTGCCGGCCCTGACCGCATGGTGAAGCATGGTGTAGCCCGATGCCCAGCTCCCGTTGGGGTCGGCCCCGTTGTCCACCAGGAAAGCGACCATCTCAGGGTTGCCGGTGTCGATGGCGGACATGAGGGCCGGGGCGCCCGCCTCGGTCCTGGCGTTGGGGTCCGCTCCCGTTGAGAGAATGATCTTCACGGTCTCTATGTTCCCGCTTCTCGCCGCCATGTGGAGAGGCGACTGCCAGTCGCTCCAGATTTCCGTGTCCGCGCCCGCGTCGATGAGCAGGGCGAGAACGTCATTATGGCCGCCGACTGCGGCGAGCAGAAACGGCGTGTAACCGAACTGGTTCTGGATGTTGAGCTCAGCGCCCCGGGCGATAAGATACCGGACCGTCTCCAGGTGGCCGCCGTAGGCCGCGCCGTGCAGCGCATTGCTGCCGTTCAGCTTCAGTGCATCGATTTCAGCGCCCAGGTCCACGAGCCGTTTTGCGACTTCGAGCCGGCCGCTGTAAGTCGCCCAGTGAAAGGGCGTGGCGAGATTGTCGTCAGCGGCCAGCGGGTCGGCGCCCTTCGTAATCAGAAACTCGATCACGTCCAGATGCCCTCCGATAGCGGCTACGGCGAGCGGCGTCGTGTTCTCATTGTCGCCGGCGTCGACCTCCGCGCCTCCGGCCACCAGCACCTTGACCACTTCGAGCATGCCGGCCTGGGCTGCCGTATGCAGGGGCGTACTACCCGCGGCGTTCCTGGCCTCGAGCAAGCCGCGGTCCTCCCTCAGGAGCTGCTTCACGGCCTCTACGTCGCCCGACCCGGCGGCGGCGTGAAAAGCGTCGATGGACTCGCGGTCGGCGCTTCCGGCGGCGAGAGCCAGCACAAGCGGTATCACCAGTACGAGGAACAGAACGTGAAAAGTGCCTGTTACCGTTCTCGGCAGCATGGCCTTCATATAGAACCTCCATTTCTGCAGCGGCCCGGTCATATGGGGCAACGACGTAATAAAGCAAATGAGGTACAGTGGTAAGCAATGTGAAGGATCGACAAACAGGCGCTGCCACCCGTCCGCTCGACTGTACGAACGGCGCCCGCGACCGTCAAGTATGATTCCGGAGGCGCTGACACGATCATGCAGGCCCCGGGGCCGCCCTCCTGATGCCCTGCACGGGGGGATATGGAAAAGCCCGCCTTGCGGCGGGCCTCCCCAAACGTCACCTAACCTCGCCTATTGGACCTTGATCAGCTTGTGCATGATCGCGGGCCTGTCCTCGAACTGTATTCTGCAGAAATACACGCCCTGAGAGGCGTTGTCGCCGGCGTCGTCCTTGCCGTTCCAGATCACCCCGTGATAACCGGCCGTCATGCTCCTATCGACCAGGCCGGCGACCTTGCGCCCCTGGATGTCGAACACCTCGATCTGCACCCGGCCCTCGGAGGGCACACCGTACTTGATGGTGGTGCTGCCGCGCAGTGGGTTGGGCGTGACCGATTCAATGGCGACATCCGCCGGCGCACCCGCCGCACCTGCCGAGAAATCGACCACCGGGTTTTCCTGGTCGGGCTCATCATCGCCGGCGCAGTTGTCGTAGTATTCATTGATACACGTCGCCGCATCATTCAGGTCGGAATAGTCGGCCCCGAAGGGGTCCAACACGCTGGCGATGCCCGCGACCGCCTGATCGGCTATTGCCAGGAACTCGTCCACGGTCATCGCGCCGAACTTGCCCCTGCAGCTCTCAGGCAGCATCATCGAACCCAGGCAACCCGCGTCTGATTTAAGCGCGATGTTGAAGATGCCCGCGCAGGAGTACTCGCGGTTGAGGCGCAGTGCCAGGATCTGGCCGGCCAGAATGCCTGCCGGAGTATCAGTGGGATCGTCGAGATCGCCGGTGAGCGGTCCCGGAGTCCCGCCGGCGGGAAGGAAGTCCTCGACAGTCGACGCCGACGACCATGTGACGCCGTGCGTGCTGCCCGCGGGTATGCCTATGGTCACCCCGCCCGTGCCGAATACGTCACCGAAGTAGTAATCCCTGATGCAGCCGGACTGAGTCGAAGTCGGGTTGTCCTGCTGAGGCCTGGGACAGCCGTTCCCCCAGCCGCCCTGGGTGAAGGTGCAGGCTTCACCGTCGCAGGGGAGGCGCACTATTGTCTGGCAGCACGTCTCCGACTCGTTCCGGAAGTTGTCATAGGCTTTCCAGCACCTCGTGAAAGTCTCGACGCCCGTCGCCGGGTCGTTCGTCTGGTCGGAGCCCAGGATCTCGATCTCACAGCGCGGCTCGCACTGGTCTGTGGCCGTAGGGTCTGTGAATATGGGGATATCCTGGCATGATATAGTGTCGTCCGGCGCACACTCGATCACCGGCGGAATGGTATCGATCAGAGTAACTGTCTGATGGCAGCCGGTCTTGTTGCAGCAGCCGTCGGTGACTTCCCATGTCCTGATGATCACGAACTTGAGGGCTTCATAATCATCGACGCGCACGGGTTCGTAGTCCAGCCGTAGATCCTCGATGCAGTTGTCCCAGGCTACAGCGTGGGACAGATTGCCTACCTCGCCGCAGGCCACGGTCGTATCGTTGGGGCAGACTATCACAGGCGCAGTGCTGTCGTTAATGTTGATGGTCTGCTCGCAGGAAGCCGAGTTGCCGGCCTGGTCGGTGGCCGTCCAGGTCCTGATCATGATGTACTCAAACTCGCAGCGCTGCCATATGATGGAATCGCTGTAGGAGATGCCGGGCGTCTGCCCGCTGTTGTCCGTCGCTGTTGCCTCTCCATAATCACCTATGGCATCGCATTCGAAGGTGACGTCGGGCGGACACGTGATATCGGGCGGTTCAGTGTCGACCACGGTGATGGTCTGCGTTCCGACTCTCTCGTGTCCGCGGGCGTCGGTGACCGTCCACACGCGCGTGATAGCGTACTCGCTCGGCGAATCACCGGGCGTCACCACGTCGGCGTACGTCATCTCGAAAGGCGGGTAGTCACCCGTGACCTTGGGATAGCCTGTGTTTTCCGGGTCGATAGGCTGCGCGCAGTCGACCGTGATGTCCGGAAGACTGGTAATACGCAGATCGGCGATCGCGTCTGATATGCTTCCCCTCGCGGCTTTCGCGGGGGTCTTGGTGGCATACGCTCCACCGGCGGCAAGCGCGACAACCAGTACCAACATCATTGCGGGAATGGCGAACCTTTTGCAATTCATCATGTTACCTCCCATTACCTCACCCTCTACCTGAGCCTCCTTGCTCCCCTGCCTCTTATGTGATAAGGCACGAACCGTCCCGGATCGCGCCTTCCAAGGTCACGCTCTCAGAGCGCATTCTCTTTCTTCTTCAAGTATATCGCAATCGCAATGGTATGTCAAATATCCGGCACCCGGAAGCCGCCTTAAGGCCCTGTGAACTGGCAGGACCGGCATGTATTGACGCTCGCTCGCATCCATTTGCGTTCTCTCGCAGTCCGGGGGTGCAACAGTCTGCACACCGGCTCGATGGGGATTGGCCTCCGGGATCCCGCCCGTCCTACTTGCGGTACTTCTTCCCCAAACTTCCTCCGAACAGGATCAGGAGGCCCAGGACGAAGCCGAAATTGTACCAGTTGCCGTTGTTGTGAATCTCGTAGAAGTGAACGCTGTCTGAGAAGAACGAAATGATGAGCGTCACCGGCGATATCAGGCCGTGCCAGAGACCCCGCCAGAAGCCGGCCACCCCGCCGTCATAGTCCGCGATATTCTCGGACATATTCGGGCCCGCCGCGCATCCGAGCGCGACGATGAGGGCAAGGCAGCACCACGCATACGAGAACTTCCTTGTCATGTGACATCTCCTGGTTGAGTGGCCGATATTGTACATCATGAGCGCGGGGAAGTCCAGCCATTATGGCGGCTACACCGGTTGTTGAATGAACTCCCGGGTTATGGTAAGCTGGGAAGTGACAGGCAATATCTGCAGATGAAGGTGTTCAGACTGCAGGGGGCATCGTCATGCCGGAAGGAGGCGAAGATGCATAGAGTATTAATGAGCGTGATCGTGGCGGTTCTGCTGACTGCCGGGCTGCCGTCGGGGGCCGCGGCGGACGAGACGGGGAGCGGGTGCTACGTCGATATCGAGGCTCTTCGAATGCGGGCTTCTGAAGAAGGCTGGACGTACACGGTAGGGGAGAACCCGGCGACCGCGTATCCCCTCGAGGAAATCTGCGGGCTCAAAGTGCCGCCTGACTGGCACAAGACGGCGCGTTCTCTGGACATTCTGCCCCGGCTTGACCTTCCCGCCTCATATAACTGGTGCGATTACGGCATCTGCACTCCCGTCAAGAATCAGGGTTCGTGCGGCAGCTGTTGGGCGTTCGCGACGGTCGGGCCCCTTGAGCTCAATGTGATGTGGAAGGACGGCCGCGAGGTCGATCTTTCGGAACAGTGGCTGGTCAGCTGCAACCAGGAGGGCTGGGGTTGTGGCGGTGGCTGGTGGGCGCACGACTATCACCAGTTCGCGACCGACCCATGCGGAGGAACGGGAACGGTTGACGAAGCGGATTTCCCTTACAGCGCTACCGATGAGGCATGCGACTGCCCGTACGACCACGAATATCTCATAGACGGCTGGGCATACGTCGATGCTGACGTTGACATACCGAGCATCGCCGCGACCAAGCAGGCGCTTCTGGACTACGGGCCGCTGTCGGTCGCATGCTGCGTGAACTCCGCCTTCCAGGGCTACACGGGCGGGGTCTTCAACGGCCCCACATGCTCCGACATAAACCACGGAGTAACGCTGGTCGGATGGGACGATAACCAGGGGACCAGCGGCGTGTGGATCATCCGCAACTCCTGGGGACCGGGCTGGGGCGAGGGGGGCTACATGCGCATCGAGTACGGCGTGTGCGACATGTGCTACGGGGCGGCGGTAGTGGATTACGCGGGAACATCCGGCCTCAACATAACGCTTCCGGGCGGCCTTCCGGCGACATTGAGCCCTGGTCTCGCCACGGACATCGACGTGGAGATTGAGGCGGTCAACGACACCTATGTGGGCGGTTCGGGTACGCTTCACTACCGCTACGGTGGCGGCTCATTCTTCACATCACCGCTGGTGCATGTGACGGGCAATCTCTTCCGGGCCACGCTTCCGGCGGCGTCCTGCGGCGACAACCCCGAGTTCTACTTCAGCGCGGAGGGCGTTTCCGCCGGCACAGTGTACGAGCCCGAGGCCGCGCCGGCGGACTTTTTCGCAGCGCTCGTGGGGGAACTGCCGGGTGTATTCGACGATGATTTCGAGACCGACCAGGGCTGGACGGTCGAGAACGACCCTGCCCTCACCGACGGGCCCTGGGACAGGGGTGTCCCGGTTGGGGGAGGTGACCGCGGCGACCCGTCCTCCGACGCAGACGGATCCGGGCAGTGCTATCTTACCGACAACGTGGATGACAACTCGGATGTCGACGGCGGAACGACCTGGCTCATATCCCCGACGCTGGACGCCACCGGCGGGAGCGACGCCAGGGTGACTTACGCTCTCTGGTACACCAACAACGCCGGCGCCGAGCCCAACAGCGACGTTTTCATAGTCTATGTATCCGACAATAACGGCTCGACCTGGGCGCCCGTTGATACGGTGGGGCCCGTGACATCGTCCGGCTGGAAGCAGCACGCCTTCATGGTGGGCGATTACGTCGGCGTCACCGACCAGGTCAGGGTGCGCTTCGAGGCGTCGGATTTGGGCGGGGGCTCCGTGGTCGAAGCGGGGATTGACGACTTCCACCTCGAGACATTCGCCTGCGCGGCGGGCGGGCCCGACCCCGACCGCTCGTACGTAACGCTGACCGGCGAGAGCGCGGGCGGCCTCGCCACCTGTCCGGACGGGGACGGCGCGGCATACGAGCATTTGAAGATCACGGTGCGCGACGCTTCAGACTCTCCGCTTCCAGGTGTAGCGGCCGCGGAATTCTCGATCGACATGGTGCCTGCGGGTCCGACCCAGTTCTATGGTACGTTCTCCATGCAGGCCGCGGCCGTCGACGCTGAGACCGATGCCGCGGGCGAGATACGCTTCACGCTGAACGGTGCGACTTCCGTTTACGGTGACGTGGGGATCAGCGTGACGGTCTCGGGCACTCCGATCAACGATCTGGACTTCTTGCCCTGTAACTCCTTCGACATAGACCTCGACGGCGCCGTGGACGGCGTGGATTTCGCCATGTTCTCGCACCAGTACCTTACGGCGAACCAGCAGAGCGACTTCGACTACAGCGGTACGGTGGACGGGCCCGACTTCGCGATGTTCGCCGACCACTATCTCCACGGCATAAGTCCGACGACGAACGGTGAGACCCTGGAGCTCCTTGCGGCGAGGCTATTCAGGTTCGGACCGGTGTATCCGAATCCGTTCAGCGACAGGGCCACCATATCCTATTCCATACCGACGGCGCGGCAGGTCAGGCTCACCGTCCACGATGTCAGGGGGCGCCTGGTGAGGACCATCACCGACCAGGTCCATACTGCCGGCACTCATGCCGCTAACTGGAATGGGCGCGATGATTACGGTTCCGAAGTTGCGTCGGGATTCTACTACGTGCGGTTCGAATCCTGCGGCCAGGTAAGCAGTTGCCCCGTCATTCTCGTGAAATAAAGGTCAGGGAGTTTCAAGACGGGCCCGGGAGGGGAATCCCCCCGGGCCCTGCTCATTTGCCCCGCCGGCCCGCCGCTCCTCCGCCTGCCCGCATGACCCGTTCCCCTTTGTCTTAAGGGCTGCATCCCGGATTGCCGATAAATTACTGGGAAGGATCTTGTGGATATTTGCATGCTTTCTTGCGCTTAAGGAGAGAAAAACGTGAAATCGAGAATACGCAAGTCACGTCCTGCTGCGGGGTTGTGCCTTGTCATCGCCGCGGCTGCATACCTCGCGACGGCCGCGCCCGCGTGCGCGGGCGAACCCCAGCCCAGTTTCGTATGGGCGCACCCGCCGCTTGCCGGTGAGGGCCCACCGGAGACGGGTTTCGTACCAATACCATTCGACCTGTCTCATCTCGTTCCCAAGATGCCCCCGGGCAGTATGCCCGTGCCGCCCGTGCGATTCGACTGGCGCGAGCTCGGGAAGGTGACGCCGGTAAGAAACCAGTCCACATGCGGCTCCTGTTACTCGTTCGCGTCGCTCGGGAACTTCGAGGCGCGCCTGCTCATAGACGGCGAGCCGGCCTCCAACCTGTCGGAAAACAACGTGAAAGAGTGCGAGTGGTGGGAAGCAAACGGCTATGCCGGGAGCTGCAGCGGCGGCAACTACGAGCGCGTGGCGCACTTCCTCTCGACCAACGGCACGGTCCTTGAGACCTGCGATCCATATGTGGCGAGCGACGTGACATGCAAGGGCACCTGCCCCTACGCGATGACCCTGCTGGGGTGGAGCGCCGTGTCGGGTGACGCCGTCCCCGCCGCCGGCATTATCAAGGGCTATCTGCAGAACTACGGGCCCCTTTATGCCTCGATGTATGCGGGTAACGGAGACGCCTGGCATAGCGAGTTCGGCAGCTACGACGGCTCCTACACTCTCTACTACACGGGCTCAGAGGCCACCAACCACGCCGTCCTCATCGTCGGTTGGGACGACACGCTCTCCCATGCCGGCGGGCAGGGCGCCTGGATCGTGAAGAACAGCTGGGGGAACTCCTGGGGAGGCACATGTGGTTACGGGACCTCGGGTGGCTACTTCACCGTAGCCTACGGTTCGGCGAGCATAGGCAAGTTCACGTCCTACATGTCGGAGTGGCAGCCATACGATCCCGACGAGCAGCTCCTCTATCATGACGAGGCGGGCTTCTACGGGACGGCAATGGGCTACGGCAGCACCACCGGCTGGTCGCTGTGCAAGTACACTCCGGCGGAGGACATCCTGGTCAAGCGGGTCGAGTTCTGGACGACGGACGCCACATCGGACGTCGATGTCTATATATATGACAGCTTCAACGGAGTCAGTCTCTCGAACCTGCTTGCCAGCGAGCTCAACCGCGGATATGACGAGTACGGCTACCACTCGGTCGAGCTTGCGAGCCCGCTTGCGGTGTCCGCCGGCAACGACATATACGCGGTTGTCAAGATGACCAATTTCACCTACACCTACCCCATCGCCATCGACTCGTACGGGACGCCCGCGCCCAACTCCTGCTATATCAGTTCCACGGGCGGCAGCTGGACCGACATAAAGACCGTGGGCGGGTGCGGGAACTGCGATACGGGCGTGAGGGTCAGGGTGGAAGTCGTGACGGTGAACCGCACCTGGCGAGTCCCGACCGACGCCCCGACGATCGCCGCGGCACTGGACTCGGCTGCGGCCGGTGACACGCTCCTCGTCGAGCCGGGCACTTACGAGGAAGGCGGGCTCGTGGTGGACAAGAGCCTCGTTATCTTGAGCGAGGCGGGCCCCGAGAACACCGTAGTCGACGCCCGGAACCTGAGCACTTCGGTGTTCACGCTTAACGCCGTGGCGGGCGACACCCGCATCGACGGCTTCACCGTGAGGCGCGCGCAGAGCCCCACGACAGGCGGGGGAATCTACATGTTCGGGTCGTCACCCACGATCGCCAATTGCGTGATTGCCGACAACTCGATAGTGGCCGGCGGGGGCATAAGCGTCGTCAACTCGTCGCCGACCATAACGAACTGCACCATATACAATAACACGGGCCTCGGCGGCATCTACTACGACGCAGCCAGCGGCGGCGCGGTCACGGGCTGCATTATCGCCGAAACCAATTCGGGAAGCGGTCTCCTCTGCATAATGGGCGCCGACCCGCACGTTTCCTCAACCGATCTCTACGGCAACGCAGGCGGCGACGCCGTATGCGGCACCGACCTGGGAGACAACTTCTCCGCGGAGCCGCGGCTGTGCGACCCGGCGGCGGGCAGCTACTTCCTGCAGCCGACCTCTCCATGCGCCAGGCACCAGATGCCGGTGCTGGTAGGCGCGCTCGACGTGGGCTGCGGGCTGGGAGAGCACCAGACCGACGAAGTGATGCCGCCGGGCATGAAGCCGGCCGGCGCCGGCGCGGTCACGCTCGAGCTCCTGGCGGATGCCGGGAGCGGGCCGGTCCCGGGGGCGGATATCCGGTACTCGGTCCCGATGCGGGGAAGAGTGGTTATCACAGTCTACGACGTGCTCGGCCGCTCAGCCGGCGTGCTGCTGGACAGCGACGTCGGCGCGGGCGCGCACACGGTTACCTGGGACGGAACCGACCTCAGGGGTGCCGGCGTGGCTTCAGGCGTGTACTTCGCCCGCATGGTCTACGGCAACGAGGTCAGAACGCTTCGCATAGTAGTCGTGAGATAGGCGGTACCAGGCTCGCCGCTTCTGCGCGGCTGTAACCGCGGCCGCTAATCCTGTCAGGGCCCGGCTGTCGCCGACGGCCGGGCCTTCATCTCGCGGGTCTCGGCGATGACGGCCGCCCCCACCGAGTCGCCCCAGACATTGACCGTGGTGCGGCAGCGGTCCAGGAACCAGTCGATGGCCCAGATAAGACCGATGCCCTCCAGGGGGAGTCCCACCGCCGAGAGCACGAATACCATGGTAACCGTCCCCGCGTGCGGGATTCCGGCCGCCCCTATGGACGCCAGCGTGGCGGTGAGAAAGATGATGACCTGGTGGCCCATCGTAAGATCGATGCCGTAGATCTGGGCTATGAAGATGGCGGCCACGGCTTCGTAGAGGGCCGTGCCGTCCATGTTTATGGTGGCGCCGAGGGGCAGCACGAAGGAGGCCGCCCTCGAGTCCACGCCATTGCGGTCGACCACGCATTCCATAGTGACGGGCAGCGTAACCGAGGATGACGCCGTGGTGAAAGCGGTGGCCAGGGACTGGATCATGTTGACGAAATAGGCGAACGGGTTCTTCTTGCCGAACACCTTAAGAATGAAAGGCAAAACGAAGACGGCGTGTATGAGCAGCCCCGCAATCACCGTAATCGCGTAGAGGCCGAGGCCGGAGGCCAGCTGGCTGAGGGTCTCGCGGTTCTCGGCCACTATTCCCCCGATGAGGGCGAGTATGCCGACCGGGGCGAAGTAGAGTATGACTTCCACTACCTTCATGGTCACGGCATTGAGGCCCTCGAAGAATGCGATGAGGGGCCTGCCCCGCTCGCCGATCGTGGTTAGCACTGCGCCGAAGATGAGGGACACGACTATGAGAGGCAGCACCCTGCCCTCGGCTGCCGCGGCAACGATATTGTCGGGAACGAGGCTCACGACGACGTCGATCAGCGTCCTGGACTCGCTCTCGGCCACGAGGTCGGGGACGTAGCTGCCGAAGGCCTCGACCCCGGCGCCCGGTTTGATGATGTTTACCAGTATTATGCCTATTACGACCGAGGCGCCCGTGGTGACGACATAGTAGAAAAGCGTCTTGCCGGCCGTGCGTCCCAGTCTGCGTATGTCGCCGAGCGACGTGACGCCGACTATCATCGAGGCGATAATGAGGGGGACCACCACCATCTTGAGGGCATTGAGGAAGATGGTGCCCAGAAACCTGATCTTGAGCAACAACCCGGGCGCGAAGTAGCCGCCCGCGACGCCGATGATGCCGCCCAGCACCATTCCCGTCAGAATCAGATTGCCGGTTCTTCTGGTCATGTCATCGCCTCTCGCCGTATACGGTGGCAGAGTATAAGGGGCACGGCGCCTGAGGGCAACCTCAAAAGGAACATCCAGTCCGCAAACGCCCGGCCCGCCACTTTTGTGTTGATGCGTACTTTCACAGGTGTGATATTGGGTAGTACGCAGAAAGGACGAGCGATGCTTGAGAAAAGAAGGCTGGGAAGGACCGGCCTCGAAGTGGCATGCCTGGGTTTCGGCGGCATCCCCATCCAGCGGGTGAGCAAAGCTGAGGCCGTCAAGATCATCACTGAGGCCATCGACCTGGGAATCGACTTCATCGACACCGCCCGCGGCTACGGCGACAGCGAAGAGAAGATCGGCGCCGCGATTGGGGGGCGAAGCGGCGATATAGTGCTGGCCTCCAAGACGCCCAGCCGCGCGCCCGAAGGCGTGGGGGACGACTTCGACGAGAGCCTGGCGCAGCTCGGGGTGGACTGCATAGACCTCTACCAGCTGCACTGCGTCAACAAGAATGAAGACTACGACCGCCTGCTGGCCGGCGGCGGCGTCGTCGACTTGCTCGAAGGCATGAAGAAGGACGGGCGCCTGCGCTTCATCGGCATTACCAGCCATCACCTCGATATACTCAAGCGCGCCCTTCTCGACGACCGCTTCGACACCATCCAGGTGCTCTACAATTTCTTAGAGCCCGAAGCCGCGGAGGAGATCATACCCATGGCCGTCGAGCGCGACGTGGGCATTATCGCCATGAAACCTCTGGCCGGCGGCGTCATTACCGATTACGACATCGCGATAAGGCACGCGCTTCTCATCCCCCAGGCCGTCGTCATTCCCGGCCCCGGTTCGGTCGAAGAGGTGAGGCTCAATGTCGAAGCTGCGACGAGGGCGCGCGGGCTCTCGGCTGACGACCTGGCGCGCATTGATGAGGTCAGGCGCGTAGCCGGAAGCCTCTACTGCCGGAGATGCGATTACTGCCAGCCGTGCGAGAGCGGGATCCCCATATCCTTTCTGCTCCACATGCGGACCATCAGGGAGCGCATCGGTGATGCGCACATGCAGAAGGACGTCTTCAGGGGCTTGCTCGAAAAGGCGCGCGGCTGCACCGGTTGCGGGAGCTGCGAGGAGAGATGCCCTTTCGATCTGCCCGTGAAGGACCTCGTCGGGCAGGCAAGGGAGTTACTGGAGGATGTCCTCGACTAGGACGGGCTTCTCATGAAGGCGATCTGTTTACACTCGGGAGGGCTGGACAGCAGTCTTGCCATACTCCTTATCAAGGAGCAGGGCGTTGAGCCGGTTGCCGCGCATTTCGTCTCTCCCTTCTGGGGGCGCGAGGGGAAGTCGCCCGCCGAGATAACGGCTGAGGCAATGGGCGTCCGCCACGTGGTAGTCCCCATGGGCGAGGAGTACCTTGAGATAGTCCGGAATCCCAGGCACGGCTACGGCAAGAACGCGAATCCCTGCATCGACTGCCACCTGCACATGATCAGGAAAGCGGGCGCGCTGATGGATGAGGTCGGCGCCTCATTCGTCGTGACCGGGGAGGTACTGGGCCAGAGGCCCATGTCGCAGCGGCCCGACGCCCTGAGGAGGATTGAAAGGGAATGCGGGCTGGAGGGGCTCCTGCTCAGGCCCCTGTCGGCCAGGCTTCTGCCCGAGACCATTCCCGAGAAAGAGGGATGGGTGGACCGCGAGAAGCTGCTGGCGATCAGCGGAAGATCTCGCGCCCAGCAGATGAGACTCGCCGCTGAGAAGGGCCTGACGGGTTATTCCACCCCGGCAGGCGGCTGCCTCCTGACCGACCCGGGCTACTCCAGGCGCATCCGCGACCTTATAGACCGCGACGACCTCAGCATGGCACAGGCGGAGCGGCTGAGAGTGGGCAGGCACTTCCGGCTGCCCCGGGGCTCGAAGCTCGTGATCGGGAGGAACCAGGAGGAAAACGAGAGGCTTCACTCCTCGATACGGAAAGGCGATATCGAGATCGTCACCGTGAGCTGCCCCGGCCCGACCGCGGTGCTTACCGGCCCGGATGCGGCCGAAGAGATCCTGGCGGCGGCGTCCATGGTTGCCAGGTACGCCGACGACAAGACCGGCCCGGCCATCGTCATGGAAATCGCCGGCGCGGGCGAGCCCTACCGCATGGAAGCCGGGCGCATGAGCCCCGAGGACGTCGCGGAGCTGATGATATGAAGGCACCCGGGAACGGGCCGTGTGTGGACGCGGGTCTCATTTCGGACATGGCGCGCTACCTTCGCGCGCGCGGCGCCACGGGCTATCTGGTCGGGGGCGCTGTGCGGGACGCTCTCATGGGCCGCGCCACGGCCGATATCGACATAGCCCTGGAGAACATCGAACCCGAGAACCTCGCCGCGTACCTCGAAAAACGCCGGGGATTCGCGAGGCCCGTTGCATTCAAGCGCACCGGCACCGTATATACAAACGACGGCACGACGGAAGTGGAGATATCCCGGATGAGGGGCGACCCGGTGCGGGACGCGCTCCGGCGGGACTTCACCGTAAACTGCCTGTATGTGAAGCTCGCCGCCGGGTTCCGGGGGGTATCGCGTGCCGCTGTGATCGACCCCACCGGCAGGGGCCTCCGGGACCTCTCGGCAGAGAAACTCACGGCCTATCCCGACCCCTTCACGCCGTTCGCGTCCGACCCGCTGAGGCTCCTGCGGGCGGTGCGCTTCCGGGCCACGCTGGGCCTGTCCATCGACGGGTCCCTCAGGGGAGCCATGGCGAGGACGGCCTATCTGATATCGAGGTCGGCAGCCGAGAGGGTGAGGCTGGAACTCGAGCGGATTCTCCTTTCCGGACGGGTGGTCTCCTCTTTCAGGCTCATGCATGACGCCGGGCTGCTTGAAATGGTCCTCCCGGAGGTCGCGGCAACGGCCGGGTTCGAGCAGGGCTCGCCGCATCATGCCTACGATCTGCTTACGCACACATTGAAGGCCACCGCGTACGTCGAACCCGACCTCACGCTCCGGCTGGCCGCCCTTCTTCACGATACCGGCAAGGTCGGGACCCGGCGCCGGAAGGGCAGACGCATGGTCTACTATGGCCACGAGATGGTATCGGCGCGAGCCGCGCGGGCAGTTTTGAGGCGTCTCAGGTTTCCGGTTCGCGTATCGGACGATGTCGTCTTCCTGATTGAGAATCACATGGTCAACTACTCGAGCGCCTGGACCGGGGCCGCGGTGAGGCGCTTCGTGCGCAAGATGGGCCGAAGGCTCGACCCCGTGCTCACGCTGGCCGCGGCGGACCGCAGGGCCCACGGCGCGGATACCGGAATGGGAACGCCGGTGGCGGAGCTCCGTGAGCGGATAGACCGCGTGACCGCCGAAATGCAGTCCAGGAACCTGCCATTCCAGCCTCCGCTCGACGGCCGCCAGATAATGGACGCCCTCGGGATCGCTCCGGGTCCCGACGTGGGCCGCGCCAAAGAATACCTGTACCAGGCCGTGCTCAGGCGGGGGAGGTCCGTCTCGCCGGAGGAGGCGAAGAGGCTCCTCATGAAGTGGGCTGCAGCCGACAACGGGCCTGATTCCCGGTAGGCAGGACTATTGGTGTTGACAACAAAACCGGAACGTAGTTATAGTCTACTGGGAGATCATAACGGGAGGTAACTACGATGAAATCGACTAATTTGATTCTACTCTTGATGTTAGGGTTGCTTCTTACGGCCGGTTGTGTCGATGAAATCGAACGCGGTGACAACATGCCGCCGCGCGTGTGGTTTGAGCGGTCGCCGGCGGAGGGTTCCGTCGTGTTTTCGAATGCCGCGGATTTCGAATGGCGTGCCAGCGACTGGGACGACGACCTCGGTATGGGAGCATCCTACGTGAAGCTGGATACGGTAGGTGCCGGGGAGGACAGCTGGGAGAGAGTTTACGACAACGTTTATCAGATCATCGACCTTCCGGATTCTACATACAACTTCAGGGTGAGGATTGTGGACCCTCGCGAAGCCGAGACGATCATCACCAGGAATTTCACGGTCAGATTCGACCCGAATTGGCCGGTCATCGATTCGCTCATCGCTCCGCCTGCCAAGGCCCCCAAGCAGGACTTCACGGCCAACTATGTCGTATACGCGCATGACATCGCTCCGAGCGGCCTCACCGGCGAGGGTGATCCGGCGACGCTGCCGTGGCCGGACGCGCGGGCAGCGAGTCCGCCCGAGTCGCTCATGTTCTGGGTGAGGATGGTTGGCCCCGGCTGCTTCGACAATGAGGAATTCGACTTCGCCTACGGGGCGACCTACGCCTCGAGCGACTCGACAACGGGTGCTTACTTCTCGTACTCGGTGTCGATTCCGGGCGCGCAGTGTTCTGGCAAGTACACCTTCCGCGCCAAGGTGAGCGACAGAGCCGGGAACGTAACTCCTGAAATTGTTGCATCTTTCGAGGTACCCAAGTAGTCTAATAGACGTACGCCTAAATCAGGGGGATGTGAATGTCCGATAAGGTGCATGCTATTACAGACGCGAGTTTCGATGTGGAGGTCCTCAAGTCGGAGATCCCGGTGTTCGTCGACTTCTGGGCGACCTGGTGTCCTCCGTGCAAGATCGTGGGACCGATCGTAGATGAGCTCGCCGAGGAGTTGGAAGGTAAACTGAAGGTCTGCAAGGTGAATGTCGACGAGAATCAGCAGACCGCGCAGACTTACGGGATAAAGGCCATACCTACGCTGATGCTCTTCAAGGGAGGCAGCGCCGTGAAGACCATGGTGGGGGCCCTTCCCAAGGGAGAGATCAAGAAGGAAATCGAGCCGGAGCTGTAGCCAGGGCTCCGGCATCCAAAAGCAAATCTGAGTCCGCCGGCCAGCGCGTGCTGGCAGTAGCCGGCGGGCTCTTTTGTTTCTCGACATCTTGACGTGATGCCCGGTACAATGGAGACTCGCAGAGACTCAGGGAATACGAACGGGGGCATGTGACTTGAGAGGCTTGGGAGAAAGCGTTCCGAGGGCCGACGGGCCGGCCAAGGTCCGCGGGGCCACAAGATACCTGCCGGACGTCGAGATACCCGGCATGCTTCACGCATGCATGGTCCTCGCCCGGCGGCCGCATGCCGTCATAAGGTCCATATCGCTCGAGCGCGCCGTCACCCTGGCGGGCGTCGAATGCGTGGCGGCCGGGGCGGATGTACCGGGCGAGAACCAGGTCGGCCTTCTGACCCCGGACCAGCCCCTCTTCGCCTGCGACAGGGTCCGCTATGAGGGGGACTGCATCGCCATCGTCGGCGCGGTGGACCCCGACATCGCGCGTCTGGGAGCCTCGCTCGTGGAGTTTGACTGTGAGGACCTCACGCCCCTGCCTGACCTCGACTCGGTCATGGCGCCGGGCGCGCCCGCGATTCACGAAGGCGGGAACGTCGCCGTCGACCGGACTCTCTCGAAGGGCGACATAGAAGCCGGGGAGCGGGCCAGCGACGTGGTCATCGAGGACGTTCTCTTCTCGCCCACGCAGGAGCATGCCTATCTGGAGACCCAGGGTGCGCTTGCCGTGCCGGGTGGGGACGGGTCGATAGAGATATTAGTCACGGGGCAGTGTCCCTTCTACGTGAGGGAGGCCGTGGCCCGCTGCCTGGGCCTCACGCTATCCAGGGTGCGTGTCGTTCAGCTGCCGGTCGGCGGAGGCTTCGGGGGGAAGGAAGATGTGCCTTCGGAGATCGCCGCCCGGGCCGCCGTGCTTGCGGTCAAGTCGGGCCGTCCGGTGCGACTGGTACTCTCGCGCGAGGACGACATAATCTGCTCGTCCAAACGCCACCCCATGCGCATGCACTACCGGCTGGGCTGCACATCCTCGGGCAGGATGGTCTTCATGGACGTGGACATTGCGGCCGGCGTGGGCGCCTATACAACGCTGTCGCCCATAGTGCTCTACCGGGCCACGGTGCACGCTCCGGGCCCCTACGAGATCCCCAACGTGCGCGTTCGCACCAGGGGCTACTACACCAACTCGCCTCCGAGCGGCGCGATGAGGGGATTCGGAGAGCCCCAGGTCTGCTATGGCTGTGAGTCCGTCATGGACGAAGCCGCGCTCGCGCTCGGCCTCGACCCCGTGGAGTTTCGCCTGAAGAACGCTCTCCGGGTCGGGTCGGAGACGGCCACCGGCCAGAAGCTCGAAGAGAGCGTGGGCCTGGAGGACACGCTGCGGGCGGCCGCGGCCTTTGTATCGAGGCCGGAGGGGGCCGCCAAGGCAGACCGCCCGGACGGGCGGCTCACGGGCGTGGGCGTTGCAAGCATGTTCTACGGCGTCAGCCTGGGCGCCATCGGCCGAGCCATCGACAGGGGAGGCGCCAAAGTGGAAATCCTCCGGGACGGATCGGTGAGCGTGTTCATAGGATGCACCGAGATGGGCCAGGGAGCCCTTACGGTGGTCGGGCAGATTGCCGCGGAGGCGCTCGGGATTTCCCCGGAGAGAGTCGTCGTGCATCCGGTGGACACGCACGTGGTCCCCGACTCAGGCCCGACCGTGGCCTCCCGGACGACCATCATCAGCGGCAATGCCGTCGTGGATGCCTCGAGGAAGATCCTCGGGAGAATGACGGAGGTCGCCTCCGCGATGCTGGGAGGCAAACCCGCGTTCGTCCCCTCCGAGGGCCTGTTCAGACGCGAGGCCACCGGGGGCGAAGTGGCCTTCGAAGCTGTCGCCGCCGAGTGTTTTACCCGGCGGGTCGACCTTTCCGACATGGGCTGGTACGCCGTGCCCGAATGCTTCGTCGATCCGGAAACGGGGCAGGGCAAGGCATATCATGTCTACTCTTTTGCCACTCAGGTCGCGGTGGTCGAAGTGGACCCGGGTACGGGCCAGGTCGATGTCTTACGCTTCCACGCGGCCCACGACAGCGGGCGCATCGTGAACCGGACTCTCGCAGCAGCCCAGGTGGAGGGAGGCATCGCGCAGGGCATCGGTCTCGCTATTACCGAGAACTTCGCGGAGGCCGGCGGCCGGGTGACCTCCCGGGAGTTTTCCACGTACCTTCTCCCGACTTCGCTCGATGTGTGTGACGGGATCGAGATCGAATTCATAGAGTGCCTGTCCTCCGACGGGCCCTTCGGAGTCAAGGGGCTCGGCGAGCCCGCCACGATTCCCGCCGCCGCAGCCATAGCCAACGCGGTCTCGAATGCCCTCGGAAAGAGGGTGAGGCGGCTCCCCGTCAGCCGCGAATGGGTCACCGGCGCTTCGGATGAATCTGCTTGACCAAGTTTCGCTTTCCCGATAGCCTCATAGGCTCAACATAGGTTCCTTTAAAGGTAAACAGGGCACAGCTACGGAGGTTGGTGATGAGTGCTGCCCAGCTGGGTATAGTCGTCGGAATCATCGGAATCATCTACGCCGCGGTCCTCTAGGCCTGGGTCAAGAAGCGGCCGGCCGGCACCGAGAAAATGCAGGAGATCGCCGAGATGATTCACAGGGGGTCGATGGCGTTCCTCAAGCGGGAGTATGCCACCCTGGGGATATTCATCGCCGTATTGTTCGTCGTGCTGACCCTGGCGATAGGCTACAGGACGGGCGTGGCCTTCCTCGCCGGTGCTTTCTCTTCCATGCTGGCAGGCTTTTTCGGCCTGAAGGCCGCAACCAAGGCGAACGTGAGAACGGCACAGAGCGCCAAGGAGGGCCAGGGGAAAGCCCTTATAGTCGCCTTCACCGGCGGGGCGGTCATGGGCATGGCCGTGGCGAGCCTCGGCGTTCTCGGCGTCTCGGTTTTCTACATCCTCTCGGGGCACGACCCGCAGGTACTGAGCGGCTTCGCAATGGGCGCGAGCACCATCGCGCTTTTTGCTCGAGTCGGCGGAGGCATATACACCAAATCGGCTGACATCGGCGCCGACCTGGTGGGCAAGGTGGAGGCAGGCATACCGGAGGACGATCCCCGGAACCCCGCCGTGATAGCCGACAACGTGGGCGACAATGTGGGCGACACGGCCGGCATGGGCGCCGACCTCTTCGAGTCCTACGTAGGCTCGGTGGTCGCCTCGATCGCGATCGCCGCCACGCTCGCCCTGGACGAGATCACCAGGACCAGGCTCATGATCTTCCCGATTCTGATAGTGGCCCTTGGTACGATCGCATCGTTCATAGGGACCTTCGCCGTGCGGGCCTTCAAGTCGTATGACCCCCAGAAAGTGCTCCGCCTCTCGACCTATGTCGCGGTCCTGCTCCTTATCATCGCAACCTTCATTGCGGTCGGCAGGCTGGGTATCGAAGTAGGCTATGCCTGGGCCGTGTTTACCGGCATTATCGCCGGCGTGGCGATCGGCGCTTTCTCGGAATACTACACGTCCGGCCCGCCGATCAGAGTCATCGCCGAGGCCTCGAAGACCGGCGTGGCCACCAACATAATTTCAGGTCTCTCGATAGGCATGCTCTCGACGGCGCTTCCCGTGCTGGCCATAGTGCTCGCAATCTACTTTTCCTACCTCTTCGCAGGCGTTTACGGCATCGGCATGGCGGCCGTGGGCATGCTCGCCACCATAGGCATGACCATGTCGGTGGACGCTTACGGGCCCATCGCCGACAATGCGGGCGGGATCACGGAGATGAGCGGCCT
Organism: uncultured bacterium; assembly: GCA_964604955.1. Classification (GTDB taxonomy): domain Bacteria; phylum Arandabacterota; class Arandabacteria; order Arandabacterales; family JALGWA01; genus JALGWA01. The sequence continues at coordinate 23,376 of CAZSBE010000006.1, forward strand.
GGGTCCGGAAGTCCGCAAGGTGACCGACAAGCTCGACGCGCTCGGGAACACCACCGCCGCGATGGGCAAGGGCTTCGCCATCGGGTCGGCGGCGCTCACGGCGCTCGCCCTGTTTACGGCCTACTCGCAGAAGGTTGGACTCGAATCGATCGACATCAAGCGGCCCGCTACGGTGATCGGCCTCTTCCTGGGCGGCGTGCTTCCCTTCATATTCGCAGCGCTCACGATGCGCGCGGTAGGCAGGGCGGCTTTCAAAATGGTGGAAGAGGTGAGGCGGCAGTTTAAGGAAATCCCGGGCCTCATGGAAGGCACGGCAAAGCCCGACCCCGAGCGGTGCGTCGACATCAGCACGCGCGGCGCGCTCCGCGAAATGATAGTGCCGGGCATTCTCGCCGTTATCTCTCCGATCATCGTCGGCATTGTGCTGGGGCCGGAGGCCCTGGGCGGGCTGCTGGCGGGCGCCACGGTAACCGGCGTCCTCCTGGCTATCATGATGGCCAATGGTGGCGGTGCCTGGGACAATGCCAAGAAGTGGATAGAGGAAGGCAATCTCGGCGGCAAGGGCTCGGATGCCCACAAGGCTGCCGTAGTCGGCGACACGGTGGGGGACCCCTTCAAGGACACGTCGGGCCCCTCGATGAACATCCTAATCAAGCTTATGGGCGTGGTCTCGCTCGTGTTCGGAGCGGTGCTGGCTGCGATGCACACCAGTTACTTCTCGGGGGTGTTCGGAGGCTAGTCGTCGCCCTCGGGGTCGGTGGGCTTGGTGACGGAGCTCTCCAGGTCGATCATGGTCTTCTTGGTTCCGGGGTATTCCTTTATCACGGGATCGACCAGGTTTGCGAGCTTCTTGGTCACGCATGCAATGCGCAGCGCGGCCTCCTCGATGGCCTTGAGCCTGCTGAAAGTCTCCTCGTCACAGGTGCCGTACTTCCGTATCAGGAGCTGCGCCTGGCCCAGGATGGAAAACAGCGGGTTATTGATCTCGTGGTTTGCGGCGACAGCCGTCTCCGTCATGGCCGCGAGCCTCTCCGATTCGATCAGGTTCTCCTGTGACTCCTTGAGCCTCTGTACGGTGGACTCCAGCTCGAGATTGAGCCGCGTTATCTGCTCCGCTCTCATCTGCATCTCCCGGTTCTTCTGATGCAGGTCGTTATCGAACTTCTTGCGCTCGGTGATGTTACTCACCACGACCGAAAGCGCCTCGGAGCCCTCGTAGGTGCAGGCGTTGATGGTGACCTCCACAGGAATCCAGGTCCCGGTCGAGTGAACGAGTCTGGTCTCGCTCCGCAAGGTCTGCGGCAGGTCCTCGCCGGGAAGCGGGAAAGCGAAGTCGCGATCGAGTAGCGTCTTGGCCTCCTTGCTTATGAGGTCGCTGCTGCTCAGGCCCGTCATCTCGGTGGCCGCCCTGTTGGCGTAGGCGATCTTGCCCTTGATGGTTATGAAGTACCCGTCTGCGAGGTCCTCGACCAGGTTCTTGAACTTGGCTTCCGACTGGGCAAGCTGGTCTTCCAGGTTGGCTTTTTCAGTTATGTCCTCGATGATTATAACGCCGCCGACGACCCGCCCCCGCGAGTCGCGGTGCGGGAATATCCTCAGGTTCTGAACGCGCTCGCGCCCGTCGAGTATTCTTCTGCGCCAGCTGTGACGGATGAAAGGTTTGCCGCCGAAGACCTGCTTGGTGATATTCTCGAAGCCCTGCTCCCTGAGGTGAGGGAAGGCCTCGTAGAGGTTCTTGCCGAGGAAGTGCTCCTTCGTGTATCCATAGAGCTTCTCGAAGCCCCTGTTGAACATGGTTATCGTGGAATCGGTGTCGACAACCAGCACTCCAAGATCAACACTCTCGACGACGGTCTCGACGTATTCCTTGAGAGCGCTCAGCTCCTCCATCTGGCAGGTTATCTGCGCTATCAGGGCGGCGTTCTCCATGGCCACGGCCAGGGTGCCCGCCAGGGCCTTGAGGTTGGTTTTCTCGTCGGAGGTGAAGATCCTGTGCCACCTGGTCTCGTAGACGAAAAGGAAGCCGAGTACTTTGTCTTTTGACTTGAGAGGGACGCCCAGCCACGACTTGCATTTCAGGGCCTCTATTACCGGGAGGTCGAAGTCGGGGTCCTTGGGGTCGAACGGGATTTCGTCTCCGGCCTGCATCCTCTGCATCAGCCTGCTGGAAGTAGTTATACCTACCGTCTCCCGGTCGACCACATCCGCCCCCGCCGCCGTGATGTAGGGAACGAAGACTTCCCGCTCATGGTCCAGAACGTAGACGTAGGCGCCGGCGCCGTCACAAATGCTGGAGGCCGCCTCTATGGCCCGCGAGGTGAGCGGCGGGAGGTCGGTATACTTGGAGATCTCGTGAATGATCTGGTTGAGCATGTGGAGTTCGCGGTTCTTCCTCTGAAGGTCCTCCATCATGTTCAGCGACGAGACCTCCATCTCCTGGAGCTCCCGAGTCTTCCTGTCCAGCGTCTCGAACGGTTTCTGCACGTCGCTCATGAAGTGCGCCATGTCGACGGCGCGGGAAAGGTGTTTGCTCATGACGTAAAGCGTCTGCCTGACGTCCTCCGGGATCTCCCCGGCCGGGATGAACGCGGTCCACGTGGTCCTGGCATTGGCTGAGGCGAACGGGAAAGCTATGACGCTCTGCTCGCGGTGCTTGAGAACGACATGGGCCGCCCCAGGACTGCGGGCGCGGCCGGGGGTCCGGCTAAGAGCGGCCCCGGGCGCGTCCTCGGGCTTCATGTTCTCTATGCAGTCCATGATCCCGCCGAGGACGTCCTCGGGTATACCCGCGCAGGCAAGTGTCTCCACCCTGGGGTCGTCGTGCAGCAGAACAGCCGCGCCGGCGATGGGAAGCGTGCGTACCGCTTCCTCCAGGAAGCGCGAGATGGTCTCCGCCAACTCCGACTTGGAAGCGGCATCAAGACCGGGCAACTCAGCCAGCAGCCGGGTCAGAAGCGCCGTCTTCTCATCGTGGTAAGGTCCGCTCATACCCGTTCCAGGTCCCCCATCTTCTTGCTCAGTTCGATCACCAGATCCTTGAGTTTGGCGTTCTCACTCTTGAGCTCGGCCATCCTGACTTCCCGTCCGGCGACAAGCCTGGTGTATCTGCGGCGCGAGTTGCGCTCGTGCTCGAGGTCTTCCTCCAGATGCCCCCGTCTTAGTACGGACCCTATGATGTTGGCCATCGAGCCCAGCGTCAGCAGTTGTTCGGACCCCATCCTGGGCGGGTCGGCCTGCCAGGTGAGAAGGAGCGCGCACCGGTCGGAGTCTGGATCCATGACCGGGAGCAGGGCGAATGCCGAAATCGACAGGCCGCTTCTGAAGAAGCTTCTCTCGCCGCAAGCCCCGCCCACGCTTCCGCATACCACGGGGCAGCCGTTTTCGAAGAAAGGCCTGAGTATGGGATCCTCCTCCAGCGAAAGCGCGCTCGCTCCGAGTGAATGCAGGTTCCGCGTCGAGTGCCGGGTGACCACGAGCTCATCCTCGCTCTGCCGTAGGATGCACGCCAGGTTGCTTGAGAGTGCCCGGGCCAGTGAATGCAGCATCATGCCCGCGACCGCCGCAGCCGGGTCGCCGGAAAGCGCATGCTGGGACAGGCGGTGGACGAGACCCACGTAGGGTCCGGTCACGGCTCCGTCGTACAACAGCTCCGGATGTATGCCTGTCGACACGGGGTCAGCCGCCGGGCGGGCTGCACCATTCCCCGTACCGCACAGTACACCCCCAAGACTCATCTCAGGCATGCACTTCCCCTTAGTTCTCAACCACTTAGCTTGTCTCCACGTATTTATCGGCCACAGGGGGCCGGGGCTTTAGCCCGCTTGATGCTCTGGGGAGCCTCTATTCTTGGGGGTTGGGGAGGGTCAGGAGCCGGCCTCCGGCCAGGGCCCGTCGAGACAGGCGGTGAGCAAGGCCCGCACGGGGCCGCAGGGGGAGGGGGTAGGACCGGGGGCCACAACGTGTTGAATATCGGTCCGCCCGGTCGCCCGCGCGTTGGTCTACAGCGCGGCGCCAGCGGTTGCGAACAGAAGGGTTGCGGCAGTCGTTCGAGATCATGTAGTCTATCAGACGCAGGCAGAATCGGCTGTGAGGTGTTATGCGGCAGGCCTCGCATGGATATCGAACAGCCGAGTTCTGTGGGGTGCTCGCATTCCAACAAGCCGTTGGGACTATCCGCGCGCCATCGGAAAGGAACCGGACGACCCTGAAGATGAGATTCTTGCTTGTCCCGCTGTCTCTTGTTTGCGTATGCACTCTGACCGCTTGTCCCGGCACGGCTGTCAAGTCGCCCACCCGGTCCCCGAAGACAAGCGCATCGTTCCTTCGGTCTCTGCCCAATGCCGAATATCCTGTCGAGTTCACCAGCACTGGAAAGGCTCAGCTCGAGGGCGGTGTCTTTGAAGAGCCGGTTGCGCCCGGCTCTGCTACGATGACCAGGATTCGGCTCGGCGAAGAGCAAGCCGCCGGAGACGTTAATGGGGATGGAGCAGAGGACGCGGCGGTTACGCTGGCAGTTGACCCTGGCGGCAGCGGCACTTTCACTTTCCTTGCGCTGGTGATCAATGACAAGGGTACAGCAAGACCTCTTGCCGCGGTCCTGCTGGGAGACCGGATCACCGTGAAATCCCTGTCAATCCAGTACGGGAGCGTTGTGGTAACCCTGCTCGCACGAAAGCCGGATGAACCGATGAGCTCGGAACCCGAAGTCGAGGTTACGCGGACATTCAAGTTGCAGGGTGACAGGTTGATCGACGCGGATTAGTGAATCGATCCAAGGTGTGAAAAGGACGGGCCACGCTCTGGAGGCGCGGCCCGTCCTGAAAATCTTCAGATTCTATGTTCCTACAGCGGTATTACCTGTACAACGCCTTGATGCCACCCCAACTTGATTCCTCTGTGGCAGACGGGTTAAGGCAGTCGTTCACGATACCGGGAGTCGCATAGCCGACTTCATAATCCGGCAGCCCGCACCCGGGTCCGGTCGGTTCGGTACCGTCCAGGCAGATAATCTGCCAGACGCCGCAGCATATGGCGCCGCCAGCCGGGTCGTAGGTCCCGTCCGGCCCCACGGGGATTGCCCCGTAGTAGGTAATACAGTCACCGACATTGCCGTAACCGACAGCATCGACAACGGTGCCGATGGGCAGATCTTCTACGCAGTCATCGTCGGTGTCGATGTCGGTTCCCAGCGCCTGCTGGAGATCCGTAACGAGGATGATGTTGTTTCCGCCATTCTCGATAAACCCGGGAGCCATCTCGAGATCGGGCGAAACAAGGGGATCACCAATAACGAAGAAGCCCGATGCCCCGATGGAGTAACCCGTCAGGTCTATGACGCGGTCTATGACACCGGCACCGGTTCCCTCGCCCTCGATCAGGATGACCGAGTAGCCGTCGAGGCTCGCACCGGGGTCGCCCAGTAGCTCGATGAACTCGTAGTCATCCCCCGAGATGTCGTTCGAAACCCACTCGTTCAGGGTCACTGCGGCCGCGCCGGTGGCGCCGGCCAGGCTCACAACGACAAGCGCTGCAACCAGAGGCCAAATCCTTCCGATAGCGTCTCTCACCATCAGCTATCCCTCCCTTAGTTCGGCCTCCAATGGAGGCCGGTTTCCTGCCTTCGCATCAACACCGAAGGAATCCAGCATTCCTTCGACAAAACGGTCGATGCGCCTTCCCTTTACCTCTTTCCAGAGTACCCTCTGGATCCTTCGCATGCGGATAGGGGATATTCTTCCCGCAAACCGCAAACTCCGACTTGATGGAACTATTGTAGCATACCATATTGCGGGCGTCAACACAAAACTACCTCTTCTGGCATGTCAAGAGCCGCCAAATATGCTAAAAGAGGCTTTCAGGACACAGGTCCGCTGTGTCCATGCATATCCTGCACCCAGCCGTTTTCCAGGCCGAAGCGGTCCAGGAGGTCTCTGGCCTCGCGGTACTCGGCCTCCGTGATGCGGCGCGAGAGAGGCGGCATGTCCGGGGCCCTGTTGGCGGGGAAGTACTGGCACATGAGGCTTATGTGAACTTCGGGCGAGATCTCCCGCGCTATGAACTCGAAGGTGCTCTCCGTCCCGGCCAGGCCCCCGGGAAGGACCAGGTGACGGATGATGAGTCCCCGCCTGGCGATGCCTTTCCGGCACCTGAGAAGCCCGGCGGTCTCGAACATCTGCCTTATGGCGGCCCGGTTGCGCTCGGGGTAGTCGGGCGCGTCCGAGAGGCGCCTGGCCACTTCGGGGTCCGAATAGCGCATGTCGGCCAGGTATATGTCCACGATGCCCTCCAGCATGCGTACGGTCTCGGGCCGCTCGTAGCCGCTGGTGTTATAGACGACCGGAATCCCCAGGCCGCGCCGCCTCGCCTCCCTGATGGCCCCGACCAGCCCGGCAAGATGCTGGACTGGTGTCACGAGGTTTATGTTGTGGGCGCCCCGGGACTCGAGCTTGAGCATGGCCGAGGCCAGGTCCCCCTGGCTGATGGTGTTGCCATGGTCGAGCTGGCTTATGGGGTAGTTCTGGCAGTAAACGCAGGACATGTTGCAGCCGGTCAGGAAGACCGTACCCGAACCGGCCGTTCCCGATATGGGCGGCTCCTCTCCCGTGTGAATGTTGATGCTGGCGACCCGGACCTCGCTTCCGGCCCTGCAGTATCCGGTCTCGCCGCCCAGCCGGTTGACGCCGCACTCCCGGGGGCATAGAAGGCAGTGCTCCAGGCTCCGCTGGAAGTACTCGAGAGCGCCGGCCGGGACCACGGCGCTTAGAAGTCGAAGCGCAAGGAAAGGCGATGGGTCATACCCGTCGCCCAGTCCTCGTCGAGCTTGAAGGCATAGTCGAAGTCAACCACCGAAAGGTCGACGCCGAAGCCGGTGGTGAAGGCGCTGCGGTTCTCGTGGCCCCGGAGCCAGAGCCCGCCCAGCCTCACCCGGAGCATGGCTTCCAGGAGGGGCACCTCGAGGCCGAAACCCATGCGGTCGTCCACTGCCCCCGATGCCGCGAACATGAACTCCGCGATCATCTCATAGGGCAGTATGACGTGCGCGCCGAAGGCGTAAACTGCCGGCAGGGTCTCGCTCTCGCCGCTCTTCCAGCTGGCTTTTCCCGGCATGTTCCTCACGGCGGCGGCCAGTCCCACGCGGGGAGAGAAATCGAGCCTGAGGCCGTAGTCCATCGAAAACCCGCTCACCTTGCCGCGTTCGAGCTCGGAGGAAGAGAAGACCATCTTGGGAGAGAGGCCCACGGACACATATGGAACCGGGGCCCAGGCGAAGCCTGCGTAGAGGACGTTAGACGCCCAGCCGGAGCCCTCAGCGAGCTCGACCCCCGTGCGGTCGAACGCGATTCCAATGCCGTAGCGCCGCCCGAGGTCGGGATCTCCGGGGTACTCGAGCCTGCCGCCGAGGGACGTCGCGTAGACGAGCACGGTTCGGGATGAACCCAGGTCCTTCATCCAGTTACCGTAAGTCGCCCGCACCTGGTTTCCGGTGATGGAGGTCAGGCAGGACGGGTTGGTCATGAAAGACTCGCTCTCGCCGACCTGGGTCAGGCCCGTTTCACCCATCGCCAGCCCGCGCGTCGAGGCCTGGGGCAGGGCGTCTATGCCGCCGAGCCCGTCATGGCCATAGGCGGGCCCCAGGAGGGCGAGCGACACTGCCAGGGCCGCCCCGAGCGTGCGCGCCAGAGTCATCATCTCGATACGATTACCGCCTTCTTTTCCATATCGGCCGACCCGTCGGCGTAGGCGACTTCGATCACCAACACATACACTCCATTCTTGACCTGCTTGCCGGCGGCGTCGGTCAGGTCCCATTCCATCTCGTTATACAGGCCAGGATTGGCTTCGACTATATTGGCCACATGGCTTCCCTCCAGGGAGAGCACGCGTATTAATATGCGGCTCGCCTCCCTGGCCAGGTTGATCTCGATCCTGGAGTCGGCCGTGAATTCCTCGGGCACGTAAATGCCCTTCTCCTCGGTGTATTCGACCACGCCTGTCTCCGACGGGGCTGACTCGTTGCCCGCGGCGTCGAACGATACGGCGTATATGGTGTTGACGCCGAGCTCGAGTACGACCGTCACCGAGAAGGTGCCGCCCGCCGAGATCAAGTCGCGCTTCTCAATCTCGTCGTTGACGTAAACCCTCACCGAGTCGCCGGCTGTGCCGGTTCCGTTGACCTCCAGGAGCTCCGCGCCGACCTTGCCCGGAAGCCCAGTGAGAACCGGCCGCCCCGGCGCGGTCGTATCGACCACGACCGTCATTACCTCCGAGCCCCAGTGACCGACGCCGTCCAGCGCCACGCACTCCAGGACGAAGCTGTCCTCTATCTGGAGCGACTCGGGCCAGGCGTAGCAACACTCCTCCTGAGGATAGCCTTCCGGCACCATGAACTCGCTGCCCGCGTAGAAGCGGACTTTGAGCGAATCGATGCCGTTCCGGTCGGCGGCCGTCACCCAGTAGGTAGTCGGTATATGGTCGAGGTAGGCGGCAGCCGGGCTCTCGATCTCGATCCCGGGGGGCTCGACATCGAGGTCCAGCGCATAGGACGCCTCGACGACGTTTCCGGCCGGATCGCTCGTTCTCACGTAGAGGTTGTAGAGGCCGTCGTCACTCTCCCTGCCGTCCCACGGGCAGATGTAGATTGAGTCTTCACCGGCGAGGGAGAAGATGTAGAGCGTCTCGGGCGGATCCTGGGTATCGATGGTCACCGTGAGCAGGTCGCCTCCCTCGGCGTCCCTGACGTCGATTTCGGCGGTGAGCACCGAATCGGCGAGCGGGAGGTCGGGCGTATAGGGGTTGGGGTGTATATAGGTAAGGAAGCGCGGCGGCGTCAGGTCGAGCCTGGCGCTTGCCGAGTAAGGCGGCGTTGTGTAATGTTCGTCCGCCGCGGCTATCACGAATTCGAAGATGCCCTCGCCGGCGGGCGCGCCCCCGGTCCCGGTGCCGTCCCAGATGAACTCCGCCTCGCCGGTTTCGTATTTCTCTCCGCCGGCGATGACGGCGACCGTGTCTTCGGCCGCGTCGACGACGTCCACGTAGAGCCTCACGCTGTCGGCATCTCCCGAGGTGGTGAAGCTCACGACGGTGGTGTCGCTTACGCCGTCGCCGTTCGGGGAAAAGGCCGCAGGGCGCACGCTGATGTTGGAGACCTCGACGAAGGCATGAGCCAGTGCCGAAAGGCCCAGAACAGCCGTGAACAGTGCGATTGCGAGGTACTTCATGCCAGCAATTCTGAAGTCTGAGGCACGTGTTGTCAAGGACTTGTTCGTCTTGACTTTGGCCCTTCCGATTGATAGACTACCCATAATGAACAAATCGATTGGATTAGCCCTATTTTTTTGTGCCCTTCTCGCCTCAGCGGGCCCGGTGCGGGCCGCCGAGGGGGAGCAGACCTCCGTGTTCGACGGGGTAATGCTGACGGACCTGGACGGGAACAAAGTGGCAATTGACAGCCTCCTCGACAGGGGGCCCCTGGTCGTCAATTTCTGGGCGACATGGTGCTCTCCCTGCAGGCTCGAGATGCCTCATCTAGAGAAGCTGTACCGCGAATTCGCGCCGAAGGGGGTTCAGTTCGCAGCGGTATCTGTCGACCGCAAAGGCTACGCCGACAGAATCAAGGCTTTCCTCAAGCAGCATGAGATGACGGTCCCGGCCTACGTGGATTACGATGCCGCGCTGGCCAAGGGTTTCAAGGTTCGGGCGATTCCGACCACCATCATCATCCTCGGAGACCGGAGCCAGTTCCACAGGAACAAGGGCTACCGGGCCGGCGATGAAGTGCTCTTGAGGAAGCAACTCCAGGCCCTCGTCGAGAGGGACGAGGGCGGGGCCGATGCCAGGGCCGATGACGTGCCGGCAGGGGCGGCGCCGGAGGCCGCTCCCGGGGCGGGCGAATAAGTTGTTGACCGGGGCTAAGTACACCTTTAGAATATGTCGGGTTTAAACACAGGAGAGGAGCAGCATGGCAGGACCGGACAAGAAGTTCGAACCGAGGATTGTTGGATTTCTCTGCAAGTGGTGTACCTATACCGGCGCTGACCTTGCGGGCACGAGCCGCATGAAGTACCCGCCTAATCTGATTCCCATAAGAGTGATGTGTTCCGGCAGGGTCGACCCGACTTTCATACTCACCGCCTTTGCTAAGGGCGCGGACGGCGTCCTCATCGGCGGTTGCCATCCCGGCGATTGCCACTATCTTGAAGGCAATTACAAGACGCTTGCCCGGGCGAGAATGCTTGCGAAGCTGCTCGAGCAGTACGGGATCGAGAAGGAGCGTTTCCAGCTTCACTGGATCTCGGCCGCGGAAGGCAAGAAGTTCGTGGACGTAGTCACGAACATGACGGCCCAGGTCAAAGCACTGGGTCCTTTGAACTGGCCCGGGCTTTTAGAAACCGTCAAAGCCGAATCCGAAGAGCTACAGAAGGAACTTGAAGAGGCCCTCGCCAAGGAATAACAAGGGCTCCCGCTTTTCGAAAACGGTTACTGGCAGAGCGCCGACCTCATATGGCAGCACGTACTATCCTCATTGGGCTTGGCAATCCCATTATGTCTGATGACGCCATCGGGCTGGTGGTGGCGCAGGAAGTCCTGCGGCGGCTTCCCGCTATCGAGGGCGACCTCTCGGCCTCCGGCGGGCTTGACGTTCTGGACTGCGTGATAGGTTATGACCGCGCCGTCCTGATCGACGCCATGGTGACCGGCAGGTTCCCGCCGGGTACGGTGAGAAGGATCGACGCCGATGCCGGGCTCGCGACGCTCAGGGTTGTTGACAGCCACGGCATGAACTTCCTCAAGGCGCTGGAAGTAGGCCGCGTGACGGGGGCGGACATGCCCGATGAGGTCATAATCTACGGCATAGAAGTGGCAGACCCGACGACCATCGGCGAGGGGCTTACCGCCGACCTCGCCGCCAGGGTCGATGGCATAGTCGATGAGATCACTCGGGACCTCGAGCGCGGGGAGGCGTGAGGCATGCATGAGCTCGGCATCGCCACAGACATCGTCGGCGTCGTCACGAAGGTCGCCGAAGAGCATCACGCCAAGCGGGTTGGCGACGTAGTAGTCGAGATCGGGCTCCTGGCCGCCGTTGACGGCGGCTCGCTGGAGTTCTGCTTCGAGGTGATTACGCGCGGAACAAGGCTCGAAGGCGCGCATCTTAAGATAGTGGAGATAAAGCCCCGGGCCAGGTGCGACGCGTGCGGGAAGGAGTACGAAGTGAAGATGGACAACTTTCACTGCCCGCACTGTGATTCGAAGAAATTCGAGCTCATCATCGGGAGCGACATAAGCATAAAGGAAGTGGAGGTCGAGTGAATTGAAGCGCGTGGAACTTGAGAAGAAGGTCATATCCGAAAACGAGAAGCTGGCGCAGGCCAACCGCGAGAAGTACGCCAGGGAGGGCACGTTCGTCATAAACCTGGTCAGCTCGCCCGGCTCAGGAAAGACCAGGCTCATCGAGGAGACCGCGAAGCGGCTCAAGGACGAGCTCCGTATTCTCGTTCTCACGGGCGACATCATGACCGAGAATGACGCCAAACGCGTGGCTAGGCACGGCGTCGACGCCGTGCAGATAACCACGGGAGGCGCGTGCCATCTTGACGCCAGGATGGTCGATGAGAAGCTCCAGCCCTACAAGAACAGGCCCTTCGACCTGGTGATAGTCGAGAACGTCGGGAACCTTGTCTGCCCGTCATCTTACGACCTGGGCGAGGACCTCAAGGTCCTGCTGATCGCGGTCGGCGAGGGAGACGACAAGCCCCTCAAGTACCCGCCTATGGTCACGGCTTCGGAGGTGCTGGTAGTAAACAAGACCGACCTTAAGGACTACACGGACTCGGATCCTGATGCCATTATCGAGAACGCGCGGAAGATCAAACCCGATCTCAAGGTCTTCAAGGTCTCCAGCAAGACCGGCGACGGAATAGAAGAATGGATAGAATGGCTGAAATCGAGATTGACCCGGAAGCGGCAGACGCGTTCGAGCGGGCGAGACTGAGAATCTCCGTAAGCGGAATCGTCCAGGGAGTGGGATTCCGCCCGTTCATTTACCGCATCGCCCACAGGGAGGGCCTGGCGGGTTTCGTTCTGAATAACCCGCAGGGCGTAGTCATGGAGGTTGAGGGCGAGCTCAGGCGCCTCTCCGTCTTCCTCTCGGCCGTCGTGAGCGAGAAGCCGGCCCAGGCACGGGTCGATACCATGACGGCCAACTTCGTCGATACCACCGGCGACACCGCCTTCGTGATCGAGAAGAGCACGGGCGCGGCCGAGCGCACCGTCCTCATATCACCCGACATCGCGACATGCGACGAATGCCTCGGCGAGATCGGCGACCCGGACGACAGGCGCCACCGGTACGCCTTCACCAACTGCACCAATTGCGGGCCGCGTTACACCATCATAAGAAGCGTGCCGTACGATCGCAAGAACACCACCATGGGGGTGTTTGAACTCTGCCCGGAGTGCGCGCGCGAGTACACCGACCCCATGGACCGGAGATTCCATGCCGAGCCCAACGCCTGCCCGGTGTGCGGCCCCCGGGTCGTGCTCAAGGACTCGAAGGGCGAGGCCATAGACGTCGGCGACCCCGTGGCCGCCGCGATCGGCCATCTCGCGGCCGGCAGAATTGTGGCCGTAAAGGGCCTGGGGGGCTTTCACCTCGCGGCCGACGCCACCAACGACGGGGCCGTCCGGGCGCTGCGCGAGCGAAAGCAGCGCGAGGAGAAGCCGCTCGCCATAATGTCGGCGAGCGTGGAAATCGTCCGCACCTATGCCGAGGTCAGTGATGAGGAGGAGAGGGTCCTGACCGGGACCGAGCGGCCCATCGTGCTGCTCAAGAAGAAGCCCTCGAGCGTCATCGCGGAAGCGGTGGCGCCGGGCAACAAGTACGTGGGCGTCATGCTGCCCTACACGCCCGTCCACCACATGCTGCTGGGAACGGGTCTCATAGCGCTCGTAATGACGAGCGGCAACATAAGCGAAGAACCCATAGCCATAGACATAGACGACGCCGTCAGGCGCCTGGGCGATGTGGCCGACTACTATCTCGATCACAACAGGGAGATCCTCTCGCGCTGCGACGACTCGGTCGTCCGGGTCATCGACGGCGAGATGCTCTTCTCGCGGCGCTCGCGCGGCTTCGTGCCGCTTCCGGTGGACCTGGAGGACGGGGGCGGAGTGATTCTCGCCTGCGGCGCGCACCTCAAGAACAGCGTCGCAGTCACGCGGAAGAACCAGGTGTTTCCAAGCCAGCACATCGGCGACCTCGAAAACCTCGAGGCCTTCGATTTTTTCAAGTCAACGGTCGCCCATCTCGAGGACATCATCAACGTGAAGCCCGAGGTCGTCGCGCATGACCTTCATCCCGACTACCTGAGCACGCAGTACGCCCGGGACCTTCCGGACATAAAGAAGGTAGGCATACAGCATCATCACGCGCATATCGCGAGCTGCCTGGGTGAGGCGGGCCTCGAGGGCCCGGTCATCGGGTTTTCCTTAGACGGCACCGGCTACGGCCCGGACGGGACGGTTTGGGGTGGGGAGGTCCTCCTGGCGACGCGCAAGGATTTCACGCGGGCCGGGCATATAGAGACCGTTCTCATGCCCGGCGGCGAGCGCGCGGTGCGCGAGCCCTGGCGAATGGCGCTGTCGCATGTCTTGAACGCCGCCCGGCGGGGCGCCCTGGATGCGAAAGTGCTCGATGTGAAGAGCGACGACGCCCTGGCGGCGCTTCTGGGCCGCCCGGCCGGCGAAGTCCGCCTGGTGAGGCAGGCGCTCGAGAAGAAGATAAACTGCCCGGTCACTTCGAGCTGCGGGCGCCTCTTCGACGCCGTATCCGCCCTCTGCGGGGTAAGACGCAGCGTGAGTTTCGAAGGGCAGGCCGCCATCGAGCTCGAGATGGTCCTGGACGAGACCGAGGCGGGCGCCTATCACATCGAGATAAGCGATGATGCGCCCATGGTACTCGAGGCGGCGCCCCTCATCGCGGGCGTCGTGCGCGACCTCGTGCGCGGCGTTGCCCCGGGCCGCGTGAGCGCGCGGTTTCATAACTGGCTCGCCTACGGCCTCCACAACATGGCGGTGAGGCTCCGCGAGAAGGAAGGGCTGCAGACCGTGGCGCTGAGCGGCGGCTGCTTTCAGAACGCGTACCTTCTGAAGAACCTCAAGATGATCCTGTCTGAGTCGGGTTTTAATGTTATCATCAACAGACTCGTGCCCGCCAATGACGGCGGCATCAGTTTCGGCCAGGTCGTGGTCGCCCGAGCGCTCACGGCTGAGGATAAGCAGGGGGATAGGTAGATGTGTCTTGCCATACCCGCGTTGATTAAGGAAAAGGACGGCACGCGAGCCAAGGCGGACGTGGGTGGTGCGATGAGGGAGATAAGCCTGGAGATAATCGACCGCCCCGCCGGGGTGGGCGACTACGTTCTCGTCCACGCCGGCTTCGCCATCCACAAGCTGGAAGAAAAAGAGGCGCTGGAAACGCTGGAACTCATGCGAAAGGTCTTCGGGCAATGAGACTCTCTTCGGCCTTCCGCGAAAGCGAGCTGGCCAGGACCATCGCCGCCAACATCGAAAAGGCGACGACGCGCCCCTGTAACCTCATGGAGTTCTGCGGCACGCATACCGTGGCCATATTCCGGCACGGCCTCCGAACGCTGCTCCCTCTGAACCTCAACCTGGTCTCGGGGCCGGGCTGCCCCGTATGCGTGACTTCGAAGGCCGACATAGACCGCATTCTCTACCTGGCGGACCTCCCCGGCACAATCATCACGACCTACGGCGACATGATGAAGGTGCCCGGCTCGGGGATGAGCCTGAGCGACAAGCGAGCGCGCGGCGCCGACGTGCGCGTCGTCTACTCCATAACGGACGCGGTCGAGGTGGCCAGGGCCAATCCGGCCTCACGGGTCGTCTTCAATGCCGTGGGCTTCGAGACCACGGCGCCGTCGACGGCGGCGGTCATAAGAAACGCCAGGGAAGAGAAGATCGGTAACTTCCACATACTCAGCATCCACAAGGTGACCCCTCCGGTCGTCGGCGCGCTACTCGAGGGCGGCACGGCCGTGGACGGCTTTCTCTGCCCGGGACACGTATGCTCAATAATCGGCTCCAGGCCCTTTGAGCCCGTTGCCGGCGAATGGGGCAAGCCTTGTGTCATAGCAGGCTTCGAACCGGCCGACGTGCTCCAGGGATTGCTCATGCTGGTCAGGCAGCTGGAAGAGGGCGAGAGCCGCGTGGAAATCGAATACACGCGGGGCGTGAAGCCCGAGGGCAACTTGAACGCGCTTGCCGTGATGGACGAGGTGTTCCGCCGGGTCCCGAGCGAGTGGAGAGGCATAGGCGAGGTTCAGGCGACCGGGCTCAAGCTGAGAGAAGAGTTCGCGGCTTTCGACGCCGAGAGGTTCATAGACCGGGAGATCCAGTCCGAGCCCGACCCGCCCGGCTGCCAGTGCGGCGAGGTGCTCCGGGGCGAGATCAAACCCACCGAGTGCGCCCTCTTTGGGACGGCCTGCAGCCCGGAGAGCCCGGTGGGCCCGTGCATGGTATCGAGCGAGGGCTCCTGCGCCACCTACTACCAGTACGCTGAGAGAACGCGGAAGTGAGGGAGAGGACGGCCCGGACGGGAGGCGGCGCGGGACGCCTTCCTGCGTGCGGCGCGGACCGGGTGGCCGATCGTACAGGCGGAGAGTTGCAGAGGAAAAATCATGAGTGAGGTAATAAAACTCTCGCACGGAAGCGGGGGAGAGGCTTCCCGCAGGCTGGTCGAGGAGGTCATCGCGGTCTACCTCAAGAACGAAGCCCTCGACCCGCTGGACGACTCCGCCGTGTTTGATGTCGAGGGCGTCAGGCTCGCCTTCACCACCGATTCCTATGTCGTGAGCCCGCTCTTCTTTCCCGGGGGCGACATCGGGTCGCTGGCCGTGCACGGCACCGTAAACGACCTCGCCATGGTGGGCGCGAAGCCGCTCGCCATAACCCTGGGTTTCATCCTGGAAGAGGGCCTGCCCCTCGAAGACCTGCACCGCATACTGGCCTCCGTGCGGGACGCCTGCGCGGAAGCCGGCGTCAATGTGGTAGCCGGCGACACCAAGGTCGTCGAAAGAGGCTCGGGGGACGGCATCTTCATCAACACGTCCGGCATCGGCAGTGTCCCGGCAGGCGTCAACATCTCCGCTTCCAACGCCGCGCCCGGGGACGTCGTCATCCTGAGCGGCACCATAGGCGACCACGGCATCACCGTGCTCTCGAAGCGCGAGGGCATGGACTTCGCCACTTCCCTGGAAAGCGACTCGGCCCCCTTAAACGCCATGGTCGAGGGCATGCTCGAGGTCACAAGGTCGATTCACGCCATGCGCGACCCCACGCGCGGCGGGCTCGCGACGTCCTTAAATGAGATCGCCGGCGCGTCCGGCGTAGGCTTGGAGATCGACGAGGCGAGCGTCCCGGTGAACCCCCAGGTGGGCGATGCCTGCGACATGCTGGGTTTCGACGTCTTCTACGTGGCCAATGAGGGCAAGCTCGTGGCCCTGGTCCCCGAGGCAGAAGCGCAGGCCGTGCTCGAAGCGGTGAAGTCGTCGCGTTACGGCGCCAACGCGGCCGTCATCGGAAGGGTGGTCCGGGCCAATCCCGGCCTCGTCACCCTCAAAACGCGAGTAGGGGGCCGAAGAATCCTCAGCCCCCTATCGGGTGAACTTCTACCCAGAATCTGCTGATCTAGCAGTTCCTGCGCTTGCTTGCTATCAGGTTTCCGTCACTGTCGAAGACCTTGACCTCCAGCGGCATCTGGCCCGGCAGTGAGTGGGTGGCGCAGGAGAGACACGGGTCATAGGCCCTGAAAGCCATCTCAACCAGGTTGAGCGTGGTCTCGGTTATCTCCTGGCCCTTCTTTATCATGCCCTGCGCGGCCTTCTTTATGGACATCGAAATGGCCGCGTTGTTGTTGGTGGTGCCGACGATGAGGTTGACATCGGTAGTGATGCCGTTCGCATCGGTCTTGTAGTGATGGTAAAGCGTTCCTCTCGGCGCCTCGACCACGCCCACGCCCTCGGTCGGGGTCTCGGTGGGGATGGTCCGGATCTCTTTCATGAGCGCCTTGTCGAGCCCCGGCGTAATGCCTTCCCGGGTGCCGGCGGTTATCTCGGGGTCGGTGGCCAGCTCGAGCATATGCTCGGCCGCGTAGGCGAGCTCCACCAGGCGCGCCCAGTGAGTCGAGAGCGTCGCGTGCACGGGCTTGCCGCCGAGGGTGGAGTACATCTTGTCGTAGGCTTCCTGCGCGATGGGTGTCGCCATGCCGTCGGCGGCGTTGCAGCGCGAGAGCGGCGTGGCCTTGTAAACGCCCGAGTCCATGCCGTCGACGAAGCCCTTCCAGCCCACGTTCTTGAGGAACGGGTACTTAAGGTAGGAGTAAGGCTCTACGCGCTCTTCGATGTGGTCGCGATAGTCCTGGGCGTCGAACTTGACGTACTCCTTGCCCTCCGGGTCGGTTACCCGGATCTTGCCGTCATAGAAGTTGATATGGTTGTTCTCATCCACGAGGCCCATGTTGTAGGTCTTATGGGCGTACGCGTCGCTCAGAATGAGATCGACATAGCCTGAGTTCTTGAGCACGATGTCGTCGAAGAGCTGAAGCGACCACTTACCGAACTCGACAGCGACCTTGGCGACCTCTTCGCACTGCTTGCGCTCGTCCTCGTTGATGGGCTTGCTCACCCCGCCGGGAATCGCCATGACCGGGTGGATGCTCCTGCCGCCAAGCAGCTTGATGATGCCGTGAAGCGCGTGGCGGGCGTTCACGACCTTGAGCCCGGCTTCGACGCCGACCTTGCCGATGACGCCGAGGATGTTACGCTCGGCGGCCGGCGCGTCGGGTCCCACGACGAAGTCGGGTCCCCCGAGGGCGTAGAAATGCGTGGCGTGGTCGGTAACGAAGAACGCCATGTAGAGAAGCTCCCGGAGCTTCTTGGCCGCGCTCGGCGGGTCGACGTGATAGACCGCGTCGGCGGCCTTGGCGCTCGCCATGTGATGCGCTTCGGGACAGACGCCGCAGATCCTGGTCGTTATTCTGGCCACCTCTTCCACGGGCCTTCCCAGACAGAATACCTCGAACCCGCGCAGCTCAGGTACCTGGAAGTACACGTTCTCGACGTCACCGGCGTCGTTGAGGAAGACCTCGATCTTGCCGTGGCCTTCGAGGCGCGTGATCGGATCAATGGTGACTCTTTTCATTTGATCATCTTCCTCCTGAGAATTGAATTCGGCAGGCCGAATCTGTATCCAGTGCCAAGCGGGTCATAGAAAGTCTCACATGCTTTTTCGATTTCGTCGGGATCGGTGGAGTCGATGATCGAGCCGAGAACCGAGATCAGCTTGGCTCCCTGGTCCACGACTCCTTCGGGCGGCCCGTAACAGCCTCTGCAGGGCATATTCACGCTGGGGCACTGCGCGCCGCAGCCGGTGCGCGTCACGACGCCGCAGCAGATGATGCCCTGGTCCAGGAGGCACTGCTCGGGATCGGGTATGATGTCGATCGGGCGGTAGAAGCGCTTGATTTTCTTTTCCTTCCGCTCGCGCGGACAGTCCTCGCATAGCGCCGTCGTCCCAGCGCCCACCACGGAGCCCACGGGAGGGAGGTTGCCGCCCAGGGCAGCCTGGAGAACGGCCCATGTCTGGTCCTCGACAGGGGGGCATCCCGGGACGAAATAATCCACCGGGACCACCTGCTCGAGCGTCTTCACCGTATCGTAGAATGCGGGAAGCGTCAGGTCGCCCTCTTTCACCCTGGTCGAGGTCTGGGGCCTCGTGTTCTCGGGGTTTACGGTGCTTGGCGAGTCAGAATAGACATAGTCGAAGATGCCCTTGCGGTTGGACTCGTTGGCCATGCCCGGAATGCAGCCTTCCGATGAGCAGGAACCGTAGGCCACGAGGACTTTGGACTTCTGCCTCAGAAGCTTGGCCATGTGCTCGTTCTCGGTATTCCTTATGGCGCCGTTAAAGAGCGTGATGTCGATGTGACCGTCGGGCATGTCCTCGACGTCCTTGTACTTGAAGTCCATGACACAGGGCCAGAAGACGATGTCGGCCTTCTCCACGACCTGGAGGATCTTGTCCCCTATGTCGAGTACAGAGATCTCACACCCACCGCAACTTGCCGCCCAGTAAAGCGCGATCTTTGCCTTTGCCATCTGAATACTCCCTTAGGCAGTTAGTTGTCTGAAGCCTTCTGTTCTGTTGCTTTCTTATCGGTAGCGCTGGAGGCTTTATCGTCGACCGCCTTATTCTCAGCAGCCTCGCCTTCAGTCTTCACATAAGCCTTGGTAACGGTGATGGGCTTGACGGGAACATCCTTGTACTGGCCCTTGGTCGTGGTCTCCACGGCCGCGATCGCGTCGACGATGTCGAGGCCCCGGACGACCTTGCCGAACACGGCGTAGCCCGCGCTCGTCGCGCTCTTATCCAGCGCCGCGTTGTCCACGAGATTGATGAAGAACTGCGAGGTGGCGCTGTTGGGGTCGTTGGTGCGGGCCATCGAAAGCGTGCCGCGCAGGTTCTTAAGGCCGTTGTCGGCCTCGTTCTTGATGGGCTCATGCGTCTTCATGCGGTTCATGTCCGCGTCCATTCCGCCGCCCTGGATGACGAAGCGCGGAATTACCCGGTGGAAGACCGTGCCCGCGTAGAAGCCCTCGTTCACGTATCTTAAGAAGTTCTCTACCGTTATGGGCGCTTCCTTGGGGTAGAGCTCGATAGTCAGTTTGCCTTTTGTGGTTTCGAATACGACCAAAGGATTGCTCTCCTTCTCTGTCTTCGCCACCACCTTCTTGGCAGCGGTTTCCGCAGCGGGGGCCTCTTCTTTGGCGTCCTTGCCTTCGGTCTCCGCCAGGACCAGTCCGGAAAGAGCGAAGACGAATGCCAGACACAAAATAAGGCCTATAGCGTAATGTCTTTTCACGCTCCCCTCCTTAGTTTGGGTACAATTAGACAACCAGAGAATACTCACAGATTCGGCCTCTAATGTCAAGCCGTTTGAGGACGGCAGGGATGCGGCTTGAAATGCCCCCGGCGACCTGCTAGTTTAACCGTATGTCGACAGCTTCAGAGATGGATGTGACATGCGCCTGCGGGCACACTTTTAGGGCCGAGCTCTACCAGAGCGTCAACGTGACCCTGAGCCCGGAACTCGGCAGGCGCATTCTCACGGGCGAGATGAACGTTGTGACCTGCCCGGAATGCGGTGCAGATTTCCATGTCGAGATGCCGTTTCTCTACCATGACATGGCGAAAGGCGAGATGATCTGGGTCTATCCCACGGCCAGGGCATCGGACAGGGCTTCGGTGAATGAGGAAGTCAGGAAGAAGTGGCATGACCTCAGAAAGTCGATGCCGCCAGAGGTAAGGCGGGTGCTGGCGGAACGCTACGGGCCCGTGATGATTCTTTACGGGATGGACGCCCTCGTCGAGCACATCATGGGCGGGGTCTCAACCGATAGGAACGCCGCCAATAATTGATGGCGAGACTCTATCCCGCCACGTACAACTTACGGTGCGCCCCTCAGTAGGTAAGGAAGAGCTTGCCCCACTTGGTCTTGAGCGCCTCCCTGACGCGCTTCTTGCCGACGAAGTTATACCAGTAGACGTCGTGATACAGCCTCGAAGCCGCGTATGACCAGGGTGTGAGCACCGTGCGGAGCAGCAACTTCTCGAAGGGCTTTAATGGGCCCCAGTAAATGGCCTTCTGGCCCCTGCTCGCGAAGGTGTTGGCGCTTCCGGTGAAGTGGAAGTTGACCTCTGAGATGTCCGCGCCCACGACCTCAATCTCGGAGGGGTTTCCCACCCCCAGGCCCTTCTCATGCGCGAGCCTGATGAAATCGAGCTTCATGGGGTCGAAGCCCATCATCTTGGCCGAGATGGCGTCTATGGAGACCTGGTCGCGCGAGGCCAGCAGGTAGTCCTTCTCATAGGGTATCATTGCCCTGGGCCCCGGGCCGTCGCCTGCGAAAGTGCCGTCGGTGACCGCGAAGACGCCCGGGTGAATGTCCTTCTGTATGGTGAGAAGGTCCACCAGCGTCTCGTGAATCACCGAATGCGTCCAGTGCCGCCGCTCATGCAGGAGACCTCCGAACGCGTTCTTCATGGCGCCGGTAATGGTCGTGAATACATGCGTCTTCATCGTGGGAAGGTGAATGATGCCCGAGCCGATGAGGCGCTTGGGGATGTGAATGCCCTCTGGGAAGATCTCCGGCAGCACCATGAGGTCCTGCTTGGGCTCGTAGGTGATCCACTCTTCGTTTTCGTAAAGGTGGACGTTGGCTATGTCGTACTTATCGAGCACGACCTTGTGCTTGTTGGCGATTTCGCCTTCGCGTGCGCTCACGACTACGGTGCGGTTATGGGCGCCGTAGATCTTGTCGTGGTCGTAGCCGTCGTCGAGGAGCGTCTTGATGACGCCTTCGAGCTGCCAGGGCGTCGTCGAGCAGGCCGGGTACCAGTGATGCCAGGAGATGTTTATCTTTAGCGCAAGCGGGTGGTCTTTGGAGAGCTCCACCGGGTAGTCGGCGAGCCTCATAAGCTTGCCTACGTCTTCTAAAACGGTCTCGGGCCTGGTCTTGAGAACTGCGACTTTGGACATATTGTACCTCCATTGATTGGTGCCGGAGGTCGGATTCGAACCGACACGAGCGGTAAGGCCCGGTGGATTTTGAGTCCACTGTGTCTACCAGTTCCACCACTCCGGCACCCACCAGATAATATGCTCGCCTCCGGCAGGTGTCAACAACGGGGTCACCAACAACGGGGTCAGGTCCCCAGAAGGGGTCAGGTCTCAGAATGCACAATGCCCCGAGCTCAAATCTCACCTAGCCCAGGCCGGACCCTGTCAGGTAGAACTCAGCGGGGGCCCGCGTGTTCCTTAAGAGGCTGTTTTCCGTTGACATAGGGGAGGGCGTTCTTCATATTCAATGTACAATCACATCGAAACACTGGTGGGGCTATAGCTCAGTTGGGAGAGCACTTGTCTGGCAGACAAGGGGTCAGGGGTTCGAATCCCCTTAGCTCCACCATTCTTCTTTGATCCCCGTTGTGCTCTCGGGTTTTCTCCCGAACGGGCCTGTTCTACCGGAGTCTCCACCTCCTGAGGTCGGCGTGGCGGGCGATAGCTTTGTTGAATTCCGCAGGCGACTTATCCCGATAGTCGGGGTCGGGAGACTGGGCCCGCGCGTAGTCGATGTTCCCCTCATTTATGAAATCCACTATGGGCGTCACGCCCTCGTACTCCGCGAACGGCCGCTGATAGATGTAACCGTCACAGAACATGGAGAGCCTGAAGTCATCATAGCCGTGGCTGTAGACCGAAGTCTCGCCCTTAAGGTCCCCGAATGGAGTCCCGCGTGTGTCGAAGGCGATGGGGAGGAGGGCGGGATCGAGCCCGGCCATGACCTGGTCGATGACGCCGTCGGCCGGCCGCACGACGCCCCGGTCGTATCCCGCGGCCGAGTTCCAGGGCCCGTGGAGGTACACCGTGATAGCGCGCTTCCCTATAGCCTCAAAAACGTAATTCCCCATCCTCATCTCCCCGAACCGCACGAACTCGCCGTTTGCGACGACGGGCTGCCTGTACTCGGTGAAGGCGTGATGCATGCCCGAGTAGACCAGCATCTTCCCGCCCCGGGCCACGACGCTGTCTAAGATAACGCGCGCCCAGTCCTCCTCCGTCTCGCCGTGCCAGACCTTCTTCATCACATAGCCCTTGTCGCGGTCGCTATTGTCCGCGACATGGCTCCAGTCGGGTGAGTTGTTGAGCCCGAGTATGCGGAAGGGCGGGCTTCCCTCGGGGCGGCTGCGGTTCACTTCCCAGGCGGCCCTGTAGATATCGACGTACTCCTGGTAGCCCCAGAAGACGTATTGCTGGAGCGTGATTCTCCTGGCGAGGGCCTCATCGTACTCGGCGCCGAGAATGAGGCTGTCGATCAGAGCCTGGTCCTCGCGCCTCCCGAACTCCGTGCCCAGATAGAGAACCCCGCGCTCATAGAGGAGCGGAATGAGGGTCTGCACTAACTCGACATCGTGCTTCACGCGGTGCACTTCCCCGAGGAAGACGACATCGTGCTCGTCGAACTTGCTCAGGATATAATCGGCCGGGGCCATCCCATGCGCTTCGGCGTAGGACCTGAGCCCGGCCACGAGCGCCGGGTCTGCCGGTTCCTGGTCGGGCCCGCCGGAGCAACCCGCGAGCACTGCAATGAGGCCGAACATCAAGATGGTTCTCTTCACCATGCTGCTCCTCCTTGCCACCGGAACCCATACCACACGTGCCCGGGAGATTCAATGGAAGCCGGTGCGAGGGTAATGTCTCGCGGGGGTCCACACTTGAAAGGCCCCGCCAGGTGTGGTAGACTTCTAGAGTGAGGGAGGCGAGTGCCATGAAACGTTTGAAGAATGCTGCAATCCTGCTTGTTGTTTTCACCATCCTCTTGGCGGGCGCCACTGCGGCCCCGGGTTTCGAGAAGAAAGCCTATCAGATGAGGGAGGACTTCGGCGCAGAGCCCCTCTATGACTGCTATATGCAGTACTACTACTACATCCCCTGCCCTACCTACTCATGGTTCTGGGGCATTTCCAACGAGGGGCCCGACACCTACGGCGCGTTCTTCAAGGTCGGCGATGTATCCATGGGGACGGGTCAGGCATGCGATCCCTATGCGTGCTTCTCTCCGTCGGAGTTACGGATTCTTGATTTCGCGGGCTACGGGACTGCTTATCCGGGTTTGTTCTCAGTAGTGTTCGAAATGTATTGTTGCGATGAGGACGGTTGCCCGGTAGGAGCCGCTCTGACGAGAACCCGGCCGTATGATACTGCCTATGGCTGGAACTTCATCGAGATTTACCCATACAGTTCGCTTGAGGACTGTGCCACCATCGTCAATCCCGTGATGGGCTCCGCCAGGTTTCTCATAATTGCCGTTGAGACGGGCAGCGACGCGACTTACCCGGCCTGGGGCTTCGATAACGTCAGCGACACCTATCGGGCGGGCTGCGAGCTTCACGACATGAGCTCTTTCCCCGCGCTCTTTCCCAGACCACAGAGCAGCCACTACGAGACCATGCACACGGGCCTCTACGGGAACGACTTTGAGCACTGTCCGCCGCTCTGGATGTGTGACCCCGGCGATACATCGGCAACCTGCGATGAGTATGGTTTCATCGAGCTCGCATGGAGAATGTACCTTATTTGCAACGGTCCGTCGGGGGCCGAGCCGGCCACCTGGGGAAGCATCAAGTCGATGTACAGATAGAAAATGGGCCGGCCCCGAAAGGCCGGCCCGCGAGGAAGATTCCTCTTCCAAAGAAGAGCAACCTCCAAGAGATTGACTCTATTATACTCTTTCCCGCGCCATTTCACAAGCTGGATGTTGGGAAAGAGGCGCTGCGCTCCACGTCCTAAGCAACCCGTGCCGCACTCCGTGCAACTAGCTTGACCGGCGCCTGCCGGTGCGGAATAATGGAACGAACTTCAGGAAGGAGGAGCGGTGGGATCAAAGCAGGTCATAACCACATGCACCTGCGACTGTCCCGACACGTGCTCCATCCTCGCCGAGGTCGAGGGCGGCAGAGTTACCGGCCTGAAGGGAAACCCCGAGTTCAGACACACCGCCGGATTTCTGTGCAAGAAGGCCGCCGGGTTTCTGACGCGCCTCTTCAGCCCCGAGCGAATCCTCCGTCCCATGATGCGGGAGGGAAGTTCCTGGCGCGAGATCTCCTGGCAGGATGCCATCGGTCTTCTAGCCGGAAGGGTCGGGGAGGCGCAGGCAAAACACGGGCCGCTATCGGTTCTCTACTTCCAGGACTCGGGCTCCATCGCGGCCCTCAAGAACATCAACGACCGCCTCTTCAACCTCCTGGGCGGCGCCACGTTCGCAAGCGGCTCGCTCTGCGGCGGAGCGGGAATAGCCGGGCAGACCTGCGACTTCGGTTACCGGACGGCGCATGATCCGGAGGACCTCTTAAGCTCCAAGTTCATAATACTGTGGGGCCGGAACCCGGCCGTCACCAACCTTCATCTCATGCCCATCCTGAAGCGCGCGCGCGAGGGCGGGGCCCGCATAGTGCTCATAGACCCGGTCGCCACCGAGACGAGCCGCTTCGTGGATCAGCACCTCAAGATCGCGCCCGGTTCGGACGCGCTGCTCGCCATCGGCCTTACGAAGCTCCTGCTCGAGTGCGGGTGCGGCGAGTCGGAGTTTGTGAAGTGCTGCACCAGCGGTTTCGCCCGCTTCGTCAAAGCCACGCGCGACATCGGCCTTGAAGAGGTCTCGCGGGAGACCGGATTGGCCCCCGGTGACATTCGCGCCCTCGCCATGCACTGCTGCCACAACCGGCCCGTCTCCATCGTAGGCGGTTGGGGACTGCAGCGGCGGCGTAGCGGGGCCGTCACGTACAGATACCTGGACGCTCTCGGCGCCGTGCTGGGTAGCATAGGCGTAAGAGGCGGCGGGGTGAGCCACGGCATGGACGAGATGCGCTGGTTCGACCTCAGCGCCTCCCTTGCGGACGCGCCGGCCAGGCGGCGCTTCATCCCGAGGCCACAGGCGGGCCGGGCCATTCTCTCGGCCATCGACCCGGCGATAGAGGTCGCCATCGTGACCGGCGCCAACCCGGTCAGCCAGTGCCCCAATACCAATCTGGTGAGGAAGGCATTCGAGGGCATACCCTTCGTCGCGGTGTCCGACATGTTCATGACCGACACGGCCGCGCTCGCCGATCTCGTGCTTCCCTCGACCCACTTCCTCCAGGAGCGCGACATAATGGGAAGCTACTGGCACAACTATGTCATGCCCGTAAACGCCGCGCAGCCGCGCCTGGGCGCTGAGAAGTCCGATCTCGAGTTTCTGCACCTTCTTGCCGGGAAGGTCGGGCTCGAGGGTGAGTTCCCGGACGATCCAGATTTCTACCTCGAGCAGGTCGTCTCTCCGCTCAAGAAAGAGGGCGTCGGTCTCGATGACCTCATGCGCGGGCCGTACCGGCCGGCATCGGCCGTCGACATTCCCTTCGAAGGCGGCAAGTTCATGACGCCCTCGGGCAAGTTCGAGTTCGTTGACTCGCTTCCGTCGCGCCTGGATGCGAGCCCGGAATACCCCTACTGGCTCATCTCGCCGCATCCCGCGGGCAGCATACACTCGCAGATTGCAGACGTGTCGGAGAAGCGCGTGCCGGAGGTTTTTGTCTCCGGCTCGACGGCCGCCGCCTGCGGCCTTGAGGCGGGTGATGAGGCCGTCGTCAGAACGGCCCAGGGCGCCCTCAGATGCAAGGTGACCGTCGGCGCCGAGATGAGGGATGACACGGTGCTCGTTTACGAAGGCGGCTGGGACAGGCTGGGAGGGACGGTGAACCGGCTCACGGCCGACACCCTGAGCGACGGGGGCAATTCGGCCACATACTACGACGTCAGGTGCGCGCTCGAAACGGCTGCCTGAAAACACGTGAGGTGAGAGACTTGGCAAAACAGTCGGTCAGAGTGCTCATCAAACCCGACAACAAGGAAGTCTGGGTGGTCTCGGGCTCGACTGTTGCCGAAGCCCTTTTCGCGGCGTCCATCCCCATCACGATGCCCTGCGGCGTGAGCGGCAGGTGCGGAAAGTGTGTCGTCATCGTGAAGGGCGCCGTCATGCCGGCCGACGAGGATGAGCGCAGGCGCATACGGTCCCGGAAGAAGGGCGCGCGCCTTGCCTGCCGGGCGCGCGTAACGGGCGACTGTGAAGTCACCGTGCCGGCTACGAGCCGCATAAGCATACAGAAGATAGAAACGCGGGGAAAGGTCTCGCACGCCTACCGGTTCGAGCCGGGCGTTTATAAGCTCTATCTCGGCGATGTCGATCAGGCCTACCGCGACGGCCTTCAGAAGCTCAGGAAGACATACGGGATCAACTCGCGCGAGATCGCCCTGGAGATGACCAACCCCAACCTCCTGGACGATACGCTCCGCAATGACGCCGACTATCTTCTCGGCGAGCACACCGGCTCCACTCTTGTCGCCGGGCGCCAGGACATCATGGCCTTCGAGGCCGGAGACACGGCCGAGCACTGCTTCGGCGCGGCCTTCGATATCGGCACCAACACCATAGTCGCTTCCCTTGTCGACCTAACCACGGGCAGGGAGATCGGGGCGGTATCAACCGTCAACCCGCAGGTCACTCACGGCGACGACGTGGTCTCAAGAATCAGGTTCGCCAAGTCGGCTGGCGGCCTCGGCCTCCTGCGCCACGAAGTCGGTAACGCCATGAACGGACTTCTGGAGGCCATGCTCAAGAAATTCAAGATAGACGGCAGGCTGGTCTACGCGTGTACGGCCGTGGGCAACACCGTCATGCAGCACATACTCGTCGGCGTATCGCCCGAGGGCCTGGGCCGCGCGCCCTACCGTGCGAAGCTCATGTCGGCTGTCGAGACCGTGGCCTCGAGGACGGGCGTAAGGGGAAATCGTACCTGCCGGCTCTTCGTGCCGGCGCCCATTGGCGGCTTCGTCGGAGGCGACATAATTTCGCTCATCATCTCCCAGTCGCTCCACAGGCGTGCGAAGCCTGTCCTCGGAATAGACATAGGCACCAACGGCGAGATAGTGCTGGCGGCGGGCGGCAAGATAGCGGCCTGCTCGACGGCTGCGGGCCCCGCATTCGAAGGCGAGCGTATCGGCTCGGGCGTGCGGGCGATAGAAGGGGCCATAGAGAAAGTCAGCATAAAGAGCGGCGAGGTGAACCTCCAGACAATAGGCGGAAAGCCGCCCATAGGGCTCTGCGGGTCGGGTGTCATCTCCTGCGTCGCCGAGCTCCTGAGGAGAGGCGTTCTCGATGTGAGCGGGAGGATGCGCTCGCCGGATGAGATCAGGAACAAGTCGCTCGCCAGGCGCGTGCTGCCCGGGCGTTCCGGGCGCGAGTTCATCATAAGGGCGAGGCCAGACATCAGGCTCAGGCAGGGAGACGTGCGTGAGGTGCAGCTCGGCAAGGCCGCCATAAGCGCGGGCATCAAGACCCTGTGCTCGCTCACCGGCATCGACCTGGCCGCCATCCGGGACGTATACGTGGCTGGCGGCTTCGGCTCCTCCCTGAGCGCGGCCGACCTAAGGCGCCTTGGGCTCCTTCCCGGGGGGCTGGGGGGAAGGGTGAGGATTGTGGGGAATGCCGCAATCGAGGGCGCCAAGATCCTCCTGACCTCGCTCGAGGCCAGGGACGAAGCCGGCAGGATAGCGCGTGAGGCCCGTCATGTCGAGCTCTTCGCGGAGCCCGCCTTCAACGCGGAGTTCTACCGCTCGATGGAGTTTAAGGGCTAGGCCGGCCCGGCCCCGATCTGGGGCATTTGACCCACCGTTTGAGGGTATATTCCCACTCCCCGGTCCCAACATCAGCGGGCGCAAGGCTGCGAGGCAGGAGCCTGCCTGCGCAGGCGAGCATGCCACGCCCCTAATTTCAATCCCCCAAGGCAGTTACAGGCCTTCGCACGCAACCCCGGCCCGCTGCCAATGTAAGGGACGAAGATAGCTGCGGGTGGCACATGGGTTGCAGATGTATATAAGCACAACTGAATAGGCGGTACAGAAAGTTCCCTGGTATGTTCGTGACTCGCCAGGTCGTGGGCTGATCTCCGAAAATATGACCGAGTTTCACGTAAACCTTGCACACGGCATTACACCGGGGAACTTTTTGTGTTTATGCGCCGCCTGCCTGCCGGCCGCCGTCCTACATGCCTTTCTGCATGGCGAGCCGTTGCGGCCAGTTTCCACGGCCTTCACCCGCCCGCCTCCCGCGCATCATTGGAATTGACACTCTCCGCAACTTTCTGCTAACTTATATGAAATCTTAGCGATGGGGGAGTGTAGCTTTTGGCGGATGACGTCGAGATTCAGAAGCTCAGTGAAGAGGTGGCGCAGCGCGTCAAGGCGAGGCTCATAGCCAAGGACATCTCGGGCAAGAGCATGATCCCCGTCGGCATTTCCGGCCGCCATATTCACCTGACGCGCGAGGTCTTAGAGCAGCTCTACGGCAAGGGCTACCAGCTCACCAGGCTCAGGGACCTCAGCCAGCCGGCCGAGTTCGCCGCCAACGAGACGGTGACAGTGGTGGGCCCGAAGGGCCGCGCCATCGAAGGCGTGCGCATTCTAGGGCCGCCGCGCAAGTATACTCAGGTCGAGCTCGCCCGGAGCGACGGCATAAGGCTGGGGATCGATCTTCCCATACGCAAGACGGGCGACATCGCGGGCACGCCCGGGCTCACGGTCGTCGGGCCGGCGGGCACGGTGATACTTCGCGAAGGCGCGATAAGGGCTACGCGGCATATTCACATGACCGTCGCCGACGGCGCGCGTTTCGGTCTCAAAGACGGCCAGGCGGTGAGGGTGAAAGTGGGAGGGCAGGCGGGACTTACCTTCGACAATGTGGTGGTGAGAGTCAGCGACAGATATGCGCTTGACTTCCATCTTGATACAGATGATGCTAATGCAGCCGGGCTCCAGACCGGAGACCTGGTCGAGATAATACCCTTATAGAGGGGGAGGTGACACGCTTGGGTGAAGCGCTGGGCAAGATAGAGACAAGGGGATTCACAGCGGTCGTGGAGGCCGCGGACGCCATGGTCAAAGCGGCCCGGGTCACGCTCACCAGGTATGAGAAGACGGGCGGGGGGCACTGCACGGTCATGGTGCGCGGAGACGTAGGCGCAGTGCGCGCAGCCGTCGAGGCCGGCGCCAGCGCCGCTCGGAAGGTGGGCGAGGTCGTAAGCGTCCACGTGATCCCGAGTCCGGATCCGGCGCTGGAAGACGTGATGCTGTCACCTGTGAAGCAGAAGAAAATACAGTATTAGACGAGCACCCGACAGAAGGAGGTCCTAAATTGGCTGAGGCAGGAGATGCAATCTACCGGGAAGCGCTGGGGCTAATCGAGACGAGGGGCTTCGTGGCCATGGTTGAGGCATCGGACGCCATGGTCAAAGCGGCCAAGGTTGTCCTCGTTCATTACGAGAAGACGGGTGGTGGATACGTTACTACCATAATCCGGGGAGATGTTGCCGCCGTGAAGGCGGCCTGCGACGCCGGCAGCGCCGCCGCCAGCAAGGTGGGCGAGGTCGTGAGCGTGCACGTCATCCCGAGGCCGCACACCAACCTGGAAGACGTGCTGCCGATAGGCAAGCTAGCCAAGACCAAGTAGACCAGCTTTTAGTCCGGAGGGCGGCCCGTGATTGTCGGGGAAGTGGTAGGGACAGTAGTAGCGACGCGCAAGGAAGAGCGCCTCGAAGGGCTCAAGTTCCAGATCGTCAAGATATTCGACATGGACATGAAGCCCACGGGGAGTTTCCTCGTTGTGGCCGACGCCGTGGGCGCCGGCCGGGGCGAGATGGTCCTCTGCTCCCAGGGAAGTTCGGCGCGCCTTACCGGCGTGACCGAAAACAGGCCCGTTGACGCAGTGATAATGGGCATCATAGATACCATCGAAATCGGAGGCGAGAAGATCTTCGAGAAGTATGCTTGATGAAAGAACCATAAGCGCCATAGTCGAGGAGGTTTTAAGAAAACTAAAGGACGAGGGCATATCCTCACCGGCGAATACCCGCCTCTCCGAGACGGGTGTTTTTTCATCCATAGACGCGGCCATAGACGCAGCCGAGCGCGCCCAGCTGGACCTCGCGAGGCTCCCGGTCGAGACGCGCAGGAAGATCGTGGGAGCAATGCGGAGCGTGGCCTGCGACCACGCCGAGGAGCTCTCCAGGCTCGCGCTGGAGGAGACCGGGCTCGGGCGTTTTAAGGACAAGATAAACAAGAACCTGCTGGCCGCGACCCGCACCCCGGGCCTGGAAGACCTCGCGCCGGATGCCGTCTCGGGCGACCACGGGCTCACAATCACCGAACGCGCCCCCTACGGGCTCATCGGCTCCATAACGCCCTCCACGAATCCGAGCGAGACCATTATCAACAACGCCATCGGCATGGTGGCCGGCGGCAACTCGGTCGTCTTCAACTGCCATCCGTCGGCGGCCAGGACCTCGATACGGACCATCGAACTCCTGAATTCCGCCATTGTCGCGGAGGGCGGGCCCCACAACGTGCTGGCGGCCGCCGAGAAGCCGACCATAGAGACCGCGCAGGCCCTCATGAAGCATCCCAAGGTCAGGCTGCTCGTGGTGACGGGCGGGGGCGCGGTGGTGAGAGAGGCCATGAACTCGGGCAAGAAGGTGATCGCCGCGGGCCCGGGCAATCCGCCCGTCGTCGTGGACGAGACCGCCGATCTTGCGCGGGCGGGCCGTGACATCGTGGACGGGGCGTCGCTGGACAACAACATCGTGTGCATTTGCGAGAAGGAAGTCTTCGCCGTGGACTCGGTGATGAACGACCTCAAGGCCCGCATGATGGAAAACGGCGCCGTCGAGATCAAGGGACGCGACGTCGAGAAACTCGAATCGCTCATTATCAAGGAGAACAAGGGGCCCAACAAGCACGCCGTCACGCGCAGGGAGTATGTCGGCAAGGACGCCGAGGTCCTGCTTTCCGAGATCGGCGTCAAGAGCGCCGGCGGGGCGAGGCTGATAATATGCGAGACTCCGAGTTCGCACTCTTTCGTCTGGACCGAACTTCTGATGCCCGTCCTCGCCATGGTGAGGATGCCCTGCGTGGACGACGCCATAAAGATGGCCAAGCAGGCCGAGCATGGTTTCGGCCACTCGGCCCTGATGCACTCGACCAATATCACGAAGCTCTCCGAGATGGCGAGGTTCATACAGACCACGATATTCGTCAAGAACGGGCCGTGTTACGCGGGGCTCGGCTTCGGCGGTGAGGGCTATACGAGCTATACCATAGCGAGCCCCACCGGTGAGGGGCTTACCTCCGCGCGCACTTTCACCAGGATGAGAAGGTGCGTGCTCGTTGACTATTTCAGGATTGTCTGAGGCAACCAGTTGGCTGATCAACTTCCTCTATCCAGGGGCACCATTGCCCGCAGCATCTTCGAGGCGGGCGTCGTCGGCGCGGGCGGCGCGGGTTTCCCAACCCACGTAAAGGCCGAATCCCGGGCCGAAATCGTGATCGCGAACGGCTGCGAGTGCGAGCCGCTCGTAAGGTCGGACTACCAGGTGCTGGCAGAGCGGGGGGGCGCGGTGCTGGACGGCCTGGCCTTAATGATGCTCGCCACGGGGGCGACTACCGGCTATCTCGCGGTGAGGGAGGACTACGAGCGCCTCCTCGGGCCCTTAAAGCAGAAGGCCGGGGGCGCCGGCGTCGAGCTCATCACGGTGCCCGACAAGTACCCGGCCGGGGATGAGCATATCCTGGTCTATGAAGCGACGGGCCGGGTCATACCGCAGGGCGGCATACCGCTCGACGTGGGCGTCGTCGTCAACAACGTCAACACGCTCTACAACGTCAGCCGGGCGATGGAAGGCGTTCCCGTGACCTCGCGCCTCGTGACCGTGGCGGGCGATGTCGAGCGCACCGTGGTGGGTGAGGTCCCCATCGGGACGTCGGTCGCTGACGTCCTCAGGCTCACCGGAAACAGCATCGACCTTGCCGGCAGGACTGTCCTCCTCTCGGGCGTCATGATGGGGGAAGTCTGCGACGACCTCTTAAGGCCCGTGGACAAGCGGACGGGCTCGGTCATCGTGCTTCCGGACAGTAACGAAGTCATTCTGCGAAAGACGCTGCCCGTGGCCACCATGATGAAGCGCGCCGCGTCGGTGTGCTGCCAGTGCACTTTCTGCACGGAGCTCTGCCCGCGGCACCTGCTGGGTCACGACATCGAGCCGCACAAGATAATGCGCACCGTGGCGCTCCCCGGCAGCAACATCGAAGACATAGCCGGGGCGATGTTCTGCTGCGAATGCGGGCTCTGCGGCATGTACGTATGCCCCATGCGGCTCTCGCCGGATCGCATCAGCGCCATGGTGAAGCGCGAGCTCATAGAGAGGGGCGTCAAGGTGGAGAGCGCCGGCGAGACGCGCGTCAACGTGAACCGGGAGTACCGGCGCGTGCCGCATGAACGCATAGTGCTGAAGACCGAGCTCACGCTCTACGATGGCGAGGCAAAGAAGGTTGATAAGTTGGCCCCCGGGCGTGTTAGTATACCTCTTAAGCAGCATCTGGGCGTTGCCGCCCGGGCCGTCGTCGCGGCCGGAGACGCCGTCCGCGAGGGCGATGTCATAGGCGAGCCCGAGAGCGGCAAGCTGGGCGCGAGGGTGCATGCCAGCCTCGATGGGGTGGTAGTGGAGGTCGGGGATTCGGTTGTCGTAGAGAAGCGGTAACGGTGGTGCGGCGGCCCCGGGCCGCCGGCCGGGGAGAAGATGGACGGCAAGGACAAAGCCGGAGTCGAAGCCATAGGCCTTGTGGAGTTTAACAGCATAGCCTTCGGCATTCACGCAGCGGACGAGATGGTCAAGATAGCGCCCGTCGAGCTCGTGATAGCGATGACCATATGCCCGGGCAAGTATCTTTCGCTGGTGGTCGGCGACGTCTCGTCGGTGGAATCGTCCGTCAGGCGAGGCGTGGCCGTCGGCGCCGACACCGTCGTGGACAGCCTGTTCATTCCCAATATCGACCCCATGGTGTTCCCGGCAATGATGGGAACCGCCGAGACGGGCGCGATCGGCTCCGTCGGGGTGATTGAGACCTTCTCGGTTGCCTCAGCCATAATCGCAGGTGACGGGGCGGCCAAGGCCGCGGAGGTGCGGTTGATAGATCTGCGCGTGGCCCAGGGCCTCGCCGGCAAGTCGTTCGTCACCATGACCGGGGACGTAAGCGACGTCACGGCCGGTGTGGCGGCGGGGGTTGACCTGATAAGAGAAAGCGGTATGCTGGTTAAGTCGGTGGTGATTCCATTGCCGCATGATGACC
Organism: uncultured bacterium; assembly: GCA_964604955.1. Lineage (GTDB taxonomy): Bacteria > Arandabacterota > Arandabacteria > Arandabacterales > JALGWA01 > JALGWA01. The sequence continues at coordinate 57,226 of CAZSBE010000006.1, forward strand.
TCAAACGGAAGCTGGTGTAGACAGTGCATATCGGTAAGGTAGTAGGGACACTGGTGGCGACCAGCAGGGTGGACAACCTGGAGGGCGTCAGGTTCCTCGTCGTCCAGCCGCTCACTACCGGGCTCAAGCCCCACGGGACTCCGCTTATCGCGGTGGACTCGGTGAGCGCGGGACCCGGCGATATCATCTACTTCGTGCGCGGCCGGGAGGCGGCCAATCTGCTCGGTGAGAAGTTCAACCCGGCGGACGCGGGCATAATAGGCATAGTCGACAGGGTGGATATCTAGCCATGTACATAGCCGAAGTCGTGGGAAACGTCGTATCTTCAGTCAAGCACGAGCAGCTGCGTGCCCATAAGCTCCTGCTCGTCCAGCCCACCGACCCCGCGGGCAAGGCCTACGGAGAGCCGCTGATAGCCATCGACATGGTGGACTCGGGGCTGGGCGACCGGGTCCTCATCGTGGACCAGGGGACGGCCACCCGCCAGGTACTGAACGTGGAGCTCCCTACTGTGCGCACCGTGATCCTCGGCGTTATCGACCGCATAGATTTCGAGGACGGCGAGTGAACCCCGGACAGGTCATAGATCCCGACCAGGCGGCCGAGGACATCATCCATGTCGGGAAGCGCATGTACGAACGCGGTTTCGTGGCAGCCAACGACGGCAACGTCAGCGTCAGGCTCTCGGCCGACCGGCTGCTCACCACGCCCTCCGGGATGAGCAAGGGCTTTCTCACCAGGGGCGACCTCGTCGTCACCGACATGCATGGCGAGAAAGTGAGCGGCAAGCGCGCGCCGACTTCCGAGGTCAAGATGCATATCCGGGCGTACGAGCTCCGCGGCGACATCCGGGCCGTCGTGCACGCGCACCCGCCCTATGCCACTGCGTTTTCGGTGGTGGCGGTGCCGCTGGCCGGCTGCATACTCCCCGAGGTTATCGTGTCCATTGGTTCGGTCCCGATCACGGAGTACGCCACGCCGAGCACCGAAGAGGTGCCGCGTTCCATCGAGGAAGTGGTCATGCGGTACGACGCCTTTCTCTTGAGGAACCACGGCGTCATGACCGTCGGCGCCGACACTGTTGGAGCCTATCATAAGCTTGAAACCGTCGAGCATTTCGCCAAGATTACCTTCATCGCACGGCACCTGGGCCGCATAAACCCTCTCGGGGATGAGGAGGTGCAGAAGCTCATGGAAGTCAGGGACAAGCTCGGCATAAGGGGGCCGGACCCGGCCTGCCAGGACTGCGGCGCCTGCGGGCCGCTGGCGGAAGGGACGGGAGCAGGCGGAATCGAGGACGCAAACTTACAGAAGCTCATTGTCGAAGAAGTATTGAAAGCACTGAAGGGAAGGTAGCAATGAAGTGGACAAGGTTCTTCTCCCCGACACTGAAGGAGACGCCGGCCGAGGCCGAGATCAAGAGCCACAGGCTCATGCTGCGAGCGGGGATGATGCGCAAGGTATCGGCGGGCGTTTACTCGCTGCTGCCGCTGGGTCTTCGCGTCACCCGGAAGGTGGAGAGGATCGTCCGCGAAGAGATGGACCGCACGGGCGCGCTCGAGATACTGATGCCGGTACTGAGCCCGGCCGAGCTCTGGACGGAGAGCGGAAGGTGGGCCGTGTACGGCAAGGAACTCATGCGGCTCGAGGACAGGCACGGCAGGTTCTTCGCCCTGGGGCCCACGCATGAAGAAGTGGTGACCGACATCGCCCGCGGCGAGGTGCGCTCCTACCGCCAGCTTCCCTTCACGCTCTACCAGATACAGACCAAGTTCAGGGATGAAGTGCGCCCCCGTTTCGGCGTGGTGCGAGCGCGCGAGTTCATCATGAAGGACGCCTACTCCTTCCATCAAACCGAGGAGTCGCTGCAGGAGACCTATGCCAAGATGTTCGAGGCATACACGCGCGTCTTCAAGCGTTGCGGGCTTCGCTTCGGGGCGGTGACGGCCGACTCGGGCGCCATCGGCGGCGACGTCACGCATGAGTTCATGGTATTCGCCGATACGGGCGAGTCACGGGTCTTCGCCTGCAAGTGCGGGTACGCAGCGACTGAAGAGAGGGCGGAGGGCGAGATAGAGGCCTATCCTGCCGGCGAGGAGGCACGCGGGATCGAAAAAGTGGAAACGCCGGGCATGAAGACGGTCGAAGATGTGACGGCGTTTTTGAAGAAGAAGCCCTGGCAGCTCCTCAAGACCATCGTCTACAACTCTGACGGCGAGTTCGTCGCGGTGCTGATGCGCGGCGACAGGGAAATCAACGAGGCCAAGCTCGCCAAGATGCTGGGCTCGGCGAGCCTGGAGCTTGCGACGCCCGAGGAGATCCAGAAAGTGACGGGCGGGCCGCTCGGCTTCTCCGGGCCCGTGGGCCTTAAAGGCGCCCGCATCGTTGCGGACGACTCGGTCAGGAACATGTCCAACATGGTGACCGGGGCCAACGAAGCCGACGCGCATTTCGTAAACGTGAACCCCGGCCGCGATTTCGAGCCGGCCGGGTACGCCGACCTCGTTCAGGCGATGGATGGCGACAGGTGCAAGCACTGCGGGGAGGTGCTGACTTCATGGCGGGGCATCGAGGTGGGGCAGATATTCAAGCTGGGGACGAAGTACTCGACATCCATGAAGGCCCAGTTCCTGGACGATAAGGGCACGGAGCACCCCTTCATCATGGGATGCTACGGCATAGGCATAACCCGGACGGTCGCGGCCTCCATCGAGCAGAACAGCGACGATGACGGCATCATCTGGCCCATGTCCATCGCACCCTTCGAGGTGCACGTGCTTCCCACCAACATGACCGACTCCGGGCTCGTGGAGACGGCCGAAACGATTTATCAGGGTCTTCTGGACCGCGGCGTCGAGGTCATCATGGACGACAGGGATGAGCGGCCCGGGGGCAAGTTCAAGGACGCCGACCTCATCGGCGTTCCCATGCGCATCACCGTGGGCGAACGCGGCATGAAAGAGGGCGTCGTGGAGATCAGGCTCCGCGAGAGCGGGGAGACCACTAAAGTCGAAATAGGCAAGGCCATAGACCTTGCCTATCAGATGGTGATGGACCAGAAGAAAAAGTACGAGCTCTAAGCCTTCAGAGCGTTTACCTTCTTCGCCAACCTTGACTTCTTGCGGGCAGCCGCGCGCTTGTGGACGATGCCCTTCTTGACCGCCTTATCGATCGTGGACGAGGCCTTTATGAGCTTGGCCTGGCCGTCTTCCGCGGTCTCGGCGGCGCGGACGCTCTTGATGGCGCCTCTCACCTGGCTCTTGACCTTGCGGTTCCGGACCCGGCGCACCTTGTCCTGGCGGATCCTCTTCATGGCAGACTTGTGATGTGGCAATACAGACCTCCTTAACCGTCTCTGCTGAAGGTAACATCGGGCCCCCCCGCGGTCAAGAATTTCTTGAGGGGTCAGCTTTTTGAAGGGGCCGGGTCTTCTTTGAAGGGGCCGGGTCTTCTTTGAAGGGGTCAGGTCTTGAAATGCACAATAGCCCGGACGGATTGACAAGCGCCGCCTGCCGTGATAAGGAAAAACCAGAAG
>CAZSBE010000007.1:0-17569 GCA_964604955.1 uncultured bacterium
AAGTGCAGGCGCATCCTCGAGCGCAGCCGGGCGCGAAGGCAGAGGGGCAAGTGCAGGCGCATCCTCGAGCGCAGGCGGGCAAGAAGGCACAGGTGCACATGCTGGCGCTTCCGCGGGCACAGCGGCCGGCGCAGGTTCAGGCGGCGGGGCCGCGGAGGCCTGCGAAGGGTGCGGCTCTGCGGGGGCGGCCTGCGGCAGCCGCAAGATCGCGCTCCCTCTGGACGGAGAGACCGTGAGCACGCATTTCGGCCACAGCCCCGAGTTTGCCGTCTTCGATATCACCGGCGGCGCAATCGCCCGCAGCGGCAGGATCACGCCGCCTCCCCATTCCCCGGGCGCCTTACCGGCCTGGCTCAAAAAGACCGGTGTCGACGTCGTCATAGCCGGTGGAATAGGTCAAAGGGCCAAGGACTTGCTGGAGTCTTCGGGTATAGAGGTGGTGACCGGAGCGGGCCCGGGGCGCCCGGAGGATCTTGTAATGGCCTACCTCGCGGGTACCCTGAATACCGGCGAGAACGTATGCGACCACTGAGCGGCTATCCCCAGGCCGTCTGCGCTCCCCAGGAGGGAGAGAAAACCCTTGCAGACGGGGGCCGGAGCGAGGATACTTGAGCAAATGTTTCGGCGGCAACGGGTCGATGTGCCCGTTCCGTCCCATCTTCGACCGGTCAGACAGGAATAGGGAGCGGGATGCCGGTTACGCTGGATCAAATGAAAAAAGGCACCAGGGGGAAGATAGTCAGCGTGGTTGGCGGGAGGGGCGTAGCCCTCAAGCTGTCGGCCCAGGGCATCAGCCCGGGTATGATAGTCGAGAAGGTGAGCGAGCTCCGCGGCGGGCCTGTTGTGCTGAGGATCGGACGGTCCCAGGTCGCCATAGGCATCGGTCTTGCCAGGAAAGTGCTCGTGGAGGTGGATGGGGATTGAAGCGACTTCTCCTCGTCGGCAATCCCAATGTCGGTAAGAGCGTCATCTTCTCCTACCTCACGGGCGTGAACGTCGCCTGCTCGAACTACCCGGGAACCACAGTCGAATACTGCGCGGGCCAGCGCCGCATCCGCGGCCAGCAGGTCGAGATAATAGACGTCCCGGGCTCCTACAGCCTCGAGCCGACCAGCAAGGCCGAGAGCGTCGCCGTCGGTATGGTCGAGGGCGGCGACATCATAATCAACGTCGTGGACGCCACCAACCTGGAGCGGAATCTCTATCTTACGCTCCAGCTCCTCGAGACGGGCAAGCCCGTCATCGTCGCGCTCAACATATGGGATGAGACCAGGCACAAAGGCATAGAAATAGACGTCGACGCGCTCTCTGACATGCTGGGCGTCCCGGTCGTTCCGACGGCGGGAAGAAGCGGATACGGGCTCGACCGGCTGCTGGCGGCGCTCGACATGGCGCGGTCTCCGAAGCTCGAGAGGATGAACGCCGACGAGCGCTGGAAGAGGATCGGCAAGATCGTCGCGGGATCCCAGCACCTGTCACACCGCCACCACACTTTTCTCGAGCGCCTCGAAGACGCCAGCATTCATCCCGTGGGCGGGTTCTTTGTGGCTGCCGCGGTCCTCATTCTCTCCTTCACCCTCATACGCGTGGTCGGGGAGTCGCTCATTTCCTTCATTATGAACCCCATCTTCAACAAGATATATCTGCCGCTGGTCGTCAACGTGAGTGAGCAGACGGTCTCCAACAGCTTCCTTCACAGCGTATTGATAGGCAAGCTCGTCAACGGGCAGGTCGACTTCATTCAGTCCTTCGGCCTCCTGACCACGGCGCTGTACGTGCCCGTCGCCATGGTGCTCCCCTATGTATTGGCCTTCTACTTCACCCTCGGGATACTGGAAGACATCGGCTACCTTCCCCGCCTGGCTGTTCTGCTTGACGGCCTTATGCACAAGATAGGGCTTCATGGCTACACGGTCATCCCGACGCTGCTGGGGCTGGGCTGCAACGTGCCAGCCCTGCTTGCCACTCGTATCCTGGACAGCAAGCGCGAGCGCTTTATCGTCGCGACCCTTATATCGATCGCAGTCCCGTGCGTGTCCCTCCAGGCCATGATCGTCGGGCTCCTCGGACATTACGGCATGCGGTACGTCGCCTTCGTCTACGGCGTCCTCTTCGTCGTGTGGCTGGTCCTGGGGCTGCTCATGAAGATCGTCACCAGGGGCATAATCCCGGCCCTGCTTATCGAGATACCGCCCTACAGGCCTCCGCACCTCCGCTCGCTTCTGGTGAAGTTCAGAATGAGGACCTTCGGCTTCCTCAGGGAGGCCCTCCCGGTGGTGCTCCTCGGCGTCGCGGTGATCAACCTCTTCTACGCCCTGGGCGTCCTGGACTCCATGGCGAACGTGACCGCGCCCGTGGTGACGAGGGTGCTGGGGCTTCCGAAGGAAGCGGTTCTGGCCATAATCGTCGGCTTTTTGAGAAAAGACATAGGTGTGGGTATGCTTGCCCCGCTGGGGCTCAGCGTGAAGCAGCTCATAATAGGCTGCACGACGCTGGCGATGTTCTTCCCCTGCATAGCCACCTTTGTGATCCTCTTTAAGGAACTCGGCACGGTGGACACGGTTAAATCAATTGCTATCATGGTGTCGACTTCTCTTGTTGTCGGGGGTATACTGAATCTTGTACTATAGCGGTTGAGCAGGAGCTGCCGTATGGACGTGCGCGTCAAAACAGCGGCGATTTCGATCGTGGTCAACATCGTTCTCGTCGTATTCAAATTCTACCTCTCGAGCGTATCCGGTAGCGCATCGTTAAATGCAGACGCCTGGCACTCGATATCCGATCTCTGCGTCTCGGTGTTCGTGCTGGCCGGCCTGCGCGTCTCGGCCGCCGGAGGCGGGAAGGCCCTCATCAACTGGCGTGGCTTCGAGGATGTGGTCGCTCTCCTCGTCGGGGGATTCATCCTCTACACGGGGATCCGCATATTCGGCGAGTCCGTGCGCCAGGCCCCGCAGGAGATCATGAACGTCGGCTTCGCCATATCCGGGGCCCTGGTCTGCATACTCATCTCCTATCTCCTGGCGACGATGAAGATCAATATCGGCCGGCTGCATAGATCGCCGAGCCTCGTTGCCGACGGCTATCACTCGCGGATGGACATGTACTCCACAGTCGCGGTTGCGGCGGGTCTCTTCGGGGCCATGATCGGGGTGGGCCTGGACAGGGTGGCGGCGGCCTTCGTCGCCCTCATCATTGTGCTGACGGGTCTCGAGATCGTGGTGAGTTCCATACGGGCCATCGCCGGCGGCGAGAATATCAGCGAATACTTCATCTCGCTCATGTTCGAGCGGGGGCGGCGGGAGGGTGTGTGGGGCCGCGTTGCCAACCTGATCCTCAGGGTTCGCGAATGGCTGCGGAAAGGCAGGAGATACGCATACGTCATCCCCGCCATCGTCATCGGCATATGGTCTCTCTCGGGCATTTACACGCTCCAGTTCGGCGAGGAGGGCCTGGTCTTCAGGTTCGGAAGACTGTGCCGTTACGAGCTCTCCGCCGGAATTCACTATCGGGTTCCGGCGCCCTTCGAGAAGGTCATCAAGGTGCCCGTGGCCGCGATTTCGCGCGTTGAGATGGGCTTCAGGAGCGCGGGGCGCGGAACGGCCAGCGCGCGAGCCTACCAGTGGGAGAGCCGGCACCTGGCCGGGAGTTACGAGAAGCGGCTCGCCGAGTCGCTCATCTTCACCGGGGATGAGAACATAATAGACGTCAACACCGTAGTTCAGTACCGCGTCAGCGAGCCCGTGAGGTTCATCCTGAACGTGGAACGTCCCGATGCGGTGATTCGCGCCGGGGCGGAGGCCGCGCTCAGGGAAATCGTGAGCACGACCGCCATCGACAGTCTCCTGACCACCCGGAGAACCCAGGTCGAGGGCGAGGTCCTTACGCTTCTCCAGGAGATCCTGGACGGGACGGCGCCGGGTGTCGACGTCGTCGACGTCAAGCTCCAGGACGTGCACCCACCCTATGAGGTCGTGAGCGCCTTCAGGGAAGTGGCGAGCGCAAGGGAGGACAAGAACAGGATGATCAATCAAGCGCTCGCCTACCGCGACAGCCTGATCCCCGAGATGAGGGGCCTGGCAGGCAAGCTCGTCACCGAGGCCCACGCGGAGACCACTGAGGCGGTACAACACGCGCGCGGAGAGGCAAGCAGGTTCGTCCAGGTGCTCGGCGAATACGAGAAAGCCAGGGAAGTCACGGGACTCCGCCTCTATCTGGAGACGATGGAGCGGGTTCTGCCGGGGCTGGAGAAGTTCGTTGTCGAACCGGAAGCCGGCGATGAGCCGCTCGACCTCCGCTTCTTCGACGAGTCAGCCATGGGAATAAAATGGGACTAACAGGAGGCGAATAAGATGAGGAAACGCGTGCTAACCTATATCGTGGGGATCGTAATAGGTCTCCTCGTCTTAAGCTCGGTTCTCTTTGAAGTCAAGGAGACCGAGCACGTCGTCATAACGCAATTCGGAAAACCGATGCGGGTACTCAAGGACGCCGGGTTGTACGCCAAGCTCCCGGACCCGTTCCAGTCGGTGCGGAGATTCGATAACAGGCTGCTCCTCTATGACGTCAAGCCTGCGGAGTTTGTGACGTCGGACAAGAAGAACCTCATCCTCGACATGTATCTGACGTGGAGGATCGTCGACCCTTTGAGGTTCCTTGCGTCGGTTCGCGAGAGAAGCATCGCCGAGTTCCTGCTGGCTGATGTCGCGGGCGCCGAAGTGGGCGCCGCAATCGGGAAGGTGCCCCTCTCGGCGCTTGTGTCGGTCGATCCCGCCGCGGTCATGGTGGACTCCATCATGGGCCAGGTGACGAGGAACTGCCGTTCGAGGGCGCTTACCGACTACGGCATTGACGTGCAGTACGTGAAGCTCAAGCGCATCCGCCTGCCCGAACAGAACCTCGAGAGCGTGTTCCAGAGAATGCGCACCGACAGGCAGAGGCTCGCGAAGAAATATCGTTCCGAGGGCGAGGAGGAATCCCTCAAGATCCGCGCAGATGCGGACAAGGAGAAGCGCGACATACTCGCGCTGGCTTACAGGGACGCGGAGATGATAAGGGGAGAGGGCGAGGCCCGTGCCGCCAGCATATACGCCGCCGCCTTCAACAAAGACCCGCGCTTCTACAAGCTCACGCGCACGCTCCAGGCGTATGAGAAGTTCCTGAATGAGAAGACGACGGTAGTGCTGTCGACGGACTCGGAGCTCTTGAAGCTCTTCAAGGAAAGATAAGAGAGAAACCGGGGAGGGAACGTGGTGAACATGGGTGCCGAGGCGGACAAGCCTGAAGATGCGGCGCCGGCGCCGGGCAGCGCGTCTTCTTCGGTTATCATGATGGCGGCCCTGCGGGCGCTGCCGATCAGGAACCGGAAGTTCCTGATGGGTCTCGTCGCCGCGGCGGTGGTCGTGTATCTGCTCTCGGGTATTTTCGTCGTCGAGACCGACGAAATCGGCGTGGTGGTGCGTTTCGGCCGGATTGTGGCCGATGACGTCCCCCCCGGCATACATTACCGCATCCCCTGGCCGGTGGACCGCGTGCACAGGCCCAAGACGGCGGAGATCAAGAAGATGCTGGTGGGGCTCGGCGAGGAAGGCCAGTCGTCGACCGTCGGCGGACTCGAGACTCTTACGGGTGACACCAACGTCATCCTCGTGCAGGTCATCATCCAGTATGCCATCAGCGACCCGGCGAATTACCTCTTCACATCCGATAACCCCACGCGGCTCGTCGAAGTCGCGTCGGAGGAAGTCGTCGCCGGCGTCGTCGGTACGATGGGTGTCGACGCGCTGCTTACCACCGAGAAGCTCCAGGCCCAGGCCCTCATAAAGAACGGCGTACAGAAAGTAGCCGATGAATACGGCATCGGCATAACGGTGATAGGCGCCTATTTCCAGGACATCAGCCCTCCGGTGGAAGTTGCATATGCCTTCAGGGATGTAGCCAGCGCGAGGGAGGACAAGAGCAGGCTTGTCAACGAGGCCGAGGGCTATAAGAACACCATCATCCCCACTACCCGCGGCAGGGCCACCAGCATGGTACGCGAGGCCGAAGCTTACAGAGACGAGAGGATCGAGATGGCCCGGGGCGAGGCCGAGCGCTTCCTCTCGCTTCTGGCCGAGTACACGCCCAACAAGGAGGTCACGGCGACGCGCATTTACATCGAGAAGATGGAGAAAATACTGCCCCGCCTCAGAATCTACATGGTGGACGGCTCCGCCGAAGACGGCACCGCCAACCTCCGCCTGATCCTGCCCAACCAGAAGTAGGGGTCAGAAGCAGGGGGTCAGGTCTTGAAATGCACAATGCCTAGGGTCCGGTGACCTCGAAATCGAGTTCATAGTCGACATCGTCCATCCACCACCGCACCTGCACGTAATGCGTTCCGTCCGTGAATGCCGTCCTCTCGAGCGAACACGGGTTGCCGTATCCGTTGTACCGGCCCATTTCCGTCCCGCTCGGGGTGAGGATCCACATGCGGCGGAGCTCTCCGTCAGTACCGGGGGCGTCCAGGGTTACAGTGAGCGCCTGCCCGCTGGTCAGGTCTATGGCGTAGTAGTCATCGTCTATATAGCATGCCCGAAGGTCGGTAAGAGTGCCCGCAGTCACGGGCGTGGCCTGGTCCATGAAATCGTTGTCTTCGTATGCATCGTCCGCGCAGGCCTCCGATGCCCTGAACTCTATCTCGTATACCGCGGCGTGCCCGGTTTCCTCGGCCTTGCCGGTCTTGACGTAGACCGTCCCCGGAAGGAAGGAACGCCGGAAGGAGTATTCATAGTGGTCCGCGACCGTGACGCCGGCTCCCTGGCTCGCATAGTCCATCTCGTCGGCCCGCTTGAAGTACAACCTCCAGCTGAGATTGGCGGTATCCGCGTCGACGACTCTGTAAAGGACGGTGATCATAGTGGCCTCTGAAAGGACCAGCTTGAAGCAATGCATATTGTCCTGCCCCCCGCAGCTGGGAAGGAGCGTATACCTGGTGTCGTATTCGACTCCGGCCGCGGTCGCGATCGACATGTTGGCCGCGAACGGGTCCTCAAGCTCCTCACATCCGAAGGTGCCAGTCGTAAAGCTGAACTCGTAATCGCCGCCGAGGTTGTTGCCGCTGTTGTCCATGCAGTGGGACGACACCAGAACATCGCAGCCGGTCTCGGGAGCGAGCAGGCTATCCAGGTACGCCGTCACCTTCTTCTCCCCGTTATTGTATGAGGTACGATATGCGGCTCTTCCGCAGACGAAGATCGAATCCAGGGATGACGCGTTCATCTCCCTGGAAAACGTGATGGATATTGAGGTGTTGAGGCTCACGGCGGTTGCCCCGTCCGCCGGGTAGGTGGCTGTGACCCGGGGCGTCGTGACGCGGACCTCTCCGCCGCCGTCCCCGCAGCTCAAGACGCATGCCCCGGCAAATGCCATAACCCCCAGAACCAAGATATATCTTCTCATTGAATTCCCCCTCTGGTTATCGGTGGTGATGTCCCTCAAGCAGGTAATAGCACAGTTGCAGCCCGGAGGTCAAGATATGAGGAGTCGGGCCGCCGCCCCAACCGGCCTGCAAACCCCCTGGCGTGCCGCTCAAGGCCATAACCGGCCGCTCTGCATAGTGGGGGAACCCGCCGGTCCCTCTTCGAGGCTCTCAGAGGGCTTAAACACAGGTCATTAATATGGCTATTCTACTGAAATATAAAGAGTTAGGCCTGGCGCCGGACGCGCGGTCCCTCCCAGGGGGACACCGGGCGGCGAGCCGCTTGAGCTCAGGTCCTGTTTTGTGATATAATTCAAGGGTAGAGATATACAGCATGGACGAAAAGCTGGGCGGGAAACCCGGTTACCGATGCTTGAGAGGGGCGGTGCATTGAGACCAACCGCTACAGGGGTGGTTCTGATATACCTGCTCGGGCTGGCGTGTATCCAGGCGGGCGCCCTTGCGGGTCTCTCTCCGGAGGCCGAACAGGCGAAGATAGACCGCATAAACCGGATTATCGAGGAGAACGATTACTGCTGGACGGCCGGGCGGACTTCGGTCTCCGCCCTCACCGACGAGCAGTTCGCCAGACTGCTCGGCCTCAGGCTCCCTGCCGACCTCGACGAGCGCCGCCAGCGGGCCGCCCGGGACGGCAGGCTCATAACCGCGCTCGAGGGCATGAGCTTCCCGGCCTCGTTCGACTGGCGCGCCCAGGGCGGGGTCACGCCCGTCAAGAGCCAGGGTAATTGCGGCAGCTGCTGGGCATTCTGTGCGACCGCCGCCTTTGAGTCGCAGATTCTCATACACAGCGGCCTGGCCGAGGACCTCTCCGAGCAGGCCCTGGTTTCCTGTAACCCGCTGGGCGACGACTGCGGCGGGGGCTGGATGGAGACGGCCTACGACCTGTTCGCGGGCAGCGGAGCCGTGAGGGAGAGTTGCATGCCCTATCACGAGGTCGATACCGACCCGTGCATCCAGGCCTCATGCGACGTCGCGGCCTACCTGGACTCGTACTATTACGTGGACGACACCGTGGAGGCCATAAAGACGGCCATGCTGGCCGGGCCGGTTGCATGCGCCATCGCCGTATGCGGCGGCTTCAGCTCCTATACCGGCGGTTGCTACGACGAAAACTGCAGCGAGATCAACCATGGCGTGCTGCTCGTGGGCTGGGACGACAGCATGTGCGGCGACGGCGCCTGGATCCTGAAGAACTCCTGGGGGCCGGACTGGGGCGAGAACGGCTACATGTATATCAAGTACGGCTCCTGCTATATAGGCTACGCGACGGACGCCCTCAATTACACTCCGGGCCAGACGGTGCACTTCTTCGTCGATTCGCATGCGATAGACGATGGCGCGGGTGACGGCGACGGTTATATCGAGGCCGGCGAGCCAATCACGCTGGCCGTCACTCTTCTCAATATCGGCGCGGAGACGGCGACCAATGTGAGCGCGACACTGCGCAGCCTTACCACCGGCGTTGTGGTCACCGACAGCGTGGCCGCCTATGCGGACCTGGACAAGGGCGCTGCGCTCGAGTCCGAGAGCCCCCATTTCTCATTTGCGGTAAGCCCCTCGGGCGAGGCCTGCGGCGCGCTCCGGTTCCTCCTGGAAGTCGTCTCCGACCAGGGAAGTTCCGCGAGGGCGCTGGTCGTGCAGGGCGGTGAGGCCGTCACCGTGTTCGCCGACGACTTCGAGTCCGACCAAGGCTGGACGGCCGGGCTTCCGGCCGATGGCGCCGTGACGGGCATGTGGGAGAGAGGTGACCCCAACGCGACCTACTGGGGACCGGAGCAAGTCCAGCCCGAGAACGACCATACGCCGGGCGCGGGTACGAGGTGCTTCTTCACGGAGCAGTCGGACCCGGGCGCCAACCAGGGAGCCTATGACGTGGACGGCGGGCGAACCACGCTACTCAGTCCGACTGTGGACCTCTCGGGCCTCGACTCGGCCCTCCTCACCTACTACAGGTGGTATGCGAGCGACACGGGCTCGGGTCCCAATGATGACGACTTCGTCGCGGACGTTTCCAATGACGGCGGCGCGACCTGGGAGAACCTCGAGACGCTCGCTTACAGCGACCGCGCCTGGATCAGAAGAGAGTTCTACCTTGAGAATTACATAACTCTCACAAGTGAAGTGAAGTTCAGGTTCATAGCCCAGGACTCGGCTCCCGGGTCCATTGTAGAGGCGGCGGTGGACGACTTCGTGATCCGGGCCTGCGAGGCCTCCGTCATCGACGTCGAATCCCCACTGGCCACAGTCACGAGCCCCAATGGCGGCGAGGTGTTTCACTTCGGCTCGACCCGCGACATCACGTGGACGGCGACCGACAACATCGGCGTCGTATCCGTGTGCATACTGCTCTCCACAGACGGCGGCGCCACTTTCCCCGATACGATTGCCGCCGGCGAGACCAACGACGGCGTCTATGAATGGCCGGTGCCCGACGTCGACTGCGAGACGGCGCGCATAAGAGTGCTCGCTTCTGACGGCGCCGACAACACGGGTGAGGACGAGAGCGACGCCGATTTCAGGCTCTGGGGTTACCAGTCCGGAGTCGACGGGCCGGGCGCAACCCGCGTTCCGGACGGGGTTTCGATCGCAATGGTCGAAGGGGCGCTCGCCACGGCGCGGGCGACAATCGAGTTTGGTCTGCCATCGCCGTCGGCCGCGCGCATTGACTGCTACGACGTGGCGGGGCGCCGCATCGCCCGGGTCATGAACGGCCACAGGCAGGAAGGCTATCATCGCATAGAGTGGGATTTGAAGACTGAGGCGGGATGCAGGCTTGGCCCTGGTATCTATTTCTTAAGGCTCGATAGCGATGGAGGTAGCGTAACGACCAAGATTGTTATCGCCTGGTAGGAATCGGCATGGAGGATGGGTCTCCTGGGGAAGACCACAGACTGCATGAGGAGCAAGGCATGGGGCGCCCATCCTCCACCAAGCCTGATACGCGTTGGGGCAAATCTCAAGCTTGCGCAACTTCGCGCCCGATGGCACACTGGAAACAGGGCGGGGTGGTGTGTTTACCCCCCGCCTCTTCTGAGGATAGGGTAGTGTAACCGTCTGCGGAGGTAACTCTAGAGAGGGGAGGAAGCAGCGCATGGAGAATCGCAAAAGTGCGTTCATGTCGGCGGCAGTGGCGATTGTACTGATTGCCCTGTCATTGCAGCCCGCATTCGCGGCCCGGGACTATCTCGCCGGTTACGAGTCCGGCGCGCGCACGTTCCAGGAAGGCGAGTTCGGCGACAAGGTAGTTTACTATCATCAGCGCATGATAGGAGCGGCAACTGTAGAGAGAGACCACATCGTATATCAATTCGACAAGGCGACCGGAGACCTGCTTGACATGAAGACGAGCTGGAGGGACGGCCTGCCCGACCATCTTCCAGCCGGCCTGATCTCAAGGGAGGAGGCTGAAGCGAGCGTGGGAGGCGACATACAGTTCTCCAGGCTCTATTACATCTCGCCCGAATCGGCGGTCTTCCCGATAGAGCCCGCCCCGACCGATCCGTGCTGGGTCGTGCGCAGCGTCATCGACGGCCGCCTTTCGGTCAAGGTGGTGAACGCTGTATCCGGCGCCATGCTCGGTGACGGCGTGCCGCCGCCCTATACGGCCTTTTCCTTCACGGGGCCCTGGGAATGTCCCTATTACGGCGGCTGGACGAGCTGGTACACCAATGCCGCAAACTGGTTCAGCACCATGGGCTATTCGACGGAGGCCATCGAGTGGGCGACGCTGGAGGACATAAGGGGTCATATCAAGTCCGACCATACCGCCATGTTCTACGAGCTCAATCACGGCGGGTCAACGAGCTTTATGTACGGCTGTGACGGCGCGACGGGCCTGGACATCGCATCCTTTAAAGTGGCTCTGTGGATAGCGGCCCGCGCGAAGATGCCGTTTACTTTCCTCGGCAGCTGCGAGGGGATGTGCGACACCCTGAGCGGTACGTTCTCGGACGCTTTCCGCAAGACCTCGTGGGAGGCGACCACCACGGTCGGCTACTGCCATATGGATGCGGCGTACTGCGGCGATTGCTGGAGCGAGTCCATAGCCTGGCAGACCGCGCTCTTCGGTTACATGAACCAGGGCTGGAACGTCTATGACGCCTTCCTGCAGGCGAACGCGGACATACCCTCTTGCGGCCTCAACGAGTGCATGCGCTTCGCAGGTGACCCGGACTTCGCGGTCGTTCCCGTAGTGGCGCGGGACCCGATCCTGCCCGAGGTCGAGGTCGTCTCGCCCAACGGTGGGGAGGTTGTAGAATACAATACCGACTGTGAGATCACCTGGAGCGCGAGCGACAACGCGCGCGTGGTGTCGGTCACCATCGTGCTCTCCACCGACGGCGGCGCCACCTACCCGGACACGCTCGCCAGCGAAGAGGATAACGACGGTTCGTACATGTGGACCGTGCCGGACATAGACTCGAGGACCGCGAGAATCAAGGTGCTGGCATATGACGGCGTTCCCAATGAAGGCTGGGATCAAAGCGACTCGGACTTCACGCTCCTGGGTTCTGCATCGGGCGTGGGGCATGAGGGCCTGGCCGGCGTACCGGAAGACGCCGTGCTCGTCGTAACCGGGGGCAGCGTACTGTCGTCCTCCACGAGCATCGTGTTCGGCATTCCCGCGGCCGCCAGCGTGCGCATGGGCCTCTACGATGTCAGAGGAAGGCATTTGAGGGACCTGGTGAGCGGCCGGAGGGAAGCGGGCTACCACGAGATCGGGTGGAACACCACCTCGGGCGCGACCGGTACGTTGGGCTCCGGAATTTACTTCCTGAGGCTTGATACGGGTGCTGAGACTCTGACGACGAAGGTGATAATAGCCCGCTAGGAAAACGACACGCGCGGGCACGGCCCGTGCATTTCCTGGTATCGGGTGGGGAAGGCTACTTGGTGATAAAGCCCATGGGCTTTATTTCCGCTTCCTCTTTGAAACCTTCCCGGTCGGGGAAGGTCATTATGCCGACGACGTAATCCCACCTGATGAGAATCTGGGTCATATGCTCCTGGTCCTCCCTGGCGGTCTTCTTGGGCGACCACTTGGGGTTCTCGACCCAGATGCCGACGCGTTCGTCGACCTCTATGACCTTGGCGTAGACACTCGAGGAAGGCACGCCGAAGGTCTCGAGCTCTTCATGGTTCTTAAGCTTGATGAGGACTATTTCGCCCTTCAGCTCATCCAGTATCATTAACTCCCTCCGCTAAGGGGGATATGTACCACAACGGACGCCGCGGCACAACACCAAAAAAATACTGGAGGCGGCCCCGTGGGAGCCGCCCCCTGACAAAGTGAACGACCTGAACCTATATTCCGAGTTTCTTCCGATTGGCCTCTATATGCGCCAGGATGTTGTCCGCGGCCTTGACGGCATCCGTCTCCACGTCGAGAACGCCTCCCGTCACGTCCCTGCAGCCCTCGGTAAGAAGGCTCACGAGATCGGGGGCCCCCGTCACGGTGGGCACGGGGTTCACGTACGTGTAGAGTCCGAGCGCCAGGGCGAATACCGCGTCGATGGTCGCCTTCTGCTCCATGTACTCGGGCGCCGCGGCCGCCACCGGCAGGTCCTTGATGGGGACGCCGCCCAGGGCCCCGGACACCGCCGCCAGAAGATCAGCCAGCCTGCCAGTGTCGGTGCAGGTCCCGTAGCTGAGAACGGGAGGGACTCCCAGGGCGTCACATATCGACTTCAGCCCGGAACCGGCGAACCTGGCGGCCTCGGGACTGCAGAGGCCCGCGACCTGAAGGCCGCCGTTTCCGCATCCGAGCGAAAGCACCAGGATGTCGCGCTTGATGAGTTCCTTGGCAATCTTGACGGTGTGCACGTCCTGCCCGCTGTCCCGGAGCGACGTGCACGAGACGAGCCCCACGACGCCGCGGAGCGTGCCGCCCTTGATCGCGTCGAGAAGCGGGTCGAGCGTGCCGCCCAGCGCCTCGAGTATGCTCTCGGTGGAAAAGCCCGCTATCGCCTCGCCCATCGGCAGCCCCGTGATCGGTTCGACCTTGCCCTTGCGCTGCTTGAAGTTGGCGATTGCCATCTCGAGCAGCGTGGAGGCCTGTTCCCTGGCCTTCTCGGGCACGTAGTCTATCCTGTCGGTCACGCCTTCGAACGCGACAAGCTGGCTCACCGGTACGAGCTTGAACTTGTACTTCTCGGCGTACTCGGGGTCGACGGGCATGGAGCAGTTCATGTCGGCGGCGAAGAGGTCGACGCAGCCGCTTGCCAGCACCGCCTCCTGCATGATCCAGTTGCCTGTGAAGCCGTAGAAGACGTCGTCCATCTCCCAGCGCTGCAGCATCTCCTGGCCGGTTTCGATATTGGCGATGATCCTCATGCCCTTTGCCCCCGCCGCCCTGGCCTTCTCCTGCCACTCGGGCAGGCGCGCAAGTTTAACCAGGGCGAAGCCCAGGAAAGGCTCGTGGCCGTTTGGAAGGATGTTGACGTAAGCGGGGTCGAGAACGCCGAGGTCCACCCTGACCTTATGCGGCCGCGGTATGCCGAAGAGTACGTCCTGGAGGTACTCGTTGACGATCTGGCTCTGGTAGGCCACGGCGACTCCGAGTCGCATCGCCTTCAGGGCCAGGCTCACGTAGTAGCCGTCCACATTGGTAAGGCATGAGCTCGTCGAGAACATCATCTCGCCGTAGATTCCGCCCGGGAAAATACCGAGCTCCTTCCAGACCCTCTTGCGCTCGTCCGGGGCGAGGGCTTCCACCAGCTTACTGGGCTCGTCATAGGCGCGATTGAAGTCGGTGTCGACGAAATCGCAGAGACGAAGGGCCGTGTCCTCGGCCGACCCGGAAGTGTCTACGGCCAGACGTTCGGCGAATGTCTTCAGCTTCCCTGGTTCCTTGATCTCGTAATCGGTAGATCCTTTGGCCGTGGCGCGCAGGGTCTTGACCGTCTGGGCACAGTGGTAGTGGTATGTCGAGGCGCCCATGACGTTCCTGAGGAGCATCATGCGCATGGCCATGCCGTCGGCCTTTATGCCGCAGACGCCCCGTTTATCCCTGGCGGCGTCCGCGCGGCACGGGCCGTTGGAACAGAGGTCGCAGCGCGAGCCCGACATGCAGAACGCGCATCTCTGGTCCGGGTTACCGCCCATGCCCTGGGCTTCGTACCGGTCCCAGATGTTGTTCATCCCGTCCTTCCTGATCCTCTCATAGGCCCTGTGCACCGAAGCGTGTTGAGAAATCCTCTCCCCTTCCATTGAATACCTCCTTCTCTCGCGTATCCGCGAGCTCCCCCGATTAGCAGGGCCTGGTTTCGAGTACCTCGCCCTGAACCGAGATCAATACGGTCTCGACGGGGATGTCCTTGCCGGACATCTTCAGAGCATCCTCGATCACGCGGAGCGTGCCGAAACAGCAGGGCACCTCCATGTGCGCAATCGTTATCGACTTGATGTCATTGAGTTTGAAAATCTGCGCCAGCTTCTCCACGTATGCATCAATGCCGCCGTCGAGCTTGGGGCAGAACATGATGACGGCTTTCCCCTTTAGAAGCTCGCTGTGGAATGCGCCGTGCGCGAAGGGGACGCAGTCGGCGGCGATCAAGAGGTCTGCGCCCTGGAAATAGGGCGCCCTCGACGGAACCAGCTTGAGCTGCACGGGCCATTGCCTTAGCTCGGATTCCGGCGAGCCCGTCTGCGCCGCCGGGGAGCCCGCGCGCTCCGGCGGCTTCCATCCCTGGCAGGCGCACGCCGCCCCGCCGGCGGCCTTCGCGGGCTGCCTGTAATCGGGGACCTCGATGCCCTTCTCCTTGAGATAGTCGAGTCCCTGCCTGAGGTAGGCCTCCTGGCCGTGGTCATCGAGATGCTTGAGATGCGCGGCGACCACATTAATGCCCTGCTTGACGATAGTGGCCATTACCCTGCGCTCGTCGTACTCCTCGGCTTCGCGCTTCTCGACGGTCATGGCCCCGCGCGGGCAGAACCCCAAGCAGGCGCCCAGGCCGTCGCAGAGGGCCTCGCCGACGAGCCTCGCTTTGCCGTCGATGATCTGAATCGCCCCCTCGGGACAGTTGGGTATGCAGGCGCCACAACCGTCGCACTTTTCGTCGTCGATGTGAATCATATCCCGTTTCAATCCTTGCCTCCTGAGTCCTCCAACAGTGTCGCTATCGTCACCTTGTCGAATTCTCTGCTCACCATCTGCTCGATGACCTTGATCCTGGCCCGGAGAACGCAGGTCGAGCGGTTCGTGCAGAGCCTCTTCCGGAACATGCACTGGGAGAGCTCGATGTCCCCCTGGAAGATCTTGATTATGTCGCTTACGCGGACGCGGGCGGGGTCGGCGTTGAGCCTGACGCCGCCGTTCACGCCCTCGCGTGAGGTCACGAGCCCCGCCCTGGTGAGCTTCTGGAGAATGCGCCTCAGGAACTGCAGGGGTATGCCCTCGTCGGCCGCTATCTCGCGCGACGACCTGTAGCCTTCCGGTTTCCGGGCGAGATTGACGACGGCCCTTACCGCGTAATCCGTATCTTTCGTGAGCAGTTTCACACTATTCTCCTAAACTGATATTATTCTAGTATTAGTTTAGATGAATGTCAAGCTTAAAAGGATTCACAAAAATGATACGCTGGGGTGGGGGTGTGAAGAATGGACACAGACTACAGGGGAAAGTCGGTCGCTATACTGGAAGGCGACATCACGCGCGTGATCGTTGACGCCGTCGTGAACGCCGCAAATGAGGCTCTGTTGGGCGGGGGCGGCGTCGACGGGGCGATCCACCGGGCCGGGGGCCCGGCCATCCTGGCGGAGTGCCGGAAGATAGGGGGCTGCCGCACAGGGGAGGCCGTCATGACCACGGGCGGGAACCTCCCGGCGGCCCATGTCATACACACCGTGGGGCCCGTATGGCAGGGGGGCGGTGGAGGCGAGGAGCGCCTGCTGCGGAGCGCATACGAGAAGAGCCTGGGACTGGCCCGGGACAAGGGGCTTACTTCCATAGCCTTTCCTTCAATCAGCACGGGGGCATACGGGTATCCCATCGAGGAGGCCAGCCGCGTAGCCGTCAACGCGGTGCTCGACCACCTGGACGGCCGGACCAGCCTTGACCGGGTGATCTTCGTCCTCTTCGGGGCCGGCGACTACGCGGTGTACGAGGAGGCCCTGAGGGAGATCCTCGCCCACCGGAGGTGAAGGCCGGCCGGTGTGTTATTCTCCCTCGAGCATTGCCCGGGCCTGCCAGGAGTCCTCAGGAAGGGCGGCGAGGAGATTCTGCTCCCGGCGGCTGCGGCCGCTCTGGTCTTCGACCGTGATGAGAAGCCTGGCTACAGCCACCCCGATGTGCGGCTCGCCTGCCCGGTCGCCGGCGAGCACCTCATCCACGACGGCAAGCTTCTGCCCGTCGGATAGCTCGCCCGCGGCATAGAGCGCGCACGTGAGGGCGAGGCTCGAAAGGCCGGGGATCCCGTCCCTGATCTTACCGAATACCCTGTCCCCATGCGCCTCCGAAAGGGACCGCATGGCCTCGGCCGAAGCGTAGCGCACCGAGTAATGATCGCTTCCCAGTGACTCGACGAGCCGTGGTATGACGCCGGTGAGCTCCTGGCGCCCCGAAGTGAACGCCGCGTCCTTTTTCACATAGAACACCTCACCTGGATCGTCGAAGACCTCGATGACCCGCTCCTCCAGGACGCCCTTCTGCGCCGGCGACAGGTCCCTGAGTCTCGCCAGGGCGCTGAGGGCGCTCGACCTCTCCTTCCATCCGGTGGCGCGCGAGAGCTCCATGAGCGCGTCGAAAGCTCCCGGGTCGCCGATGAGTCCCAGCACCCAGCTCGCCTCGCTCCTGGCGAGGTCGTTGTCCTCGCGCACCGCATCGGTGAGCATGGGCACGGACGGCGTCCCGATCTTGCAGAGTATGTCCTTTATGGTATGGCGCTCCCTTGCCACCTTGGTGTCGAGAGCCGTGCGCAGATACTGGACGCTTGCGGCGGTGTCTTCGACCATGGCGTCGAAAGCGTACTCCCTCCACTGCCTGAAGCGCGGCTCTCCTCTCGATGCGAGTATGAAGAGCTCGCGAGAGGTATAGGCCTTCGCGACGACGTCCATCTCGTCAATGAGAATGTCACCCTCCGGTGTGGCGGCCTC
>CAZSBE010000007.1:17579-49841 GCA_964604955.1 uncultured bacterium
GGACATCCATGCCGAGACCGTACTGGCCGCTTTCCCACAGGGCGTCGTTTCGCCCCCTGGCCGAGTAGTAGTCCCCGCCCGCCAGGTCCAGTTGCAGGCCGACGCTGCCGAAGTCTCGCCTGAAATTGCCGTAGCCGCTAACGTTGACGGTGTTCTTGGAAGAGTATGAGTCCACGCCGTCGGCGTCGAATATGATGCCCGCACCGTTGGCGTTGCCGGCCCCCTGGCTGAGGTCGGTCACCGTGAAGCAATCGTTGCCGGAGAAGTCGGCCAGGAGCCCCAGCGAGAGGTCATGGCCGCAGCCCTGGGAAACGCCCTTGCTCTGATAGAAGTCGTTGCCCTGCTCGTCCAGCAGCAGGCCGAAGGCCAGGTGAACGCCCGAGCCCTGCGCGTACTGGTAAGAGCAGTAGTGGTCGTGCCCGCGCCTGTCGATGAGGCCTCCCACGCAGAACCAGTAGCCGACGCCCTGGCCGAAGATGTCGCTGTAGTAGAGGTCGTTTCCCATCGAGTCGATGAGAAGCCCGATGCCGCCCGAGTAATCAGGCCTTGCACCGAACGCGCAGCCCTGCGAGAGCGTGAGGTAATGATCTTCATAGCGCAGTATGTCCTTCTGCGACATCTTGGAGTAATACGCGTCATTGCCCGTCTTATCCAGCATGATTCCCGAGCCCATCACGTATCCGAAACCCTGGGATTGCATTCCGGCGATGTAGGTGTCGTTGCCCCCGCCGTCGACGAGCGCACCGACGCCAAGAAACCCGGCGCCCTCAGAGAACGCCCCGGCCTCGTAGATGTCGTCGCCTGCGGCGTCGTAAAGAAGGGCGCCGCCGTAAGCGGCCGAGCCCAGGGACATGTGACCGGCCCTGTATGTGTCGTTGCCATCGAGGTCCATGAGAATGGAAGTTCCGAACCTGATGCCCGCGATCCCGGTTTCGTCCTCAGCCTCGTAGACGTCCGCGCCGGCGTATTCGATGATGAGCCTGAAGTTGACGTCCGGATGATTATTGAGCGTGTACCTGTCGTCTCCGCCCGGGTCGGCGATTAGCGCGAAGCAGCCCGTGTAGGTGTTGTCGCCGTCGCCGCCTATCACCACCGGGCCGTACGGCGTGAGCCCCATGTATGCGACCTTGCCGGTGACCTCGCAAACCATGCCGTTGAATCGCATTGACTTGCCGGAGTAGCGCCCGTGCCTTCCTATGTCGAGGACGGCGAGCTTCAGACCTACGGCCAGGTTTTCCGCCGACCTCATGCCCAGCTGGCACATGCCAGCCAGGTGCCGAAGCTCTACGAGCTCGCTGAGGCAGAGCACGGAGTCTGCCACGTCGGAGTCCATCTGCTCGAGATCGTGGAGCTCGAACGGGCCGACGTCTTCGTATTCGGCCTGAGGGGTGACGAGCGCGGAGGCTTCCGTCTCCAGAAACCCGACATCGTCGGCTATGCTCTCGGTGGCCTGCGACAGGGAATGGGACAGCCGGCCCAGGTTGTCTATGTACCGCTTGAGGTGGATCCGGATGCCGGGGGGCAGGTGGCTGAGGCGCCCGGCTACGTCTATGACGCGCTGGTTCCCGTCGCGTGCCGGGGCAGCCGCCGGCTCGATGTCCATGGCATTCCACATCGTGGAGCTGAGGCCGGCCATGACGGCGCTGTGCTCGACCTTTCGCGCCAGGCGGTCGACCCGCTCGAGCAGGCTTGCGGGATCGTGCATGAGCGAGTCCACCATGGTCAGGCGGAACTTATCCGGTTCGGCGTAGTCGTGCCGGATGCGCATATCTGCGGGCGTCATGCCCATGTTGAGAAGGGCTTCCTCAATGGCGCGGCCGAAAGCCTCATACTGGTCGGCACCGAGGGCCATGGACGGCGCCGGCAGCAGCACGGCAAGCACCAGCGCAATCGCGGCAGCCGGGACGGGGCGTTTCATGTATGGCCTCCTTGGGATTATCGCTTTGCGTCAGCCTCCGGGGTACCCGGAAAAGGGAGGAAGTGCAAGCGCAATCCGTCTCAGTCCCGCTTCTCCCCGTGGCCGCTCGAGCTCCTCACGCCGAGTTCGACAGGTATTATGACGGTCTTCGAATCCCGTTCCACCACTATCTCCACGATGTCGCCGGGTTCGTGCCCGGCCAGAACCGTCATCAGGTCTCCAAGCCCGGTCATGGCTCCGCCGTCGATTGCGACTATGACGTCGCCCTCGGCCAGTCCCGCTGTTTCCGCCGGGCTCCTGGGCACAGTCCCCTTGAGTTTAACGCCGGGTCCGCTATGAGTGAAATCCGGAACGATGCCCAGATGCGCGCCCCCGCCCCGGGAAGCCGTCCCTTCGGGCGGCCCGCCGAGGCCTTCGACGGGCGTAGGTCTCGATGCGGTACCGGCAAGCGCCAGCACGAAATCGGTCGTGAACGAGGTTACGGCTGCTAGCCCCTCGTAGTTGAGATTCTGCCAGTCATCGTCAGGCGAGTGATAGTCGGCATAGGCCCCGGTGAACAAATGGACCGACGGGATGCCTGCCTCGACAAAGGCGTTCTGGTCGGAGAAACCGAAAATCTCCTGCTTGGGAATGAGATTGAGCGAGTGGTTCGCATTGGCGCCGGCCAGCAGGCTCTCGAACTCGGCGGCGCTCGCCGCTCCGAACACTATCAGATTGCCGTCCTCGAGCCGCCCCACCGTGTCGAGATTGACCATGGCCACGGTGTTCTCGAGAGGCCAGGCCGGATTGTCGCGATAGTGGCGGGAGCCCACCGCGCCCAGCTCCTCGGCCGTGAAGGCTATGAAGATGACCGACCGGCCGGGCCCGTCTGCGGCGGCGACGCCCCGCGCCACTTCGATGAGCGCGGCTGTTCCGGAAGCGTTGTCGTCCGCCCCGTTATGTACTTCGCGCCGCCACGGCGTCGATGAGGCAATGTCGCCGTAGCCGAGGTGGTCGTAATGGGCGCCGACCACCACGAATTCGTCGGGTTTGAGCCTGCCCCGGACCATCCCGACCACGTTCGACGTGGTCACGGTGCGCGGGGCCGTCTGGATTGCCAGGCGGCACAGAGGGCCGTCGAGGAAGAAGGACATCTCGGCGCCCGGGCCGCCGCCGGCGCTTTCTTTATCCAGCATCTCCCTGAGCGTCACTCCCTCGAACATGAGCGCTTCCTCCAGAACCGAGTAGGGGATCTCGAGAACGGGGATGTCCATGGGCTCATGAGCGCGGCTCAATGGAAAGTAATGGAGGTCGGACCTGGAGGAGTCGGGACTGCCGTTTACGAAAACCACGGCGCTCGCTCCGAAGCCGGATATCTGCGAAGCCACCGCCGTCATATAATCCAGCAGCCCGTCTCTGCCTCTCAAGGTCCAACGGGCCCGCTCCACGTCGCCGCCGATGATGCAAAACACCACGTAGCCCCTGAGATTCCGGGGGACATCGATGCCGACCTGGTTCTCATCGGTCTCGGTGATGAACGCCGTCAGCGCCTCGATTCTCCCGCTCCCCGAGATGGGAAGCGCTTTGAACTCGTCGCCGTAAGAGAGCTCCCTCTCGCCCAGGGTCATCACCGGGCCCGGCAGGACGCGGTAGCCCAGCAGCAGGCTGAACCCCTGCAGGTACGAGCTGTCGGGCAGCGGCTCCAGGCCGATGACCTGGAACTCTCCGGCGATATAGTGAGCGGCCTCCTCGATTCCGGGTGTTCCCATGAACCTTCCCTCGAGGGAGTCGTCCGAGAGGTGGCGCACGTGGGACTCGAGCCGGTCCGCCGATTCGCCGGCGGAGGATGCCGCCGGGAGCAACAGCAGCATGACCAGCAGGGCGGCTATCTCCGTGCCGAACGGTATGATGCGGGAGGGACGATCCTGGCCTCGCGTTTTCATGGCATTATCACCTCGCCCTGAAGTCGGCTCTTAAGGGACTGCCTTCAGATTCCCACACGCCCTGCGCTACGGCCCTGCCGCCCTCGAACACCAGATATGAATTCCTCCCGTAATGCGGGAGCTTGCTCAGGATGCCGGGCATGGACTCGGTGTCCGCCGACAGGATGACCGTGACGACGGAATTCTCGTCGCGCGGGTTTCTTAGCGTGCAGATGAATGTGCGGCCGCCTATCCCGTACTCCGAGCCGGCGACCGCCACGGTATCGCCGGCGAGGCGGACGCCCGCCTCCAGGAGTATTTCAGAAAGGGCGTCGCCGCGGCCCAGGAACCAGAGATGCGCGCCCTCGAGCTCCGGCGCGCCGGTCTGGGATTCGTTTATGACATCGCCCTCGACCCCGAGCGCATGCGACACGGCGGAAAAGGCCATACGGACGGCCGGGTCCTCCCGGTTGCCGATTATGATAGTGCCCCTGTCGTTGGCGAACGCGCCTCCGATGGTGACGGGAATCTCCTCTCTGTTGAGTTTTCGGAACATATCGAAGCGGGGGTCGATCTCGAGCGAGACCGGTCTCGAATCGCACTTCACGCTGAAGGTCTTCTCGGTCCCGGACAGGCGCACCCTCTCTCTTATCTCACCGGTCTCCGTCGCTACCACGACGGGTACGTCAAGCGTGAAGGGAGGTTCGGGCTGGCGCAACGTGAACATCACCGCATTGCCGGGGGCCGCGCGCTCGGTCCATGCGCTCTCGAGGGCGACGTCCGGAAGCCCGGTGCCGTTCACCCACTGCGCGAAGTACCACGACAGGTCCTGGCCCGAGGCCTCGCTGAAGGCGCGTTCGAGGTCCCGCCAGGACGCCACCTGATACCGGTGCGTCTCATAGAAGTTCCTGAGGGCGGTCCAGAACACGTCGTCTCCAAGGGAGAGCCTGAGCATGTGGAAAACGAAAAGGGACTTGCCGTATCCCACGCTCTGTGACGCCGAATCGTGCCGCTCGTGAAACTCCGAGAGCGGGAAGTCCTTCTCCCCGGTCACGTAGTTGTTGAACGCGATGAGCGTCTGATGCCTGTAGTCCCTCGCCTCGTCTTCGCCCCGGCGTTCCTTGTAAAGGTAATCGGCGCCGTAGGTCGTCAGGCCCTCGCACCAGTTGCCCGTGTCGTAGTCGACAAAGACACAGTTGCCCCACCAGTTGTGAAGTATCTCATGGCCGTAGGACGTGTGCACTATGAAGGGCAGCCTTATCACCCGGTCACCGAGCAGAGTGAAAGAAGGCATGCCGTAGCCCGTCTGCCAGAAGTTCTCCACCATCGCGAACTTGGGGTGAGGGTACTTGCCAATAAGGTCCTCGTACATCGCGATGTAGCGTCGCGTCGCGTCGAGGTAAACCTGCGAGAGGCTGTCGCTTGTTTCATAGGTGTACGTCATGATGCGCGTACCGTTGTGAGTCTCCTGGTGGCGGTAGTACCTGCCGGCCACGAGGTAGAACTCAGGGGTGGGGTTTTGCTCCACCCATACATCGACCAGGCGCTTCTCGCCGCGAATGGTGTCGAGATACTCCTGCCGCAGCGCTCCCTGGCTGACACTCATCCAGTCGGGCGGCAAGTCCACCGTAAGCCGGAAAGTGAAACTCCGGTCGAATTGGAAAGGGTACCAGAGCGACTCGCTGCTGAGGTATGCGCCGCGCTCATCGATCAGCCCGGTGGTCGTCGCGAAGCCCTTCGAGTAGTTCCTGTCGGGAGGGAGGAGGCTGTCATAGAGAACCCCCGAGAACGAAATGACCAGGGGTATCAACTCGCCGGCCGGCGGGGGATCGACGACCTCGATAAACAAGCCCTTGCCCCTCGAGATGAACTCCCTGTCGTCCTCGTCCGCATCCTCCTTCAGCGCCGAGGGGTCTATCTCCTCCTGCGAGTACCACTTGATGCCGTAGGGCGAGCCGATGTCCGCGACCTCGAGGCTCCGGTTGAGGAGAAAGACTATTCTGCCGCTCTCGAGATGCGATCCGGCTACGTATACCGTATCGACCGCCAGCAGGCTGTTATCCGGCGGGTAAACCGATATCCTCATGGAGTGGTGCATGAGATCGGCTGCGGGGCAGGCTCCCGCGGCCAACATCACTATCACCGCGGCGGCGAAGGACTTTGCTTTCAGATCAGACATTCTGTCTTCCCTCTAGCGCCGCCTTCCGGCCAGCGCCTTCATGAATTTCTTTATGTTCTTCCTCGCGTAGCGGTAGTTACGCGGCGTGTCTATGTCTATCCAGAACGCTCCCTTGCCTATGGGGACCACGTCCAGGTTTCCGTCCTTGATGAGCTTCTTGACTCCCGCGGAAAGGGAGTACATCTGCCTCGCGAAGGCGTGCTCGAGCGCTTCGAACACTCTGCTGTCGAACCGGAAGAGGCCGCAGTCGACCGCGTTGTAATTCCACAGTTTCTTGCCGATCGCGGCCGGCCTCCCGTCCGCGAGCCTCACCTTGGTTGCGTCCTGGAGGTCGTAGACATTGTCGAGGTTGTTATCGATCGCGAGAATGCACCTCTCGCTCCTTGACTTCCGGACGCGCTCTATCGCGCCGGGTGGCAGGATGTGGTCGGACATGAGCGTGAGGAAGCTGGGCTCGCCGCTCACCGCCCGGCGCGCGCTGTAAAGAGAGATCCCGTTGGGTTCGTTCCAGCGGGGGTTCTTAACGTAGGAGATCTCGAGGCCGAGGCGCCGCCCGTCCCCGAGGGCGGCCTTTATCGCCGGGGCCTTGAAGCCCGTCACAATTGTTACGCGGCTTATGCCCGCGAGTTCGAGGGAGGCCAGTATCCACTCGATGATGGGCCTGCCGTCGAGGTCCATGAGGCACTTGGGCCTCTGATCGGTGATCTTCCTTACGCGGGTGCCGGCCCCCGCGGCCAGTATTACGGCTCTTCTGCACTCCTTGCTCATGCGCCTCCATTCGCCTTGCGGCCTTCGACCTGTTCCTCAATAATATTAACAATTCTCTCGGACGCGCGCCCGTCCAACTTGTAGAAGAGGAGATCCCTCATTTCCTCTATCCGCGCTTTCATGGCGGGGCCGGGGTCCAGCGCCCGCTTAACCGCCTCGCCTATACGGCCGGCGTCGTCTATGTGCACAAAGGCCCCCTCGAGGAACATGCGGTTGTCCTCGTCGAGGAGGGGCATCCCGTCGTGGTGGCTCAGCCTGTCGCACTCGAGGTCGAAGATTATGCCCGGTTTGCCGAGGGCCAGGAATTCGAATATCGTGCTGGACGCCTCGCTGAGCATGGTGTCGGCCGCGTATATGAAGGGGATTATGTTGTGCTCCTCGGGCGGCACGAGCCTGGCATGGGGGTAGCGGCGGACAGCTTTTTCATAGAGCTCGTGATGCCAGTGAGGCGCGTACTTCCCCCGCCAGGAGTACTGGTGGAGTTTTATGATGAGATTGTGATCCCGCGTCTCTTCGAAGATCTTCTCCCTGACCCTGTCGATGCACGTGGGCTTGTAGGTCGGGGCGAAGAGCACCGTTTTTCTCGCCGGGTCGAGGCGGTAGCGGTCCATGATCTCGCCGCGTTCGAGTTCACCCCGGAACACGGGGTCGAGCTTGGGGTAACCCACGACGAAGACCTCCGACGACCCCCTCACCCCGAAGTCGTCGATGCGCTTCCTCCGGTATTCTCCCTCGACGAAAATGAGGTACCTGGTGTCCCTGGCCCCGGCGAGCAGGCGGTAGAGTATGGTCTTTATGCCCGTTCCGTGGTTTATGAAACAGAGGAGAGCGCCGCCGTACCGGTCGGGGTCCCGGAGAACGTCCCCGGTGATTATCACGTCGAAGCCTTCGGTCTCCCGCGTCACCCTCAGGCCCTCGCTCTCGAGCTCCCGTTCGATCTTCTTCCTGAGCGAACGCTGGAAGACGAGCAGCACCCGTTCCCTGTCGTCGGGGCAGGTGAAATAGATGTCGAACCTGCCCCGCTCCTTCATGCACCGGTATATGGGGTCCAGCGACCCCCTGTGGTAGAGATGCCCTATGCGGAAGAGAACGCGGATCTTGCCGTCACTCAATCGATGCTACCTTGCTCGAATTGTCGGTTCGGGTGTTGCGTTGCGCATAGGATTCTTGCAGGTTAGAGAGGACAGGTCAACGCCAAAAACTTGACTACCGCCGCCTCCGGATATGTTGTAACATAGTATCCGATCGGGGCTGTTGGTTTGGAAACGGTAGTCTACCCTGACAGCGGTTAGCGAGGAAAAGACCATGTCGTACAGGCGGGGAGTGAGGGAGGCCGAAGAGCCCTGGGACATAACGGCTCTGGACGATCCCGACCTCCGGGACAGACTGAGCGGCCTTTCACTGGCGGACCAGGCCGACCTTTTCCGCCGCAGCGATTGGCAGGAGAGGGTCAAGATCGTCAGGAATTCAGACCTGGCCGCCGAGATCGTGACCTCGATGCCGGACGAGGAGATTCTCCTTACGTTCGAGGGCGCCGGCGAGGAATACGGCCTGGCGCTCATCCCTTTCTGCGGTGAGGAGCAGCTGAGGTTCATCCTCGACATCGACCTCTGGAACGAACATGTGGTTGATGACGAGCGCGTCCTAAAGTGGCTTGGTTACCTCGTCGCCAGCGGGGAGAAAACCGTGATGGATTTCGTTCACACCTGCGATATCGAGCTCGTAGTCGTATTCCTGGGCAAGCTGATCCGGCTGATACCGTTCGACGATGCGGTTGAGATGGGTGAGGAGCTTACGAGCATAATGCCGGATGAGGCGTTCATCGTCCAATCGCTGGTTCCGGAGGAGACTCCGACCATCCGGCTGTTTCTCTCGACGATCATGGCCGATGACAGGGACCTTTACGGCGAGCTCCGCTATTCCACTTACAGGGCCATGGCGACAGAGACGGAGGAAGATGCCTACAGGTGGCGGAACTCGAGGCTGGAAGAGAAGGGGATACTGGAGTACGGCGAGGCAGCCGGGATTTACGACGGCCTGGGGGATTCCGAAATCCGGGGCCTCATCGGCGGAGATGCGCGCCCCTACTACACCGGACCGAATGACATTCAGGTGCCTGCCTTCTATCCCCTCGGGCTTTCGGGAAGCCGCCCCCTCTATTATGAACTCCTGGCGGGCATGGATGACGATGAGATAAAAAGCAGAATCATCGGGGACATCAGCTATGTGACCAACCGCCTCCTCGTAGCGGACGGCCGGACGATCGGCGATGTGGATGCCACGCAGGCCGCCCTGGGCCGCCTCTTCTCCCTGGCTAACGTTGGCCTCCTGCACCTGGCGGAGAGGCATGGAATGGAGCCCGTCGAAGTGCTCCGCGCGGTTTCGATATCGAATCTCTTCCGGGCCGGGCTGGGCCTGGTGATGGCTCTCAAGGCGGAAGCCGCCGAGGCGGCGGCAAGGAACCGGCCCCCGTTGCCGGGGTTCCCGGAATATGCCCTGTTCGAAGATTTCCATACAGGAGTGCTCAAGGGGCTCAGGATGAAGGTGCCCCAGCATTATGAGCCCGGGGCCGGAGGTATCGGGGACTACCGCGACTTCAGGACCCCTGAGGAGATTGCTACGGCGAGAGCTCTGCTCGCGCAGGTCTCGGTGCTCGCCGCGGCTTGCTATGACAGGCTTGGTATTCTCTCCGTGACGGCCGGAGGTACGTCCAGGGCCGGCGCGTCCGCAGCCGGCTCTCCGGGCCGCGGCCGGGCCGCCGCGGGTCCCGCGATGTTCGCCGCCGGCAGGATGAACTTCGGCAATCTGCTCATGACCGGTTTCGCGCGCTTCGTTCTCGACGGCCGGTTCAGTATCGGTCCCCTCGGGAAGAGGGAACTCGGCAGGTTCATCGGCGAGGCCTTTGTGACCGGCAAGAACGGGGAGAGAGCGCTCGACCCGGCCGCCGCCGAGAAGTTCACTGCCTGGCTCGAGCGCGAGACGGGTCTGAAGGGTCACGAGTGGGCTATACTCGAGGCGTATGTTATGGAGCGGCTCGAGGTCCTGGAGGAAGACCTGAGAGGGGCGTCTTCCGCGAACGATGTCGACGCTCTGATTGTGGAAAGCATATTGCTGGCTAACTGAACAAGTATCCAGAGGAGGCACTCCAGCATGGAAGCCCTTTATCCCGCCATAATCCTCGGGGCCGTCGTCGTGTTTCTCGTGATTCTGCTTCTAAGAAAAGGGGACAGGGGGCCGTCCGACGAGTCGCTTGCAGCAATGCTCGAATCCCTGAAGGACATTTCAGCCGTTCAATCCCAGGTGACATCGCTCACGAACAGCCAGACCGTCGTAATGCAGAACCTCAATAAGCTGGAGATCTCGCTCAAGGGCCTGGAAACCAAGATCTCGGAGACCTCGGGCAACGTTAAGGAGGCCATATCCAAGGACGTCAATGATACGAGGCGCGTGCTCACGGAGCTCAAAGCCAGGTTCGAGGACCAGAGCAAGCGGGAAGACGAAATCCACGCGGTCACGCGCAAGATTGAGCGGGTGGTTGTGGGCGCCAGGACGAGAGGGGAGTCCGGGGAGAACATCCTCGCCGAAGCCTTCGCCCAGTTCCCGGCGGAGATGATAGACCGGGACTTCAGGGTCGCGGGCGGCAAGGTCGTCGAGTACGCGATTATCCTCCCCAACGGCAAGCGGCTTCCCGTCGACTCCAAGTGGAGCGGCGTCGAAGCGATGGAGAAGATCGAACAGGAATCCGATCCCGAGAAGATAAAGAAGATCGAGTCGGAACTCGAAAGGGAAGTGCGGCGTAAAGCGAAAGAGGTGGCGGGTTACATAGACCCTTCATGCACCACCAACATCGCCATCGCCGCGGTGCCGGACTCGATTTACGGCGTCTGCGGCAAGGTCCACATCGAAGCTTACCGCAAGGGCGTGCTGCTTATGGCTTACAGCATGGTCGTGCCTTATGTGCTGGCGCTTTACCACATGTACCTCCAGTTCGCGCGTTCGATCGACTTTGAGAATATCGAGGCCTATGTGACCAAAATCGAACGCAGCCTCGATGAGGTGGACAAGATTCTCGAGAACAAGGTGGCAAAGGCCGGTACGATGGCTTCTAACGCGTACACCGAGTGCAAACAGGTGATCGGTTCCATCCGCGCGGCGACGGCCTTCTTAAGGGAGCTTCCGGCCGCCGAGGAGACCCGGCCGGAGCAGATCAGGATCCTCTCCTCCGACGACGAGACGCCGGAGAGTGAGGCGACGGGAACCTGAGCCGGGGCCGCTCCTCGGCGGCGCCGTGCCTAGGCCAGCCCCTTCTCCATGGCGTCCTTCATCGCATTCCAGAACGGGTCCACTCTCGGGTGGAGAAGCGGCCTGCGCTTTCCACCTTCGATCATGTAAAAGCCCTCATCCTTCGCGACGAGCTCCCCGATGGCTTCGGCGGCTATCCCCCTGGCCCGCAACGTCTCGAGGAGAGCCCCTGCTTTCCCGGGGCGAACCGTTATTATGAGCGTCCCCTCGCTTATGGATGTCAGAGGGTCCATGCCGAAGTGCGAGCAGATGGCGTCCACGGCGGGGAGGACCTGGATCTTTTCCCTTTCCGCGACTATGCCCGTGCCCGACGCCTGGGCGACCTCAAAGAGGCCCCCGATCACCCCGCATTCTGTCGCGTCGTGCATCGCTGTCACGCCTTCGTCCCTCACGCCGACCCCGACCGCCGCGAGCGCGTCATCCACCGTTGACATCTTGTAGAACAAGTCCTGTCCCTCCCTGAGAACGTCCGGGCCGAGGTTCCTGCCGATGGTATCGGGGAAGGCGCAGGCGAAGATGCCGGTTGCCTCGATGGCGGCCCCCTTGGTTATGACGATCACGTCTCCCGGCCTCCCCATGCCGGGGTGGAGGAACCTGTCCTCGGGGCCCACGGCCATGAAGGTGGCGCCGCCTACCATGGGGTAGTCCGTGCCCGTGTACCTCGCCGTGTGGCCGCCGACAACCGCCGCGCCGTAGCGCGAGCTCTCGCGATGAAATACCTGCCATATGGTGAGGAACTCATCCTCTGTCATGCTCATCGGGAGATTGAAGTCCACCACTATATAGGACGGCGCGAACCCGCTTGTCGTGACGTCCGAGGCGAGAATGTGCCAGGCGAACCAGGCGGCGCGTTCGAAGCCGTACCCGGGAACGATGAAAACCGGATCGGTGGTGAGCACCATGACCTGCCCGTCGCCGATCCTCACTACGCCGCAGTCGTGACCGTGCCTGGGGCCTACGAGGACCTCCCGGCGCCCGGCACCGAGGCGTGGATAGATTATCTCGTCGAAGAACTCCGGCGACACTTTGCCTATTGCCGGGAACTTCGCCGTAGGCGGGCCCGCCGGGTCTGCCATGTCGTACCTCCTTTTGGGCCGATCTTACCCCAGAAGAGAACGCGGGTCAAGCCGGGCGGGCCGGCCATTCCCCGGTACGCGATCGGCCAACTGCGGGAGCCTGAAAGACCTTGAGGAATCCGGGCGGTCTTCTATAATGGGGCTGGAAGCGGGCGAGGGATAACGTGATGCTGATCAGGAACGAGCAGATTCTAATGTCCATCGGGATGCTGTGCCTCGCAGCCGCGATACTGCTCAGGCGTTTCGTCGGACCGTTTGTAGGTGATCCGGGCTGGCTGGCCTTCATCGAGGGCCTGCTCGTCGGAGTCTCCATCACCACGAACACGGTTTACCTCATCAGGCTGAGAAGGAAGAAACGGGACGGTGATGCGTGCTAGGCCCCCTCAGGGAGTTTAGGTTTTGAAAGCCATCGCGCGGTCTGCTAGAATTCCCATTGTGCGAACGGGGCGCTGCTCACTCAAGCCGTGAGGTAGGCTACACCTGGAAAGACGACGCACGATAGATGATCTCAGAGAGATTTCCTGGCGATTGAGCCGCGGCATCATCGAGATGACCACGCGCGCCGGTTCGGGCCATCCCTCGAGCTCTCTCTCGGCGATTGACGTTCTCACCGTGCTCTACTTCGGGGGCATCATGCGCTATGCCCCCGGGCGTCCGGACTGGCCGGGCCGCGACCGGTTCATAATGAGCAAGGGACATGCAGCCCCGGCGCTCTATGCAGCTCTCGCGGAAGCCGGGTACTTCCCGGCCTCGATGCTGAACACGCTGCGCCGGATAGGAAGCCCGGTTGAGGGCCATCCCGACATGCGTGTTCTGGCCGGGGTCGAGGCGTCGACCGGTTCGCTGGGTCAGGGCCTGTCAATCGGGCTCGGCCACGCCCTCGCCGCCCGGGTCGACGGGCTCGACTTTCGCGTCTACGTGATGCTGGGAGACGGGGAGTGCGACGAGGGGCAGGTCTGGGAAGCCGCCATGGCCGCCGCCAAGTACGCCACGGGCAACCTCTGCGCGATACTCGACTCGAACAGGTTCCAGCAGACGGGTCCGGTCGAGACCGTGATGCCTTCCCTCGAGCCGCTCATTGATAAATGGGTGTCCTTCGGCTGGGAGGTCCATGAAACGGACGGTCATGACCTGGCCCGGATACGGAGCACCCTGGACGCCATCGTGCGGTGTGAGGGCGCGTGTTCGGACAGGCCGAAGATAGTCATAGCCCATACTCTGAAGGGAAAGGGCCTGTCCCCGTTTGAGAGTGACGCGGTGAACCGGAAGCACGGTGTTACGCTTACGGCCCGGGAAGCCGAGGTGGCTCTGGCCGAGCTGGACAGAATGTATGGCGCGCCCGGCGCGGCTCAAGGGGAGCGATAGCGTGGATATAGGGAAACGCATAGGTCTCGAATACGGTGAGGCGACGCGCGATGCTTTCGGGAAGACCCTTGTCGACCTGGGGCGCGCGGACCGCGACATCGTTGTCGTAGACGGCGACGTGAGCAACTCGACCCGCACGGAGGCCTTCGGCAAGGAATTCCCCGACAGGTTCTTCAACGTCGGCATAGCAGAGAGCAACCTGATCGGCGTCGCGAGCGGTCTGGCCGCCTCCGGCAAGCATGCCCTTGCCTCGAGCTTCGCGTGCTTCCTGCTCTGTAACGCCTATGACCAGATACGCATGGGCATCGCTTTTCCCGCCGCCAACGTCAAGCTCATGGGTTCGCACAGCGGCATCAGCATCGGGGCGGACGGTCCAAGCCAGATGGCCGTCGAGGACATCGCCCTGGCGGCTTCACTCCCCAATTTCACGGTTATCGTTCCTGCGGACGGCCCGTCCACCCGGGCCGCGACCCTGGCGATGTTTGGTACGGCCGGGCCCTTCTACCTGAGGACCGGGAGGCCGGAAGTGCCGGTTGTCTATCCGGACGGCGTCGACTTCGAAGTCGGGCGGGCGCTCACCGTGCGTGACGGCGGCGATGCGACCGTGATCGCCTGCGGGCTGATGGTCGCGGTGGCGCTGGAGGCGGCGCACGCTCTTTCGAGTGAAGGCATAGAGGTGAGAGTTATCGACATGCATACGGTGAAACCTCTGGACAGGACCGCAATCGAGCGCGCGGCCCGCGAAACGGGAGCCATCGTTACGGCCGAGGAGCACCTGCTGGAGGGCGGGCTCGGGTCTGCGGTTGCCCTGGCGGCGGCCGAGACCCACCCGGTTCCCATGGAATTCGTGGGCTTGAGGAACACCTACGCGGAGTCGGGAGGGCCGGAGGAACTGCTCGATAAGTACGGCCTCATGCCCCGGCACGTTGCGGGCGCGGTGAAGAGGGCAACGGCGAGAAAAGGGTAACCGCGCCGGCTCCCAAATTGAGTTGACACTCGCGGAATCAGCATGTACCATGCTGCTTGATCGCGTCAGACATTGGGGGACATGCAGTGCGACTTAAGCTCATACTTATTGTGATTCTGGTGATGGTGCTGCTGGTGATAATCCTCCAGAACTTGGAGAACGTCACGGTCAAGCTCCTTCTCGTAAGCGTCACCATGCCGCGCGCTCTCCTGCTGTTCATCATGGCCGCAGGTGGATTCGTCGTCGGCGCCATTACCGCGATGGTATACCGCACAAACGGCAAGAAATCTTAGCCTGCGGCCGTAAGGGAAACATCGGGGCGGCACGCCAAACACGCGCTTTTCCATGCCCTTGTGCCCTTCTTTTTGTGCTTCAGCACCTTACCCGCCTGCCGATGTATAGGGAGTAAAGTCCTATTCACATCGGGGAAAGACGCTGCCTCCGGGCGGGGTCCAAGTGTCGAATCGGTGTAGGCAATGAAGAACCTCCTTGTAATTCCCGTTACATTGCTCTTGCTGCTGGGCATCCTGCTCTCGGGGTCGGACGCCGCTCCGGTCAGGGTAGGTGTTTATGAGAATGCGCCCATGGTCTTTCTCGACGGGGAGGGCAGGGCCCGGGGGTTCTACATCGACCTCATCGAGCACATGGCCGCGGAAGAGGGCTGGGAAATCGCTTACGTGCCGGGGACGCGGTCGGAGTGCATGGCCTGGCTCGGAGAGGGCAGTATCGATATTATGCCCGGCATCGCCGGCGAGCCGGAGGGAGGCGAATACGCACTGACGCGCGTTCCCATCCTCTCCGACTGGGGACAGCTCTATTCCAGGAAAACCTCACCCGTCGAGACCGTGGGAGACGTGTCGGGCAAGACGATAGCCGTCGCCCGGGCCGACCACATGTATACGGAGTTCCGCGCGGCCATCGAGGGCCTCGCGCTCGACTGCCACTTCGTCGAGGTCGACGGTTACGGGGACGCCCTCAGGATGGTAGGGGAGGGCGTTGTTGATGCCTGCCTGGTTCCGGGGCTATACGCCGGCCCCGGGGTATCACCCGACCTGTTGCGGAGCGCCCTGGCCGGCGTGCCGATCGACCTGCGCTTCGGGGTCGGCAGCGGGGCGGGCACCGCCCTGCGGGCCGCGCTCGACGCGCGCATCGCCGAGATGAGGGAGGAAAGGGATTCGCCCTACTACAGGGCCCGGAATCTATGGTTCGGGGGTATGACGGCGGCAAGAACACCCCGGTGGGGGAACTGGACTCATGTCGCGGCCGTCTCGTTCCTCATAGCGCTCCTTGTGGCGACCGTCATCCACAGAGTGCAGGCGAAGGACAGGACTCTCAAATTCCGGGAAGAAGTTAACGACCGCAAGCTCGTGGAAGAGGCGCTCCGGAGAAGCGAGGAACGGTTCCACACGCTATACAGCAAGATGAATGAGGGCGTCTGTCTTCACGAGATGATCTTCGATAAGGCCGGCCATGCGGTCGATTACGTTATTCTGGATGTCAACCCGTCCTATGAGGCGATTCTCGGCAAGGATCGGGACGAGATCATAGGGAAGCGGGGATCGGAGCTCTTCGAAACCGGGGAGCTGCCCTTCATGGAGGCCTACGCGGGCGTGGCCGTCACCGAACGCCATACCGCCTTCGACGCTTACTTCCCGCCTGCCCGGCGGCATTTCAGAGTGTCGGCCTTCAGCCCGCAGCCCGGCAAGGTGGCCGCCATCTTCTCCGATGTCACCGAGAGCAAGGAGAGAATGGAGGAGCTCAAGACGTCGGAGGGCAAGTACAGGATAATCTTCGAAAACGCCCCCGACCCAATGTACATGAATGACCTGAGCGGCGTCCTCATCGACGGCAACAAGGCTGCGGAGGACCTGCTCGGCTACAGAAAGCATGAGCTGATGGGCGAGAGCGTGCTCAAGGCCGGGCTTATTCCCCTGGAGCAGACGCTGAAGGCCGCCAATAATATCTCCCTGTGCGCACAGGGCAAGTCGACGGGTCCGGACGATTTCACGTTGATCTGCAAGAACGGCACGCATGTGCAGACTGAGATCTCCACGCGTCCGGTGAAGATAGACGGCCAGACCCTGGTGCTGGGCATCATCCGGGACGTCACCGGGCGCAAGCAG
This sequence comes from uncultured bacterium, assembly GCA_964604955.1. GTDB lineage: Bacteria > Arandabacterota > Arandabacteria > Arandabacterales > JALGWA01 > JALGWA01. The sequence goes on from CAZSBE010000007.1 coordinate 34,179, forward strand.
GCCGAGGAGTCGTTCAGGGAGTCCGAGGAGCGGCTGCGCGCCGTCTACGAGTCGATGGGAGACAGCGTCATCATCTCCGATCTCGACGGCACAATCCGGCAGGTCAACCGCTCCGCGCTCAACATGCTTGGTTATGTGAGCAAGGAGGAGATAGTCGGAATCCACTCATACCTGTGCATTGCGGAGGAAGACAGACACCGCGCATCCGAGGAGATGATGCGGGCCCTCAAGGTCAACGAACGCATCGCCGACGAATACAAATTCCTCAAGAAGGGGGGCAGCAGCATCACCTGCCAGGTAGACGTGGATCTCCTGAGGGACAGGGACGGCACCGCCGTGGGGTTTGTGATGCTGGCCCGCGACATTACGGAGCGGAAGGAAGAAGAGCTGGCGATGCGCGAGAATATGGTCAAATACAGGAGCCTCCTGGAGGGGCTTGATGAAGCCGTATTCCGCGTAAGTCTGCCGGTCGGCAAGTATGACTATGTGAGCCCCTCGGTCAAACGCGTGTTCGGATACACGAGCGAGGAGTTCCTCAGGAACCCGCTTCTTATGAGAAAGCTCATCCACCCGGACTACGCGCGCTACTTCAACGAGATGTGGAAAGACCTGATACAGGGACATATACAGCCCAGTTATGAATACATGATCGTCAACCGCGAAAGCGGAGAGAGATGGATCCTCCAGACGAACCGCCGCGTCTTCAACGAGGCGGGCAAGGTCCTGGCCATCGAGGGCATATGGCGGGACATCACCGAGCAAAAGCAGGCGGACGATTCGATACGCGCGAACGAAGAACAATTCAGGAGCATGTTCGAGGCCACCAGCACCGCGCTTGAGTTATACGACGCCGACCGAAGGCTTGTCCATGCCAACAATGCCTGTCTTGACCTTTTCGGCGTGCACGATTTCAAGGACTTGAGAAAGATCAACCTGATCGCCGGCGAGAGCATGCCCGGCGAGGCGCGGGCGAGGCTCGACCGCGGCAAGCCGGCTGAATGGGAGACCGCGCTGGACTTCGCCGCCCTGATGGAGAACGGTTCGCTCGAGAGCCGGTGGACCGGGAGCGCCCACCTCAGCGTAGTCGTGAGCCCCGTCGAGATGGGAGATGGTTCGCCGGCATCGTACCTGGTAGAGATCCGCAACGTAAGCGGGCATAAGATGCTTGAGAGCCGCATCCAGCAGTCACGCAGCCTCGACTCCGCGACCAGAGTATCAAGGTCGATTGCGCAGGACTTCAACGGCATTCTCACGGGTATCCTGGGCCACAGCGAACGCCTGGCCGGAGAGCTCGGCGGCAACGAGTCCCTGCGGAACGAAGTCGAGGAGATTCGGAAAGCGGCCGAAACGGCCGTCGCGCGGACCAGGCAGCTCCTTGTCTTTTCGAGGGGGATGGCCGTCAAATCCGCGGCGCTGGACCTCAATGCGCTTATCACGGAGTTCCGCCCGGCGATGGCGCGGACACTTGGCGATGACAAGAGCCTGGAGTTGAAGCTCGACCCGTCCCTCGGAGAGGTACGGGCCGACAGGGAGCTGCTCGAGACCGGGCTCCTGAACCTGGTCTCCAACGCGCGCGACGCCATGCGTTCGGGGCAGACGCTTATCATTCAGACCGAAGTTGTAGATATAGATGACTCCGACGGAGAATCGCCCGACGGCCGCAGGTCCGGCCGCTTCGCGCGCATCACTGTGTCGGACCAGGGCACAGGCATGAGCGAGGATGTCAAGCAGCGCATCTTCGAGCCCTTCTTCACGACCAAAGATGGCATGTCGGGCATGGGGCTGTCGGTGGTCTACGGCACCGTGAGGCAACACAGCGGCTGGATTGAGGTTAATAGTGATGCGGAGACGGGCACGCAGTTCGACATCTACCTGCCGGCGCACGCGGTCCGGGAGGAGAGAGTACATAAGAAACCGGTAGGCGAAGGCGGTCTGCAGGGCAGTGGCGAGAAAATCCTCCTCGTGGAGGGCGACGAGATAGTGCGCACGATGGCGGCCAAGGTGTTGAGGGACAGGGGCTACGCTGTCTCCGCGGCAGCCAGCGCCGGTGAGGCGAGGAACGTGTTCGAAGAGGAGGACCGGGAATTCGACATGGTCTTCTGCGACATCGTGCTACCGGACGCCAACGGTCTCAATCTCGCCGAGGACCTGCATTCGATGTGCCCCGGCCTCAAGGTCCTGCTTACGAGCGGCTATGAGGACACGCGGTCCCAGGTGGCCGGCCTCAGAGACAGGGACTTCACCGTCCTCGAAAAGCCCTACGCGCTCTTTGACCTCCTGACCGCGATCAGGGACACCCTCGGCCACCCAATTGGGGTCAGGTCTTGAAATGCACAATGGGGTCAGGTCTTGAAATGCACAACGGCCATCCCTGCATCTGAGCGCTGACGGCCTGTTGCGTTCCTCTACAGCGCCGCGCCGAATGTGCCGATTTTCTGAACAGTGAACCGTGCCGTCGAGAGGCGCATCCCGGTTCGCCGAGCTGCTGAATCCAAGGTGAGGGGGCACACTATCGCTGCTCTCGGGTTTCAGGCAGAAGGCGTCCGGCGTTGCCGGCGTGGTCATAGGAGGGTTGGTGTTGCTGATGGCCATCGGGCCGTTGGTGGCTTCCGTGTAGAAATCAGGTCCGGGTGATTGTGCATTTCAAGACCTGACCCCATTGTGCATTCTAAGACCTGACCCCGGAGTCAATCGAGTGCGCTGATGAGCTTGTCCGCGTTGGCCTTCAGGAGGCCAAGGTAGGAACCGCCGTCGGGATATCTCGTGAGAACGACCCTGACCGCTTCTATTTCGCGGGCGATGCTCTTCCCGGCGTCCTTTCCCATGTGGAGATCGTCGACGACCAGCCGGACCGCGTGCTTCCTTCCTATCTCGGTAAGGCGGGCGGCCTCCTCGACTGAGAGATCCTCGGGGCCGCCGTAAGTGCCGACTATGTCGAAGCCCAGATAGTCAAGGAACTCCGCCTGGGCGTCGGAGCAGATCACCCTGGTATCGCGGAGTCCGGACATCGACGCGCATATGTCCCCGGCTTCGATGCCCACCCTCGAACGGTAGTCCGCGCGGTTATACCTGTAGAAGACCTCCCCGGCGGGATCGGTGCGGACGAGAGCTTCGGTGACACTGTCCGCCGCTTCAAGGTGAAGGTAAGGGAGCATCAGGTCGCCCGGCGTATCGATGGCTGCTATGTGTCCCGCGCCGCTGCCGCTGCCCAGAATCTCCGGCGCCCATGCCTCCCAGCCGCTCATGATGAAAAGGTCGGCCCCGAGAGCCTTCTCGACATGTTCCGGCCTGAGGTCGAACTCATCCGGCGGCGTCCCTGCCGGGACGAGGGCGGCCACGGTCACCCTGTTGCCGCCGATCTCGCCGGCTATGGCCGCCAGCATGGTGGTCGATGTCATTACCCTTATCTCGACTCCGCCGCCTTCCCTCTGGCAGCCGGCCGCCAGTGACAGGCACAGGAACGCGGCCAGCGTGAATGCGGCAGGGCGACAGCGGGCCGGTCGACATTGTTGGCGCTGCGGCATTCTCTCAGTCTCCGAGATTATAGGTCACACCTACAAGAAACCGCCTTCCGGGCATTCTGTAAAGACCTGATTTGCCTCCGGGCACCACTGTGTAAAGGTCATACTCCTCGCCGGTGATGTTCTCAGCAGAGACGAAGACGTCGAACCCCCGCCCGATAACCCTTGAGAGCTTTGCGTTTACCACGAGGTAATCGTCGATTCGCTCCTCCCGGTCGTCGGCTGCATAGTAGTCCCCCACGTACTGCAGGCCGGCGAGCAGGCTGAGGCGTCTGATGCGTAGGACGCCTGTCGCGTCAATCTTATCGCCCGGCCGCCCGGCGGTAAGAGCGCCCGGGTCCAGGTAGCCGTAGGAAACGCGAGCCTCGAAAGAGGAATGGGGCGTGACGGTGAGGGAGGCCTCCGCGCCCCTGAAGTCGATCTCGCCTACGTTGTCGTACACCTGCCTGTTGGGCCCGTGGCCCCGTACTTCGACGAGCTCTATGAAGTCCTGCCCCTTTATGCGGTACACGGATGCTGTCAGGCGCGCCGCGCTTCTGATGCGCTGCGTGAATCCGAATTCATAGCTCCATATTGTCTCGGGCGATAGGTTGCTGTTGGAGGTATCGAACATGTAGAGCTCGTCTATCTGCGGCGACCTGAATCCCCCGGAGATGCTAACCCTCAACGTGGTCGCGTCGCTGACGTCGTAGACGATCCCGACGTGGGGCGCGGGCGTCGTGCCCGAAGTCTCATCCACGTTGATTCGGAGCCCGGCGGTCGCGACTGCGACCGAGCGAATGAAGAACTGTGCGAGGCAGTAGAAACCGTATTCGTATTTGCTCCATTCTCCGGGGTCGGGACTCAGGACCTCGCCCAGTTGCTGCCTGAAATCGACGCCGCCATTGAGAAGCGTGCTCTCCCCCACGAATCTCGTCTGGTACGCCATGAGGCCCCGGTACTGTTCGCGCGAGTGCCAGCCGTCGGAGAACTCGTAGTCACCGAACTCGTCGTAGAGTTTGAGCGTGGACTTCCCGCCCCCGACTCTCGAGGAGATCTCGAAGTCGACCGCGCCCCTCACCTGGTCGCTCCAGGCGTCGGAAACGGTGCCGGGCGGGTCGCTCGACACTGCGGGCTCCTCCTTGTGGCCGTTGTAATACTTGGCAAGAAACGATATATCCGCCCTGGCGGCCCTGCCCGTCACTTTTGCCATGAGGTCATTACCGCTGTAGGCGGAATTGGGAAGGTGGCCGCCTGACTGGCGGCGGTCGAAGGTCAGCAGGTAACCCACCCCGTGGACCCTCGCCGAGTTGAGCGCACTGAACTTCCATGTTGAGTGGGAACCGTAAGTGGTGTTGGCGCGCAGGGCGAAGCCCGCTGACGGGGGAGTGGTCACGATGTTGACGACGCCCCCCATGGCGTCGGAGCCGTATATGACGGAGCCCGGCGTGCGGACGAGTTCGATCTGCTCGATCCCGGCGAGCGTCAGGCCGGCGGTGGCTGTGCCGCCGGTCAAGCCCGATTTCACCGGGTGCCCGTCCATCAGGATCGCGACGCGTCTTCCCGCGTCGCCGAGCCCGCGTATTGAGATGTCCGCCTGCCCGAAGTCGCCGGTACCGGCTATGAAAACGCCCGGCAGATGGCCCAGAACGCCGGTCGCCGAGTTGGCGTCGCTGAGCGACACCTCGCCCGGGCCCACGACGTCGACCGCCGGCGGGACGTTGCCGAGGGGCATGCCTATTCGCGTCGCCTTCACTTCGACCTCCTCTACCCGGTAGATTTCGAGGGAGTCAGGGGCCGTAGCGCTTGCCCTGCCTGTCATGAAGGCGAGGATCGCCGCGAGAAGAAGGGCTGAGAGTGCTCTTTTTCGGTTCACGCCTGCATGGCCTCCATTGCTCAAGTCCGCCAGATCAGATAAGCGCCCGCGATGATTATGAGAACGCCGCAAGCCCTCCTGAGGAGGGTCACCCCGCCGGAGCCGGAAGACCAGTGGAGGTACTTCTGCACCATCTCCGTGAAAGTCCCCGCGGCCACTATCACCGCTGCGTGACCGGCGCCGTATACCCCTAGAAGCAACATTGCATATGGAATGTTGCGGGATCCCACGGAAAGCGTGACCCCCAGCATCGGGGCCATGAAAGCGAAGGTGCATGGCCCTACCGCGATGCCGAAGACTATCCCGAGGGTAAACGCCGCCAGCGTTCCCCGCCTGGATGTCCCACCGCGGCCGGACCGCGGAAACGGAAGCGGAATGACACCCAGGAAGTGAAGGCCGATGATGAGAAACAGCGCGGCCACGACGTAGGTGACGTTCGCACCAAGGTCTCCAAGCATGCGGCCCAGGGCGGCGGTTACCCCTCCGACCGCCCCGATGGTCACGAGAATCCCGCCCGCGAATACGAGCGCGAGCACAAAGGCCCTCCGGGTCGTACGCGTGCCCTGCTCCCCGATGAAGCCGATTATGAGCGGTATGCTCGCCAGGTGGCACGGGCTCAGCACTATGCTGAGCACTCCCCACGCGAACGCCGCCGAGATCGCCGCGAGCGGAGCGCCCGCGACGGCCTCTGTCAGGCCCGCGAAGAGGCTACCCATCGAGTGATTTCACTCCCATCTCGCCGAGCTTCTCTATAATCGCCTCCCTCGGCAGGAATCCCTCGTGCCTCCACACTTCCTTGCCCTCCGCGTCGAAGAATACCTGCGTGGGCATGACCCTCATCCCGTATTGTTTGACAGCTTCGGGTTTATCCCCCACGTCGACGACTTCTACGATAAGCCTGCCCCTGTACTCCTCGGTGATCTGCTCAAGTATGGGGGCCATCATCTTGCAGGGTATGCACTGCCCCCTGCCGAGGTCGACCAGTCTGGGCAGGCCGCTTCTCTGGTCCTCCACGCCGGACCTGGCCTGTGCAGGAGTCGCATAGGTCACTGCGGTGTCGGCTTCTGCCGTCTCGCGCCCGGATTCCCCGGTGTTCTCATTGCCGCCGCAGCCAGGCGCAAGCATGCCCGCCATGCACAGGGAGAGGACGAGAATGAGTGCTCTCATGAAATCAACTCCTTGATCTCTTCAACCGACGGCACCTTCCCCGATATCTTCACGTCCCCGTCGATCGCTACGGCCGGCGTCATCATCACGTTGAATTCCATGATGGACTTGAGATCCTCGACCTTCTCGATCTCGGCGACGGCACCGGCTTCGCTCACGGCCTGCCTTACGTTCTCGTAAGTCTTGCTGCACTTGGGGCATCCTGTGCCCAGCACCTGTATCTTCATTCGGTCGCCTCCTTCAGCGATTCCATGGTTTTCTCTCCCGAGGGAACGCGCCCCGCGGCCGGCTCCTCACCGTGTTCGCGGGCTCCGGTGTCCTTTCTGATTCCACCTTAACCCCAGAAAGTGCCGAATATCTTCCCGGTAATCGTAGCCATTATGATTATGAGGCCCAGAAAGACCAGGGTCTTCCTCGTACCCATTATGCTTCTGATCACGAGCAGGTTGGGAAGCGATACGGCTGGCCCCGCTAGGAGAAGCGCGAGAGCCGGCCCCTTTCCCATACCCGATCCCAGCAGCCCCTGCAGTATGGGGACTTCCGTTAAAGTGGCGAAATACATGAGAGCTCCCGCAACCGACGCAAACAGGTTGGCCTGCACCGAGTTGCCGCCGACCAGCCCTGCGATCCAGTGGGGCGGGACCAGGCCCACGTGGCCCGGCCGCCCTAGAAGCGCACCGGCAATGAGGACGCCGACGAGAAGAAGCGGGAGCATCTGCTTGGCGTAGGCCCATGTCGAGGCCAGCCAGTCGCTGCCCTCTTCTCCGTCCCTGAGGAGCAACGCGGAGAAGACCACTATCCCGGTAGTAAACGGGACGAGCGGGTTGTCGCGCGCGATGAGCGCCGCGGCGAGAACGAGTGCGACGGCCGCGATGACATACGCTGTTCTGAGTTTAAGCCAGAACTTCATGGATATGACGAAGGCGAAGGAGATGGCCGCGGTTATCATCCACTTGGCCGAGAAAATGAGAGTATAGGCGCCTGAGTCACCGGCCGGGCGCGCCCAGTTTGCGAATACGAGAATGGCGACCATGCCCGCGAAGTAGAGCGCGGTCTTATAGAGCGGCCTGGTCTCGTCGGCGCTGAGTTCGGGCGCCGCGGCCGCCCTCTCCAGTTCTTCCCTGCGGAAGATGAAGTGCATGAGAAGCCCGACGACTATGCTGAACACCACGGCCCCCAGGGCCCGCGCGGCCCCGATCTGGGGGCCCAGCACCTTGGCCGTGAGCACCACGGCGAGCACATTTATGGCGGGTCCGGCGTAAAGGAAGGTCGACGCGGGTCCAAGGCCGGCGCCCCGCTTGTATATTCCGGCGAACAGGGGGAGCACGGTGCAGCTGCACACGGCGAGTATCGTCCCCGCCACCGAGGCGACCCCGTATGCGAGCACCTTGCGGGCCCTGGGGCCGAGGTACCTGAGCACCGAAGCCTGCGAAACGAATACGGTTATGGCCCCGGCGATGAAGAAGGCGGGGATGAGACACAGTATGACGTGTTCGCGCGCATACCAGCTCGCCAGAGCGATGCTCTCGAAGAAAGGGCCGCCGAAGTCCATCCGGTCGAGTGGCAGGTAGAAGAAGGCAAGGAATACCGCGGCCATGAGTACAAGATGCTTCCACTCATTCCTTATCGGCAACGTCCACCTCTCGGTCTGAGTACCTGCGGCGCCCTAGACGCGCTCCTTAAGCACTTTCGAGGCGCAGGAGAAGAAATTCACCACGCAGGGCGTTACCAGCCGGTAGAATACCGTGTTGCCCCTGCGGTCGTCGTCCACGACCCCGACGCCCCTCAGTACGGCCAGATGTTTCGATACCGTGGACTGGTCGACGCCTATGAGCCTGACGAGCTCTCCGACCTGGCACTCGCCTTCGCTCAGGCGGTCCACAATCATCAGCCTCGTCTCGTTTGCCAGCGCCTTCAAGATTCGCGCCTGCAGCTTGTACCGCTCTCTCGTCTTCACGTTCATACGCCTCCGAATCTCCATGCAATTATTACCATAATGCCATATTGCCTGGCTGTCAAGAAGCATTCGAGGACAATGACGGGGCTAGCCGGCCAGCAGCGACTTTATCTCCGCAACAGTCGGGACCCTGCCGGCTATCTTCACTTCGCCGCCTATGGCAAGAGCCGGGGTGACGTATATGCCGAACCCGGTGATGGCCCTGGGGTCATCGACGAGCTCGACTTCGGCCTCTATGCCGAGTTCCATGACGGCGTTCCGGGCGTTCTCCATTACCTGGTCGCATTCGGGGCATGCGAGGCTGAGCACCTGTATCCTGGGCATAGCGCTTTCCTCCCTTTCGGCCATTGTTACACGATTCGATGCCGGGAATCCAGTCCGACTTGGACGGCGCAGATCCGGGCGCCCCGATTCCCGTTGACATGGGCCCCGGTTTTGGGCAAGATAAGCCATGGGAAAACGGGGGTAGAGCCCCCTTATTTTTTGTCCTGAGGAGAGTACGGATAAGTGGCCACAGACAGAAAGTCGCTCGAAGTCCTGCTTGAAGCGGGCAAGATTCTGAATTCGACGCTGGAGGTCCAGGCCCTCATCTCTCTGGTGTACGACCTCATCCTCGCCTCCGTGGACTGCGAGACCTGTTCGCTCGGCAGGCTCAGGGAGAAAGGCAGCGAGATTAGCGTTCTCATGGCCTTCGGGAAGTCCGGCGAAGAGGTTTCCGGTCTCATGATAGACAGGGGTGTCGGGGTAATGGGAACGGTTGTCGAAACCGGGGACCCGCTCGTCCTGAACGACCCCGACAGTATCAGGCAGTACGCCGACCGCATCGACCAGCGGTTCGGTTTCGAGAAGCGCTCCTGCGTTTCGGTCCCCCTGCTCAGGGGCGGCGAGGTCATCGGAGCCCTGGAGGCCATCAACAAGGAAGAGGGGCATTTCACGGGGCACGACGTGGAGATGCTCACCGACCTCGCCGAGCAGGTCGCGATCGCGCTGGACAACGCGCGGCTCTATGAGCGCGTGCGCCGGGAGGTCAGGGAGAAGGAACTTCTCTACGAGGTCGGCCAGAGAATCAGCTCGTCGCTGGACCTGGAAGAAGTGCTCGACCTCATCATGGACTGCCTGGGCGAGGTGGTCGCGTTCGCCGCCGGCGGCATATTCGTCGTGGACCCCGACACCCGGGAAATCGCGAGCCTCGCGACGATGGGCTATGAACAGGGAATGGAAGAGAGGGTGCATCTCAAGTTCGGCACCGGCGTTGTGGGATGGGCGGCAAAGAACCGCGAGCCCGCCATTGTCGACGATGTCAGCAAGGACCCGCGCTATATCAATGCGCGCCCCGAGACCTCATCGGAGATAGTCGTCCCGCTGTTCGCCGACGATAAGATCATCGGCGTGATCAACCTCGAAAGCGACGAGGTGGGAGCCTTCACCGAGGACGACCTCGAACTCATGAAGGCCTTCGGGTCGCAGGCCGCTGTGTCGCTCGAGCGTGCCAAGCTCCACGCCCAGATACTGGAGCGCAGGAAGCTCGTCGACGAGCTCGAGGTCGCAAGGCAAATCCAGAAGACTTTCCTGCCCGAAGTGATCCCGGACATACCAGGCTATGACCTGAGCGCCATCAACATACCTTCGGAAGCGGTGGGGGGAGACTATTACGATATCATTCCCATATCGGAAGGGCAGTGGGGGGTCGCCATAGCCGACGTATTCGGCAAGGGCGTTCCCGCGGCGCTCGTCATGGCGAGCTTCAGGGCCAGCCTGCTTGCCGAGATACGGAACAACTACATGATCAACGCCATATTGCGGAAGGTCAACCGGCTCATATGGGAGAGCGTCGAGCCCGAGCGCTGCGTAACCGCATGCTATGGAGTGCTGGACGCCGAGTCCGGTATTTTTACATATTCGAACGCGGGCCATTGTCACCCGATCATCATAGGCAGGAAGGGTATCAGGCGCCTCGACAAGGGCGGAATACTCCTGGGCGCGATTGCGAATGCCGAGTACAGGGAGGAAAGGGTATACCTCCAACCGGGCGACGTCGTGCTCTTCTTCACGGACGGTCTCACCGAGGCCGAGGACGTTTACGGGGATGCCTTCGGTGAAGAGAAACTCATAGAGACGGCGCGGTCGCTGGCCGGCCGGCCGGGTTCGGAGATAGTCAAGAGGATTCACCAGGCCGTGCATGAGTTCGCATCCGGACACCTCGGTGACGACTTCACGCTACTGGTAATCAAGGTTAAGGAGAAGAAGGATGTTCAGTAAGAAGTCACTCGAGTTCCTGCAGCGTTTTGTGGACACTCCCAGTCCCTCCGGTTTTGAACGGCCCGCCCAGGAGGTCTGGCGCGAGTACGTCTCCGGGTTCGCGGACGAAGTCACATGGGACATGCAGGGCAACTCAATCGGCACTGTCAACAAGGGCGGCAGCCCCAGGATAATGCTGGCCGGTCACTGCGACGAGATCGGCTTCATGGTGAAGTACGTCAACGACGATGGATACATCTACTTCGCGCCGATAGGCGGGGTGGACCCGGCCATCGTCCCGGCCCGCAGGGTGGTTATCTATACGAGGAAGGGCCCCGTGAACGGGGTCATAGGCCGGGCGGCCATTCACCTCCAGGACAAGGATGACGACAAGAAAGCGCCCAAGATGCACGAAATGTGGATCGATATCGGCGCCGCCGACAAGAAAGACGCCCTGAAGCGCGTGGCCATCGGCGACCCCATAGTGTTCGACCTGGGCTTCTGGATTCTGAACGGCCAGTTTGCGGTTGCCCGCGGCTTCGACGATAAGATGGGCGCCTTCGCGGTGGCCGAGGCCCTGAGACTGCTGTCGAAGGACAAGAACCTCAAGGCCGAGGTCCACGGCGTGGCGTCGGTTCAGGAAGAGATAACTTTCGCGGGCGCCCTGACCAGCGCCTTCAGCATAGATCCGGATGTGGCCGTCGCCGTTGACGTCGGAAACGCGACGGACACGCCGAGCGTTTCCAAGGAGAAGCACGGCGAGATAAGACTGGGCCACGGCCCTATCATCGGCCGCGGTTCTTCGGTGAGCCCGGCGGTGGAGGACATGCTCAGGAAGATCGCGGACAAGAACAGGATCCCGTGGCAGACAGCCGCCGCGCCGCGCTGGACGGGCACCGACGCGGACGCCATATTCAGATCCCGCGCAGGAGTGGCGTGCGGCCTGGTCAGCGTTCCCAACAGGTACATGCACACGCCGGTCGAGGTGATTCACCTTGGCGATCTCGAGAACTGCGCCAAGCTCATGGCGGCTTTCTCGAGCGCGGTCACGGTGAAAATGGACTTCAGGCGCTAGGCTACTTCACCGAGATCCTGTAGGGCATCAGATACAGATTGGGCTCCTCCTGGAGGAGCTCCATGTAGGCGGCTTCCTTGAGTAAGCTCTCGGCGGACGCGGGGAGCCGCATGCCTCCGGCCAGCGCTGCTTCCGAGCGTCCGGTCACGACGTCCCAGAAACCCGGGGCCTTCGGCAATACCCTGAATGCGACTTCCGCATCGGCCGGGATGCCGGCGTCCTCCTTCGCCATCCGTATGGCTTCTGCGAGCCCTCCGATCCGGTCGATGAGGCCGATCTCGAGAGCGCTTCTGCCGGCCCAGACCCTGCCCTGGGCGACTTCGTGCACCGCATCCACCGCCATTCCGCGCCCCGCCGCCACGTCTCTTATGAACTTGTCGTAGAACTCATTGGTGAAGTAGCGCGAGAGTTCAAGGTCTTCCTCCGTCACGTCGCGCCAGGTCGGGAAGGCGTCGGCGTTCGCGCCGCGAGTGAAGATTTCCCGGGAAAGCCCCAGCTTTTCATACAGGCCGCGGGTACCGAACCAGATATTGAATACGCCGATCGAGCCGGTTATGGTCGCGTCGTCGGCGAGGATACGCGTGCCGTTACAGACAATGTGATACCCGCCCGAACCCGCGAGGCCGCTCATGGAGACGATCACGGGTTTCTCCCTCGCCGTCAGCTCGACTTCCCTTCTTATCTCGTCCGACGCCGACATTTCCCCGCCGGGGCTGTCTACGCGGAACACCACGGCTTTCACGGACTTGTCCTTGCGGACGGCTTTGAAAGCCGGGACCAGCGTCCTGGGTCCCATGATGTCTCCCAGCATGGGGTCATGCCGGCTGGCGCCCTGCAGGATGGACCCGTCTCCGTAGACTATGGCGATGACGGGAGGTTCGTCCCAGCGCGGCTGCGCCGGTTCCCGGCCAACGAACTTCTTGTAGCCGAGCTTGCGGGTCGGCCCGGCGGCCACCTCCTTCATTATGTCGGGTATTTCATCCGAGTAGGCGAGCCGGTCGACCAGGCCGATGTCGAGGGCGTCACCGGGCGTGTACGGCCCCCTGTCGATAGCCGACCTCACCTCGTTCTCCGACATGCCCCTGCCCGCCGCGATGTCCTCGACGAACTTGGCATAGAAGTCGTCGAGCATGGCGTTAAGGGCTTCCCTGGAGGGCTCGCTGAAGGAGCCCTCCGAGATCTGCTCGACCGCGGACTTGTATTTGCCGACGCGCGTGTAGTTCGGCACGACGCCGAGCTTATCGAGCGTCCCCCCGGCGAACATCACGTCCATCTTGAGGCCGTTGAGGCCGAGATAGCCGTTGGGCGCGAGAACGATGTAGTCGGCAGCCGTCGCGAGATAGTACTCGCGGTTCTCCGGCGTGTTGGCGTACACGACCACTTTCTTGCCTGCCTGCCTGAACTCCAGGAGGGCCTGCCTTATCTCGTCGGCTATGGCGGCGCTCGTTGAGATATCGCCCATTAGTATGAGTATGGCGTTTATCTCCGGCGATTTCGCAGCGTAGTCGATCTTCTCCAGGAGCTCGCGGGTCGTGTAGCGCGGGCCGTCTCCGAACAGGCTGAAGCCGGGTGGGGCTTCGCCTATGCGCCCGCTCATGTCGATCTCAACGTAGCGCTTCAGCGGATTGAGGACATTATCGCGCCAGTGAGCGGACGTGACTACCCCGACAACGCCGTATGTCCGCCGCCGGTACGGCCGGTGCTCCTTTTCATGCGTTACGGCTGTCGCGGTCGCGTCGTTGCCGGCGGCGAGCGCGAGCGCAAGGCTCCAGTTGCCGTCCTGGTCAAAGGTCCCGAGCAGGTTGATTCCCGGCCAGGGCCGGGCCTCGATGCCGAATCTTACAAAACTCCCGGGCTGGGTCTCGATGAGGTCCCCGTCCGCGGTCCGGATGTCGAGGCCCTTGTTGCGCAGGAAGACATCCGCAGAGAGCGTGAGGCGCTCATCGAGAGGCCGGTATCCCAGGGAGGCCTCGACTATGGGCCTGAACTTGCTGCCGTAGTATGTGGGGCTGTTGAGGTCGCGCCCCAGCAGGCCGACCGATACCATGCGGTGCGGGCGCCAGAGAAGCCCCAGCGACCAGGTTGAACCCCTGTCCAGGTCAGGGATGTCCGAGGTCAGCCATGCGTATGATCCCCCCAGGTATATGTTCCTCCCGAGCCTGTCGCCGATGGACAGCGTGTACTTCCGACTGCGCTGCCCCTCGAGCGAGATCCGGGGCTCCCGCAGCCTCATGAACTCCATGCCGAAGGCGATGTTCTTGTATGCGAGCCCCAGGGCGTCGTCCCCCGAGAAGGTCGAGTCAGTGTAGGAGTGCATATAGACGATGCCGGTCGCCTTCCCGGTGCCCAGGGCCGGCGGATTCAGCCACGTCGCTAGGGCGTCGTCCGTCAGGGCCGGTGTGGAGAAGGCGTAGTACCCGCGCATGCCCTGGAAATAGGAATAGACGGGGCTCGGGTCGTAGATGACGAGCCCGTGGCCTGCGCCCGTGATGAGAAACACTGCGAGGAGAAAGCAGAGAAATGCCGTCGTTCTTGCCTTGAGATACATTTCGCCCCCTTTGCTGGCGGCACACCTGGCCGCCCTTTTTCGACCCATATTGTAGCGGACTACCGGGGGGCCCGCAAGGTTCCAGGAACGTTCCCCTGTGGCGGAGGCAGAAGGGGCAGGGCGGAAGGGGAAGCGAGCAGGAGAAAGGAACAGGAGAAGCACAGGAGAAACGGAGAGACAAAGGGAGCGGGTCAAACAGAAATAGAGAAGGGGAAAGCCCCGGGGGCTTCCCCCTTTCCCTCAGTATGACCGAGTATCTTACTGCAGAAGAACCATCTTCTTCTGGAAGCCGCGCTCGGGAGTCGACATTCTCACGAAGTAGATCCCCGGGCTCACCTCTCTCGAGAAGGCGTCCTTTCCATCCCAGGTGACGGTATGCTCGCCGGCATCGACATCGCCGTCTGCGAGGGTCTTCACGAGTCTCCCGGAGATGTCATAGACGCTCATCTTCACATTCATCGCCCGGGGCACCGAGAACTTGAGCACGGTCTCACCGGTGAACGGGTTGGGCGCGTTCTGGGCTAGCTTGAGAGGGAACCTCTCATTGCCCTTGACGCCGGCCGTGCACGCGTCGAGCACAACGATGTCCGAGTTCTGTCTCGGCTCGATCTTGAACTCAGCGAAGTGCCACCGTACGCATCCGGTTATGCGGATCCAGCTGCCCAGACCCGGGTAGTCGTAGCAGGGGTTGTAGTCGCAGGTGAAGTCGCCTATGGCCACTGTATCCCCGCTGTCTCCACATCTCCACTCCCCGACGCCGTCAAGGAATGAGTATACCTCTACCGAGTCCATCTGGACGAATACGTTCTCATATGACTCCCCCGTGGCGGACCCGGTCTTTATCTGGTCGGGTGTGACAACAGCGGGTCCGTTGAAGGACACGCCCGATGCGACGTTCTCGAAGTAATCGACGCCGCTGATTTCCGTCCAGTTGTAGTACTCCTGGACGTAGCCGGATACGATCACGCTGTCGCCGATCTCATAATCGCCCCCGAGGAACGTGTAGATGTACATGCCGTTCCAGGGGCCGCCGGCCTTGGACTGCATGAAGAAAGGCCCGGCGAATACCGGGTCGTCGTTCACGATGATGCCCGTGAGCGATACCCTCTCGCCGGCCATCGGCGAGGCATCGGTGCTATCTGTCGGAGTCTGAATCTGGCTGATGGGCGTGAGTCCCGCCCTGAAGCCCAGCTGGCCGCACGTAGTCATGGGCGAACCCAGCGACGAGGCGACATCGCAGACGATGATGCTGTCCCTCAAACCCGCCGCCTGCGTCCCGGTTTCCAGCATGACGGTGAGGCT
>CAZSBE010000008.1:0-46159 GCA_964604955.1 uncultured bacterium
ACGGCGCCACAGGCAATGTTGGCGAAATCCGCCATCATCCATTCCATGCGCGTATCGCCCAGAATGGCCGAAACGTCGCCTTTTGCGACACCCATCTTTTCCCAGGCCAAGCCCAGGTTTTCCTCCCGGGCGCATCCGCCCACGATGCCGAGGGTGAGAACCCCGGCGATGCCCAGCGTGCTAAATAATCTCTTCATAATCCGTCACCTTATCACCAGGAACTTGCCGACCTGTTGCTCTCCCGTATCCGCGTTCAGCACCGAGAAGATATAAAGGCCAGTTGCAGCCGCCTGGTCCTCCTCGGTGATGAGGTCCCAGGCACAAATGCCCCCGGGCATGGCGACTATCTTCTCCGCGGACGTATCGAGCCCCTGGATATCCCGGGCGTCATAAGTCGCCCCGTCGAACTCCAGGGTCCTCACGAGATCCCCGGCCAGCGTGAAGATCCGTATCGTCGCCCGCGGCGGGAGGTTGGCAAACCAGATGTACTTTTCCCTGTCTCTTGAGCCGTCCCATATTGCGGCCCCTTTGTATGGGTTGGGGAACACCAGCACTTCATGGTCGGCGGCGTCCTCCGCGGACGTCCCCGGAATCGCCAGCACCTGTGTCGCCCTCAGCCCGCTCTCCATGCTCTCGACGTTTTCCTCAAGGAGACCGGTGTCGTAGGATGTGATGGCTATCCAGTACTTGAAACCGTCCTTGAGGTTGGGGATGGACGTTTTGTAAACGTACAGCGTGTCCCCGAAGTAAGTGGAGTCCCGGACCGTTTCGAAGCCGGTGTCGTAGCCCAGCGCGTCCACCTTGTCAACGTCCCGTACCATGTCGAAGTCATCGCTGGTAGCGCCCTCGACCCTCGTAACGTATATGCGGTATCCCTCGAAATCCATAATCTCGTAGAAGGGGTCGAATTTGTCCTCCGGGTAGTCATCCCAGTAGAGGTCTATGACGTTCTTGCCCGGGGACACCCGGAAACGGGGAGGGGGCGGCGGTGAAGGCAGAACGTACTGATTGTCGAATGCCCTCTGGGCCCACTCCACGTTCTTGACGAGGTTCTCGCGGTTCGTGCCGCCCAGGAACGCTACGACGAAGAGCAGGCTGTCTCCCTCCGCCATGTCGGGGAACGGACCCGCGGACAGAAGCTCTATGGGGTCGTCGGCCCCGGGGGTAAGGTCGCCCACACCGTCGACCTCGCCGTTAGCCATCATCAGGTAGCGGTCCTCGTCCTCCATGGGATTGTCGCGCTCCCAGTACCAGTCCCACCAGTTGAAGGAGACAGTCAGGGAGTCGATGGATTCCACGCGCCTGCCCTCGGCCCCCAGCAGGGCGTAGCCTCCCCAGGTCGGGGCGTCTCCCCACTGGTAATTGTAGTGGTGCTCTCCCACCATCCGGTTCTCCGGGAAGTACTCAAGCATCTTGTTTCTGAACCAGGCGTTGCCCGGCGGTCTCCAGGTATCGTAGGCGCCCTTCCAGCCGGAGGAAAGCTCGCCGAATATCCCCAGATAGGGAGCCTGCAGTATGCCCTCGCCCCGGTTGTAAACGGTGAAGCTGACTATGACGAACGCCTCCGCGAAATCGTAACTCCACAGGTAGGACCTCTGCCGCACCTCGACGTTCAGGACGGCGTCGTTCGTCGTCGCCCTGGGCACGTCGGCATATGCGCCGATGAAATCCTGCTCGCTGACGGCATCCTTGGAGTAGGCGCGGCTCGTGATCAGCGTCGACCTCTCCTTGAGTTTGTTGCCGGCGACCGGCGTGAACTCGCTGGCAGTGGCCGTGGAGGTTCCCCAGTATCCGGAGACGGCCCCCGTGGAAACCACGGTGTCTCCATCGACGGTAACGGCTCCTATCCATAGGCCGGCGCGAATGAGATGCTCTATCTCCGATCCGAGCGGATACTCCATCGATGGATTCCTGGTCACGAAGTTGTTGCCGAAGAAGCCGTAGTTGGAGATCACGAGGCCTATGGCGTTGCCGTCGGTCTGCTTCATGACATAGGTCACCCCATCGGCGGCCAGCATGGGCACCTCCCCGGTATTCGCACCCGGCGGCGGGTCGTGGGCCAGCGCGCCTGCCGGTCCCGCGACGAGAGCCAGCAGACATATAACGGCTGGAAGAAGTCCTCTCATTGCGCTGTGCCTCCTCCCTTATCCCACCGGTGCACGACGCCCAGGGACGGTTCAAGGGCATAGATCCTGAGGCCGTAGGGTCCCATTGAGTTGATGTCCCCAAGCGGTACCGGGCCGCCCGACGTGGGGGCGGTCACGATTGCCTCGGTGGTGCCGTCGCGGTTGTACTCGATTATCAAGCCATGCCCCACATCGAGGACGAATATCTGCCCTGAGAAGCTGACGCATACGGCGATCGGGGCGATGAGCGGTGTCTCGATGCCCAGCGTATCGGTGAACGTGCTGAGAAACGGCGTGGTTTCCGAGAACGGTATGCCGGTCTGCGGCTGATTGACGCTGATCCTCTGCACCTGTGCCTTTTCCTCGTGGGATTCCGTTATGTAGAGCGTGTCCTCCTCTATGAAGATGCCGCTCGGCCCCAGAACATGCCCGAGCCCGAAGCCGCTGTCCGCAAGGTCCTCGCCGAACACGAGCTCGCCGGCCTGATCATAGGCCCTCACGAAGTTGCGCCGGGTGTCCGCTACGTACACGATGCCGCGTTCATCCACCGCAAGGCCTCCGATCTCGACCCACTCGGTGTCCACGATGGCCCAGAGCGGCCCTCCGCCGCCTATGCCGTATGCGTTCACGGTGACGGCGGTATCCGCGGAATCGGCAACCACTATCTCGTAGGTGCCCACGCCTATCGCATACGGCCGCACGGCCCCCGTGAACTCGACGTCGGTCGCGGCTTCAGCGCGGCTGTTGAATGCGCCCACAACGCCGCTGTCGGGGAACGTGGCGTAGAGGCGGCCACCCGTGACCCCCAGCCAGGAGGCACCGGAGAAGCCCCTGTACTCGCCGGCGTAAATATAAACGCTGAGCCTGGGCTCTTTGAACAGCTCTCCGGGCGGGTCTATCTTGCCGCCGCAGCCCAGCATGGCGCCAGCGGCGGTTGCCGCCGCCAGGAACGCTATGCCGATCGCTCTCCTCATAAGTCCGTCATTCTCCTATAGTTTGAAAACCAGCGTGAATCGGTGGGCGGTTCCCAGATACTCGGACAGGGTAGCCGCGTAGTCGATCCCCGCTTGATGTCCTGATATCTCCGTCAGCACCCCGGCCCCGAAGCTCGCCTTGAGCTCGTCCGCGTTCAGGTCATAACCGGTCCGGAGTGCGAGAATATTCGAAATCGTCGCCTCCAGCCCGATTCTTATTGTCTCAGCATTGTCGGCGGGGTGAACCAGCTCGGCGTCGAAGAGCGTCCTGAAGCCGGGCTCGTCATACGGCATCATCGAGATGCCGAACTTGAACTCCATGGCGGGGGAGAAGCCCCCATACCCGGATTCGGTTGTCCCTTCGCCGTTCCCCCTCTCATAGGCGCCGTCCGGAGTCAGCTGCGTCCCGAAGTTCATGAGGGCCACGGCCAGTCTCATGTTCCAGGGTCCGATACGGTAATAGGTCCCGGCGTCGAGCACGACGGCGTTAGTAGCAGGCCCGCCGACCTCCACGCCCAGCTCCTCGCGAACGTATTTCACTGCGCAGCCGCCCGAGAACCTGTCAGTGAATCTCTTGGCCACCGTCAGACCGACCAGCCAGTCCGAGAAACTGAAGCTCCGTCCCGTTCCGTAAGGGTAGTACTCCTGGGTCTCCATCATCTCGGTGGACAGGAAGCCTATCTGAAGGCCGATGGCCCCGTCGATCAGGCGGGAGGTGGTCCCTACACACAGGTGGCTGTAACCGATGTCGGCCGGCCAGGCCGCATAGGAGAAGGCGATCTCGCTCTTCTCTATCAGGACGAGTCCCGCAGGGTTCCAGGCGACGGATGTCACGTCATCGCAGATCGCGGTGAAGGCGCCGCTCATTCCGGCGGCCCTCGCGCCCACGCCTATTCTCAGGAAACTGGCCGACGACGTTCCGATTCTCTGGTCGCCGAGGCCTACAGCGAAGCAGCAGGAGCAGAGCATGATCGCCAGCACCGCCACGGCGACTGATGTAATATACCTGGTTCTCATTCTAGAACTCCACCGCCAGTCCCATGCGAACCTGCCTCGGGGTCCCGAAAAGACTGGGGTCGCTGAGCTGGTTCTGGGTGTACTCGCTGTTCTCCTGCCCCACGTAAGTGCCCACGCCGTTCACCGGGGCCTCACCCGTCTCCGAGTCGATCCTGCGGACCGTCTTGTAATTGAACAGGTTCCTCACGTCGATGTACGCCTTGGTCTTCCAGCGGCTCGACCCGAAGTACTGCGTGTACCTCAAGTCCCAGACACTGTCCCAGGGCCCGTTCGCGGAGTAACGCTTGGCCACTTCCTCGCCGTTGACCGTGGGGGTGTAGGCCCTGCCGTTGCGCAGCAGCCACTGGATATTGAGATTCCAATTGTCCCAGAGCTTATATCCGAAGAAGATCTCGTAACGTTCTCCCTTAGAGGCCTGGAGATTGAGCGCCAGGTTGAGCTTGTGAGGCCTGTTCCACCAGAGGTACTCCTCTGCGAGGCTCGATTCGCGGGCGCCAACGTCGCCGCCCTGCTCCTCCACGAGCTTCAAGGTGTTGGGGTCGGAGCTCTTGCCCGTGGCTATGGAATAAGTATAACTTATCGACCCGCCCACCAGGCCCCGCTGTTTCCGCCTGAACTCGATCTCGATACCCTGGCTTCTGGCGTAGTCCATGTTCCTGTATATGTACATGGTCCCGACTCCGGGCTTCTCGAAACTGGTGGAGGTCGGGTAATCGTAGATGTCCTTGTAGAAGATCGTGATATTGGCCGCGATGGATTCGGTGAACTGGTGGCGCGCGCCGATTTCGTACTGGACGGCGATCTCGGGATTGAGATTGGGGTTGCCGATCAGGGGGAATAGCTCGCTCGAGACCGACGAGAGCTTGGAGTAGATCCAGATATAGCTTGGGATCTGCGTGAAGTGCCCGTAGTTGAAGAACAGGTTGTCGCGGTCCGTGATGGGATGCGAGATTGCGATTCTCGGGCTCAAGTGCGCCTTGAACCTGCGTCCGAAAATCTCGGACGTGTCATTATAGAAGTTCTCTCTTGTCGTCTCGGTGATTGCCGTCCTGGTGACGTCATTGACGGCTTCCTCTACTTCCTTTCCGGGGAACCAGTAGTCCACTCTCAGGCCGACCTCCGCGATGAGCCCCTCATAGTTCATCTTGTCCTGGAGGTACATCGCGCCCCTCATCGGATTGATGGTGTAGATGTCATGGAAGAGCCCCAGGCTGTCGGGGTCCGGCACCCAGGGCTGCCGGATGAAAACATACTGGGCCTTCTCGAATGAATGGGTTAGGCCGCCCTTGATCTGGTGATGGGCGGGTATGCGCTTGGTCATGTCCCAGGAGAGGTTCCAGGTCTCTATGTAGCGATTGTGCCACAGGTCTGAGTTGCCGGTCTCGATGAAGAACGGCGTGTCGTTTTCCTGGAGCTCGGAGTAGTCGTCCGGTTCGACATAGTCGTGCCAGTGCATTCCCATGACGTCCGTCTGCAGGGCGTTGAAGAAGCGCGAGACCTTGAAGATCCAGAACGAGTTCTGGTTCATGATGTGATTCCAGGAAAGCAGCAGGCTGTTCATGTCCTCTGTGTAGACGAGGTAGTGGTCCAGCCGGCGGGACCACTCGTGCTGATAGCCGGTGAGCGAACGGGTCACATCATAGGGATCCGTGCGGAAGTAGCCCTGGTCTATCGAGAGCGTTTTGGTCCAGGAGAATCCGAATTTGTTGTCTGATGAATAGCGCCAGGAGAGCTTGGCGAACAGCTGCCAGTTATTATCGGCCCGCGGGGCCCATCCGCTGTAGCCCCAGGATAGCCCCAGGAAACTGTCCCTGTACGAAGACTTCAGGCCGTCAGTTCCCGGAAGGTCGTTTATGGAAGGATAATGCGTGTCGGTGAGTCTGGCGGAGAAGCCCAGCGAGTAGGTCATCTGGCCGGGGATCCTCACTCCTGAGCGCGGCAGGAGGTTCATCGTGACGGGCTCGGGACCGTCGAGCCCGAACTCGAGGCGGTCTGAATTGAAGAAGTGGTCCGTCTTCACGCCCGGCACGTGGTCGGCGGAGTAATCGAAATAGCCGCCCTGCTTGGTGCTGCCCTCCTTGAGCTTGACGTTGACCACGCCCGAGAGGGCCTGGCCGAACTCGGCGCTGTAGCCGCCGGTGATGACGTCCATCTCGGCTACGGACCTGGCGCTCACGTTGAGCGACGGCGACCGGCCCGAGATCAGGTCTCTCATCTGCACGCCGTCTATAATGTAGAGCGTCTCGTCGGTGCGCCCGCCCCTTATGTGGATCTGGTCGTCGGTGAGGACCACGCCTGCCTGTAGAGAAAGAGCCTGGGCCACGTCGTCCACCGGCATCTGCTTGAGGTCCTCGGCGGTGATGCTTCTCACCGTGGTCGGGACGTCGACCTCGACCATGGGGCGCTCGGCGGTGACTACGACCTCGTCCGCGGTCGCGAGCACCGTCCTGTAGAGCTTGAATCCGATCTCGGTGGTCGAGTACGGTCTCACCACTACCTCGGCGATCTCCTCGGGGTTGTAACCCATGTATGTGGCCTTCACCGCATACGTACCCTCGGGGATGTTCTGGATGAAGAAGGAACCGTCATCCATGGACATGCCGCCCAGACCGGTGCCCATGACCACGACATTGGCAAAGGGGAGGGCGTCCTTCGTCTTAGCGTCCAGGACCTTGCCTATGATGTTACCGGGTTCGGCCAGCGCCGTTGAGGATATGGCGAGGACGAGCGCGAGGGCAAGGAGAGTCAGAGACAGTTTTTCCATCTGCTGCATAGTCGCTCCCTGGTGGCAACACCGGCATCAGGATTCCCTGATAACATCAAACCATGAGCCGGATTAAGAACTATAAACACTTCACCAAATTTAGTCAACTCCCAACAGCATATTCAATGACAGTGTACGCAAATTCCGTCACAATTTCCATAATGGTTTGACAGGAACGCAAATTCTGGTATGATGGACGCTGGAGGGGAGTATTTGGACGCTCTGAACCTGAAATCACCTTATCTCTTGGGCCCGCTCGTGTTCATAGCCTGGGTCCTGGGTCTAACTGTAATAATGCGAATGATTTACAGTAGACTGCGCCGCGTTGCGGGCCGGACCTCGACCGAAATAGACGATATCCTCATCGGGGCGCTGCGCATCCCGATGCTGATCGTGATTCTGGTTTCCGGGGCCTACATACTGGTAAGAATCCTGCCGGTCTCGGCCCCTTGGGAGCGGGGTCTCGCGGTCTCGATAAAAGTGGCCGTCATAATATCCGGCGTGATTTTCGCCGACGCCATCGTCAGGGCCGGCCTCAAGCGGGCCTCTACCAGGGTCGATTACCTGCGGTCCTCGCCCGGCGTCGTGCACACGGCGGTGCGGGGCCTGATCGTTCTGCTCGCGGTGCTCATCGGCCTGGATACCGTGGGCGTGTCCATCACCCCGCTGATCGCGTCTCTCGGCGTGGGCAGCCTCGCCGTCGCGCTTGCACTGCAGTCGCCGCTGGCCAATTTCTTCGCGGGCATACAGATCACCGCCGACAAACCGGTGGAGTTGGGACAGTACATCAAGCTCGACTCGGGTGAGGAGGGCTATGTCACAAAGATCGGCTGGCGGTCGACCACAATCAGGGCCCTTGCCAATAACATCATTTTCATACCCAACTCCAAGCTGATGGATGCGATCATCACCAACTACTACCTGCCCGAGAAAGCGGTTTCGATACTAATGCAGGTGGGTGTCTCATATGGCAGCGACCTGGAGCATGTGGAACGGGTCACGGTCGACGTCGCCAGGACGGTGCTCAAGGAGATCGAAGGAGGCAAGAAAGACTTCGAGCCGTTCATAAGGTACCACACCTTCGATTCCTCGAGCATCAACTTCACGGTCATACTCCGCGCGGAAGAGTTCGTAAGCGGCTACCTGCTCAAGCATGAGTTCGTCAAGAGGCTCCACAGGCGCTACAGGGAGGAAGGCATAGTTATCCCCTTCCCGATACGCACGCTCGATATGAAAGAAGAGGATCTGCTCCTTCTCAGGGGCGAGGCGCGGCCGGGTGGGAGCATGCAAGGAGGACGGTAATGGAGTTCAAGGCGGGTCAGGACATCGTCTATCCAGAATACGGGCTGGGGAGAATCCTGGAGATAAAGCACAGGAAAGTGGGGCGGCAGCGCATCAAGGGGGTCGTCATAAAGTTCCCGGCCATGCATATGAAAGTGTGGGTGCCGGAGGAGCGCCTGAAGGAGACCAAAGTCCGAAAACCCATATCCAAGTACATGGTCAAGAAGGTATTCGGGATCCTCAAGTCGCGGGCCAGGTTCCGGCTCGGCACCAAGGCCAAGGAGCGGGCGCAGGGCTACAAGGACAAGATCCTCTCGGGCGACCCGCTTCAGCTTGCCGAGACGGTGCGCGACCTGGTCCGGCTGTCCATAAAGAAATCCCTCAACGTGCGGGAAGCGGAGATCGCGAACGCCGCGTTTCGCACCCTGGTGGGCGAGATCGCGCTGGCCACCGGCAAGACCTACGAGGCGGTGAAGGAGGAAGTGGACTCCGTCCTCTACCGATAGCGGGGTCCCGTCCTGCTGCTTACGGGACTCCCTTTCTGCCTGGCTGTCCCGCCGCTTACCTGATCGCCCTTTCCGCCGGCGTCTTCTCCTTCACCGGCAACCAGATCTCTGTGACGGGCGTCTTGGCGCCCGGCGGGCTCCAGTAGACCTCGGTTATGAAACCCGTGACGTCATACCTGTTGGTCCTGGCCCATTCGAAAATAGTGTTATAGGACTCGCTGACGGTCTCGTACGGGCCAACATGATAGGTATAAGCCACGTAGGCCTCGTCCTGATAGCCGAAACCGAGCTGGTCGTTGTCGCCCTTCTTCATTATGCCGGGGTTGGTGACGGGTATCCTGACGTCCCAGACGAGCTCGGGAGCAGGTGTCTTGCCGGGGTCGTTGTAATAGACCGTCATCAGGGGACCGCATATGTGGTGGCCGCCCTTCTCCAGTTCGGCGTACAGCTTCTCAATGACCCCCGGTATGTCCGAGTAGGGGCCCTTGTGCTGAATCAGGGCTATGGTCCTCGGCTCCGTATGCTTGCGGAGAACTTTCACGGGCCCGCTCTGGGCCAGGACCGCGGCCGCGAAACAGATGACCAGCAGCACGGCCAGCGGAAAGGCTAGTCTGGCTCTCATAGTCTCTATCCCTCCTCAGGTTCTTCGATTTCCTTAATATCAATCACGTTGACGTCCCCGAAGTCGCTCAGGGGCCGGTCAAACAGCTCTTCGTTGCCTACCACCAGTATCGTGAGGCCGCCGGGATGAAGGTACTCGCTGGCGGCGCGCCTGACGTCCTCGAGCCCCGCGGCCTGGTACACCGCGAGTTCGCGCTCGAGCGTGTCCAGCGGCTGCCCCGTGATGTCGAACCAGACCATGCGGCTGACGATCCGCGAGCTCGATTCGTAATCGAACACCTGCTGGTTCACGATGGCGTCCTTGGCGTTGGCCACCTCTTCTGCGGAAGGCCCCACGGTCTTCATTTTCTCTATCTGCTCGATGAGCAGGCCGAGGGCTCTCATGGCTGCGTCCGAGCGGGTCTGGCAGGAGCCCGTGAAGAGGCCATAGCCCCAGGGGCTGTCGCTATAGCTCGACCTCGCGCTGTAGGCGAGGCCTTCATCGCTCCTTATCCGCTGGGTGATCCAGGACGTGAAGCTCCCTCCACCGAGGATGTAGTTCATTATCTCGACCAGGGGCCGGTCCTCGTTCGCGCTGTTGAGGCCCATGTGGCCCGCGAATATGTAAGCCTGGTTTACATCCTTGTGTATGAAGTTGATGGACGGCGCGATCTCGAACTCCATGGGCGGTATCACGGGGTCTTCTCCCCCCGCCTCCCACGCGTCGGAGAGGGCGCCGAGCATCTCCAGGGCCTCGTCCTTAGTGAGGTCCCCGGTGATGCCGATGACGGCGTTATTCGGCCTCACATACCTGGAGTGGAAATCCACGGCGTCGGCGCGCGTGAGTCCCGAAACCGTCTCCACGGTGGCCTCCCGGCCTGCGGGGTGGTTCTTGTAGATGATCTTGGCGTACTCGCGGCTTCCCAGCGCCCACGGGTCGTCGGCCTTGCGCCGTATCGATTCGATCATCGACTTCTTCTGGAGCTCGATCTTGTCAGCCTCGAAGGCAGGGTTCACAATGAGGTCGGTGAGTATCTCAACGACCATGTCGGCGTCCTTGGTGAGGAAGTTGGCGCTTATACTGCCGGTCGCCGCCCCGGCGCTCGTCTCGATGGAGGCGCCCACGAATTCGAGCTCGTCATCCATGGTATCTTTCGAGAAGCCGGCGCTACCGCCGTTTCTCATGGCCCAGCCGGCAAGGCTGTTGAGCCCCGTCTTGGCCTCATCCGGGTACGTGGTCTTGAACATGATCACGATATTGACGACCGGGATCTCGTGGTCTTCAAGGAAATAGCCGTGCAGGCCGTTCGGGAATGCAATCGTATCGACCTCAGGCATCTCGTATTCGATGGCACCGTACTTGAGATTCTTGGGCAGCCGCGCCGTTGAGGTGACGGCTATGAGCATCACCATGGCGGAGACGAGGACGGATGTCCAGAATCTGCCGCCGATTCGCATTCTCTTCGCGGACATTTTATATCCTCCTCGCTACTCGCTGGTTGCCTTCATGCGCTCCCAGAGTTCCCGGGCAAGCGTCTCCCGTTCCTCCGGGGTCATTGTCTGGAATCTCATGAAGATTTCCTGCTGTTCTTCCTGCGGAAGAGTGCGGACCCACTGTATGAGAGCCTTGATGTCGCTCTCCTGCATCTCACCCTCTTCACCTTCGCCATCTTCCTCTTCCTTTACGGTCTTGACCAGCGTGGCGACCGTGCGGTTGGCCGGCGTGGCGTACTTGGCCGCGACCGCCGAGACCTGCTCGGGCGTCACCGCCTTGACGCGTTCCGTGTCCGTGAGATATGTCCGCCAGTCTCCTCTTATCAGCTCCGAAAAGCCCAGCTGGAAGGCTATCCCATAGTTGCTGCCAAGGCTTCTAACCATCTGGGCATCGATTCTGTTCCTGATCCGCTGCAGTTCCCTCTCGGCGGGTGGCTCGTTCTTGATGGCCTCGATCTCCGCATAAATGGCCTGCTCGACCTCCTCCGTCGTATGCGGGTGGCGCGGTACGGCCTCTATGTAGAGCAGGTTGGGCAGCTTCATTCCCGGTTCCGTGCTCACGTGTGGGGCCTCTGACGTGAGTTCGAGGTCCTCGTAAATCCTCTTATACAGCCTCGACGTTCTTCCCTCGCCGAGTATCGCCACCAGCATCTGCACGGCGTAAGCGTCCGGATGGGGCGCCACGGGTACGTGGTAGCCTATGAGGACCTGCGGGTTCGCGTCGAACTCCACGATGACGCGCCTTTCGCCCTTCTGCTCGGGTTCCATGGTCACTACGGGAGGCGGCGGCTCCTGCGCCCGGATGCGTCCGAAGTACTTCTTCGCGAGCCTCCTGACCTCCACCGGGTCGAGGTTGCCCACCAGCATGGCGGTGGCGTTATTGGGCGCGTAGTACTGCCTGAAGTAGTCTTCGACGTCCTGCCTGGTCGTCATCTCGATGTCGCTCATCCAGCCCACCACGGGGCGGCCGTAAGGGCTTGCCTGGAAGGCAGCGGCGGCGAGCGCGTCGTAGAGCTCGCTCTCAGGGTCGTTCTCCCCGAGGCGGCGCTCCTCCATCACCACGTCCCTCTCCGAGTAGAACTCCCGGAAGATGGCGTCCTTCATGCGGTCGGACTCGAGCATCATCCAGAGTTCGAGCCTGTTCGAAGGAAGCGCGACGATATAGGCCGTGAGGTCGTTGGCGGTGAAGGCGTTGAGCATCCTGCCGCCATGCTGCTTATATGTGTCCCACAGCTCGTCCTTGATAACGAACTCCTTGTGTTGTTTCTGAACCCGGGCGAGCGAGAGCTCGAGTCCCTTGAGATGCCGGTACATCCCGAAATAGTCGACGCCGTCCTCCTCCATTAGAGTGGGGTAGAGGCCGGCCTCCGCCGGGGCATCCCGGGTCGAGCCGAGCATCTCGACCAGCGCGGCGATCTCCTTTATCTTGTCGCTCCCGATCTCGTCCTTCTCCTCTTCCGGCAGTCCGGCGAGGAGATCGCGGGAGAACCCGTCGAAGATCTCGAGACGCCACTTGCCTATCTCAGGCCGGACGTCCATTATCTCGAGGGCGAGGTCATCTATCTCCGCGAGGTACTTCTTCTCTTTGTTGTAGTTGGTCGTACCGACCGTGGTCGTGCCCTTGAACATCATGTGTTCGAGCAGATGCGAAATCCCCGTGATTCCGTCCCTCTCGTTGATGCTGCCCACGTTGAAGCCAACTACGCCGAAGAAGGTGGGGGAGACATCCCGCTCGACGACCACGAACTTCATGCCGTTGTCGAGATGGAACTCGGTCACCTTGTCCGCCAGTGTCTCCGAAGACCCGTGGGTGGGCACCAGGAACATGAACACCACGAGCAGCACGGGCAGGGTAAATCTACGCATTATTCTCTCCTTTCCCGCATGCAGGGTCGCTCCCGGTAGAATTGGATTGCGATCTTCCAGATTATATTGCCCCGGGGCATCCTAAGCAAGCAAAGTTCACTGATGGGGCCAGGTCTTCATAGATGGGGTCAGGTCTTGAAATGCACAATCGCGCCGGTGTTGAAAGCCAGGGGCAGTGTCCTGAGGTGCACAATCGCGCCGGTGGGCGGGAGGCGGCCGGCGCATCCGCGGGCACCTTCACGACCGGGTTGATTTAAACCGGTTTCGCCGGTAGAATCGAACCGGGAGGAGAAATGCCTGCAAACCTGACTCCGCAGTACTTCGACGCCGAGAAGAAATACAAAGAGGCCACAAGTCCCCGCGACAGGCTGCGCGCACTCCGCGAGATGCTCTCGGTCATACCCAAGCACAAGGGAACCGAGAAGCTCCAGGCGGACATTAAGCGCCGAATATCCCGCACGACCGAGGAGATCGAGCAGGCCAAGAAGGGCGGCGGGAAGAGGCATAGCGAATACGTGAAACGGTCCGGGGCGGGCCAGGTCGTCCTGGTGGGTCCCGCGAACTCCGGAAAGAGCAGCATTGTCGATAAGCTCACTCATGCCTCTCCCGAGATCGGGGCCTATCCCTATACCACCATGAAAGTCCAGCCGGCCATGATGCCGTACGAGGACATACAGATTCAGCTCGTTGACATGCCGCCCATCACCGAGACGCACTATGAAGGATGGTTCGGGAATATCATAAGGGAGTCCGACATCGTTCTGCTGGTTCTCGGTCTCGCCGATCTCGACCCCGACAAGTCGCTGGCGGTCATCTTTGACCGGCTGGAGAGCGCCGGCGTCAGGCTAACGGCGGGCGAGCCGGACCCGGATATACCCGACTACAGGACGTCCGAAAAGAAGACGATACTCGTCGTCAACAAGATCGATATGGGAGGCGCCGACATATTCATCGACATAGTGAAACCGGTCTCGGGCGACATTCCTGTCATGAAGACGTCCTGCAAGACCGGGGAGGGGCTCGAAGACCTGAAGCAGGCGCTCTACGAAGCGCTTTCCGTCGTAAGGGTATACTCGAAGGCCCCACACAAGGAGCCCGATCTGTCCAAGCCGTATGTCGTCAGGAAGGGAACCACCGTCATCGAGATGGCCAGGATTGTGCACCGCGACTTCCAGGACAATCTCAAGTTCGCGCGGGTCTGGGGTCACACCAAGTTCGAAGGGCAGCAGGTGGAAAAAGACTTCGTCTTGAAGGACAGGGACATCATCGAGTTTCACACATGACGGGCGGCATCTAGGACACCATCTTCCTGAACTCTTCCTCGCTGATTATCTCAAGACCGAGCTGTCGCGCCCTGTCGAGCTTGGATCCGGCCTCCACCCCGGCGACCACGTAGTCGACCTTCTTTCCCACGGATGACGCGGCAGTCCCCCCGAGCTCTTCGACCAGCCTCTTGGCGTCGGCGCGCGTCATGGCCTCAAGCGAGCCCGTGAAGACGAAGACCTTGCCGTCGAGCCGCCCGGGCCCGGTGCTTCCCGCCTCTTTTTCATACCGCACGCCGCCGCCGAGCAGGTTTTCGACGACTTCCTTGTTGCGCCCCTGTCCGAAGAAGTTCCGGATGCTCTCGGCGACCGCGGGGCCGACCTCGTCGACCTCCATGAGTTCCTCGGCGCTCGCGCTCTCCAGGTCCTCGATGGTCCTGAAACGCCCGGCCAGCACCCGGGCCACGTGTTCGCCGACATGCCGTATCCCGAGGGCGTATATGAGACGGGCCAGGGTCGTCTTCCTGCTCGCGGCTATGCCATCGAGGAGATTCCGGGATGACTTCTCGGCGAGCCGGTCGAGGCTTACGAAGTCCTCCATCGTGAGGCCGTAGAGGTCCGCGACCGTATGGACGACGCCCTTGTCCACGAGCTGGTCGACAATCTTGCTCCCGAGCCCGTCGATATCCATGGCGCCCTTGCCCGCGAAATGCTTGATGGTCTGCTTTATCTTCGCGGGGCATGACATGTTGGTGCACCTGGTGGCCGCTTCCTCGGGTTCGCGGTATACTGCGGTGCCGCAGACGGGACACTTTGAGGGGATCTTGAACTTCTTCTCTTTGCCGGTCCGCTTTTCCTTAATAGGTTCGACAACCTGGGGGATGACGTCACCGGCCCGCTGCACTATCACGGTGTCGCCGACGCGGATGTCCTTGGCATCGATCTCGTCCTGGTTGTGCAGCGTGGCCCGTTCCACCGTGACACCGCCGACCTTGACCGGCTCCATTACGGCGACCGGCGTCAGGACCCCGGTTCTTCCCACCTGGACGACTATCTCCTTGATTACCGTAACAGCCTGCTCGGGTTCGAACTTGTAGGCCATGGCCCAGCGCGGGCTCCTCGAGATCTGTCCGAGCTTCTCCTGGTCGGCCAGACTGTTCACCTTGAGCACGATGCCGTCGATCTCGTAGTCCAGTCTCTTCCTGCCGGCCTCCAGCCGGTTGTGGAACTCGAGGGCCTTTTCGACGCCGTCGAAGACTTCTATCTCCCTGTTCACCGGAAGCCCCCAGGTCTTGAGCGCCTCGAGCACCTCGCTCTGGCTGGCAAACCCGGTCCCGCCGGCTCTGCCTATCGAATACAGGAATATCTTGAGGTTCCGCGATCGGGTAATGCGTGAGTCCAGCTGCCTCAAGGAGCCCGCGGCGGCGTTCCGCGGGTTTGCAAAGAGCGTCTCGCCTTCCTCCTCGCGCCGCTTGTTGAGGGCCGCGAAGTCCACCCTGGACATGTATACCTCGCCGCTCACGACCAGCTCCCGAGGGGGCCTTCCCCGGAGCTTCAGGGGGAGCGGCTTGATGGTCCTCAGGTTGGCGGTGACGTCCTCGCCGGTCCTGCCGTCGCCTCGAGTGGCGCCCCTCTGAAAGACGCCCCCCGAGTAGACCAGCTGCACGGCGAGTCCGTCGATCTTGGGTTCGGCCACGTACTCGACCCGGTCGGTCTCAAGGAGCTTCTTCACCCTCCTGTCGAACTCGGCGACCTCCTCGGCGTCGAAGGCGTTCTGGAGGCTCAGCATGGGAACCGGGTGCTCCACGGCACCGAATTCCTCCAGAGGCGGCGCGCCGACCTTCTGCGTCGGCGAGTCGGGCGTCACCAGGTCGGGATACATCGCCTCCAGGTCCTCCAGCCGGCTCAGCAGCCTGTCCCATTCCCGGTCGCTGATGACGGGAGCATCCAGGACGTAATAGCGATAGTTGTGGTCGCGTATCTCCTCGCGGAGTCTGGCGATCTCCGTCTCGGCCCGGGCCTTCGTCGGTTTCTCTGCCACTGGTGCGCCTTCCCTGTCTCTGTGCCGCTACCTCGTGAGGAACTTCCTCAGCTTCGCAAGGCTCATTGTATTCAAGATGTCTCCGGCCTCGCACCATCCCCTGCGCGCGGTGCCGACGCCATAGCGCATGTTGCCCAGGTGCACCGCAGCATGCGAATCGGTGTCTATGGATATCTTGGCGCCCGCGTCCCTTGCCGCGCGACAGTGAATGTCCTTGAGGTCGAGTCTATCCGGAAACGCGTTGAGTTCAAGAGCAATGCCGGCCTTCCTGGCGCCTGCGATCACGGCCTCGATGTCGACCTCGTATGGCTCGCGCTCCCCGATGATTCTGCCGGTGGGGTGGGCGAGGATATTGACGTTCTCATTCTCGAAAGCGGCGAGTATGCGGGCCGTCATCCCGGCCTCCGGCATGTTGAAACCCGAGTGAACGGCGGCGATCACGACGTCGCATTGCTTGAGCACCCTGTCCGACAAGTCGAGGCTGCCGTCTTTGAGTATGTCCACCTCGACGCCGGCGAGAACCTCTATTCCCTTCACGTCCCTGTTGACCTTCCTGACCACCTTGATATACGCCGCGAGCTCGTCATCGTCGAGCCCGCCGGCGACCCTGACGGCCCTGGAGTGGTCGGTTATGGCGATATACTTGTAGCCGCGCTCTTTGGCCGCCAGCGCCATCTCCTCGGCCGTGTTGCGGCCGTCCGTCGCCGTGGTGTGCATGTGAAGGTCGCCCCTTATGTCCTTCATCTCGACCAGCGAGGGGAGCCTGCCTTCGTCGGCCGCCTCGAACTCCCCGCTGTTCTCCCTGATCTCGGGCGGGATGAAGGGAAGGTCGACCGCGGCGAAAACCTCTTTTTCCGTGGCGCCGCCCAGGCGCTCCGCCGTCTCCACGTTGAAGACGCCGTACTCGCTGACGCGCCGTCCCATTCGCTTGCCCCGGTCCCTGATTATCACGTTGTGGTCCTTAGAGCCCGTGAAATAGTGAAGGGCGGCCCCGTAGTTCTCCCTGCGGAGTATCCTGAGGTCGACCTGTATGCCGGCCTGGATCATGACGCTCGACCTGGTGTCGCCCCTCGCGATGACGTCGGCGACCGACTTCATCGTCGTGAACGCATCCATGATCTTCTCCGGCGACCTGGAGATCACGAGTATATCGATGTCGCCGATCGTCTCTTTCATGCGCCGGCAGCTTCCTGCCACCTCGATCCTGGTGACGCTCTTGAGCTTCCGGAGTTCCTCGACAACCGCGTCGGCGTGCAGCAGCCCCTCGGCGAGCCTGAAGCGGCCCTTGCTTCTCCGGTACTGGTCGATGCCCTTGAGAATCTTCTCCTCGAGCTTCTCGCCCATGCGGTCGAGTTCGTGCAGCCTGCCGCCCCTCGCCGCCTTCTCGAGGTCGTCGATGCTCTCCACTCCGAGCACCCGGTAGAACTGGATGGCGTGCTTGGGCCCTATGCCGGGAATGCCGAGAAGCGGCAGCAGGCAGTACTCGGGGGCTTTCTTTATCTTCTCGTAGAACTTGGATGTGCCGGTGGCGAGCACCTCTTCGATTTTCTCCGCGAGGCTCTTGCCTATGCCCGGGACCTCGAGAAGCCCTCCGCTCTCGCTCAGCACCTTCACGTCCTCGGGAAGGTCGCGTATCACGCGCGCGCCGCGGCGGTATGACCTTATGCGGAAGACACTCTCGTCCTTAAGTTCCAGGACGTCCGCGATCTCATCGAAAATGTCCGCTATGTGGTGGTTTTCCATCGTCACCCCCGCGTACAAGAGTATGCCAGCGCGAGGCCCCTCGTCAAGGTCGGCTGGTGTTTGACTTGGCAGCCGGCGCGCGGCATGTTAGTATGGTGTGGGGGTGGCATGCTGAAAACGAGCTTCACGCTATTCAGAGTGTTCGGGATTCCGGTTGAGGTGAACGTCTCCTGGTTCATCATCTTCCTGCTGGTGGCCTGGAGCCTCGTCTCGCTCTACTTCCCGACCAACTACCCCGACATGCCGGTCGCCTCCTACTGGATAATGGGCATCGTGGCGGCCCTCATGCTATTCGCGTCCGTTATCCTCCACGAACTCAGCCACTCCTACGTGGCCAAGACGCATGGCGTTCCCATCAGGCGCATCACGCTCTTCCTTTTCGGGGGCGTCTCCCAGATGGAGCGCGAGGCGCAGGAGCCCGTGACCGAGATCAAGATAGCCATCGCGGGGCCGGCAATGAGCTTCGTGCTCATGTTCGTATTCTTCCTCATCTACTACGGGGTGCGCAGTGCCGGTGAAACGGGAGGTGTCGCCCCCGTGTTCAGGTATCTCGCCATCGTAAACGGCATGCTGGGCATCTTCAACCTCATCCCCGGTTTTCCCTTAGACGGCGGCCGCCTTCTCCGGGCGGCGATCTGGAAGGTCACCGGCAATCTCACAAGAGCGACGTACGTCGCCAGCAGGGTCGGCGGCATCATTGGAATCGTCTTTGTGCTCTTCGGGTTCCTGGCCGTGTTCAGGGGGTTTTTCATCTTCGGCCTCTGGATGGTGATGATAGGT
Source organism: uncultured bacterium (assembly GCA_964604955.1). Classification (GTDB taxonomy): domain Bacteria; phylum Arandabacterota; class Arandabacteria; order Arandabacterales; family JALGWA01; genus JALGWA01. Next base: position 18,455 of record CAZSBE010000008.1, read on the forward strand.
TTCTTCCTGAGGCAGGCATCGTCGGCGAGCTACTTCCATGTAGTCATGGAGGACGCCCTCAGGGGCTTCAAGGTGCGCGACGCAATGAGGAAGGATTTCGTCAGCGTCCCCACAGGCATCAGCGTTCAGGACCTAGTGGACGATTACGTATTCAAGTATCATCTCGACTGCTATCCGGTGGCCGAGGGCCGGGAGCTCCGGGGCCTGGTCGCAGTCGAGGACATCAAGAGCATGCCGAGGCGCGTATGGGCGCAGACCAGGATTGCAGACGTCATGAGAAAGGACGTGGAGAACCTGAGCGTGAGTCTGGACGACGACCTTACGGGTGTTCTGATGAAGACGGCCGGGCAGCGCTGCGGGCACCTGCCAGTGGTTGAGGCGAATGAAATAGTGGGAGTCGTGTCGCGCAAGGACATCGTCGAAGCCATGAATGCGATGTCCGGGGTGAGGAAATTGGGGGCGCACCCGGGCCCTACCGGATCTCGAGGCTGATCCTGCCGATGCCCTCTATGTCGAGGTCCGAAGTTCCCTTTTCGAGCGACGTGAATCTCACCTTGCCCTCTCGCGAGTACCTGGTTTCGCAGCCTCCGGCAGCAAAGAGCTTCACCTTCACCCCGTCGGGCTGCTGCGAGGACGCCTTCTCGACTATGGTGATCTCAGCGGTGAACCTTCCCCGGGCCTCGCTGAGCTCAACCGTAACGAAGTAGCCGGAGAGGGACCTGGCAACGCGCGGAACCAGCCTGGCCTCCTTCTTTTTTCTCACCTGGACGGGCGCGAGCCTGGGAGGCGGGAGAAGGCTGCCCGTAGTCTCCAGTATCTTGACCAGGCCGCCCCGCAGTACGGCGACTATGGAGAGCGCGGGAAGGGAATGCAAGGCCGCATCGATGAGATCGGCGGCGCGGGAAACCGCCGCCTCGGGCGCGCGGACAGGGCCGGCTTCATGCGCGGCGACGAGCTGCTTGAGCTCGGCCACGTTGTGCAGGCAGAGGGCGCAGCTCTCAATATGAGATTCCACCTTATCCCTGGCGTCCGCCCCGGCGAGGCCATCCACGTAGGCCAGGATTTCCGCTTCTGTGAGGCATTTGCTCTTCATATTCATTCCTCTTATATGTGACGCCTACAGCCGCCCTTTCGCGGCAAGGTTTTTCAGCCTGGCCAATGCCCTTGATTTTCTTGCAGATAGCGCGTCTGTGGACATCCCGAGGAGGTCGGCTATCTCTCTCTCCTTGAGTCCTTCTATGTAATAGAACTTGAGTATGAGCCTATCCCCGGCCGGGAGTCTCTCGAGCGCCTCCCCGACCGTGAGGCTCACCTCCATGTCGTGATCGAGGTCCCCGTCGGCGGCGATGAAGTTGATGTACTCGTCATCGTCTTCGGAAACCGGAGCGTCCAGCGAGACCGTCGGTTTCCGCTTCAGCGACCTCAGGTGGTCATATGCCTTGTTGCGCGAGATGCTTATGAGCCAGGTCGTCAGCTTGGAGTTCCACCTGAAGCTGCGAAGCGCCCGGCAGTCGTCGTCCAGGAGCTTCTCGATGACCCCGGCGTAGATATCTTCGGCCGTCTCGGTCGAGTCGACGGAGTACTTCTTGAGGAGGTTCACTACCGACCCGTATATGCAATCGGAGTAGCGCTTAAGGAATTCCTTCCACGCGGCCTCGTCACGCGCGATACAACTGTTGATCAGGTCTTTTTCGTTCATATCACCGGGCGAGCGCGAAAACTCCGATGGTTATGAGAACCGCGGCCCCCACGAGGATCTTCCAGGCCCGCGACTTCTTGCCGGGCCCGGCCTCGGGCGCGGCCACCACCTGCCGGGGCGGCTCGGGCGCCGCCCGCATCAGAATCCTCTCGAGGTTTCCGGCCAGCGATTCGCCGCCGCCGTACACGGTCTCGATTATCGTTCCGTCATGCGAGACCAAGAGGAGGGCGGGCAGGATATCCTGGTCCAGCATGCTGTCCATGACGCGGCCGTCGCCATCGATGTAAATGGGGGTATTGAGATCCATCTCAAGGGCCGCGTTCCTGACGGCGGGCCCGCTGCCCCGGAGAAGCAGCACCGGGCGCACGCCGGCCTCCCGTATGCTCGGCGCGCGGTTCTCGATAAACACGGCGCCTTCCCTGCACTCCTTGACCTGCGGGTCGCAAATGAAAAAGAGAGTCATGCCCTCGCCCACGATACCGCTCAGGCTTTCGGAATAGTCCCAGAGGTCGGTGACTTCGAGATCGGGAAGCTCGGCTGCCGGAGCATCCGATCCGGGGATGGCCGGCCCCAGAAGGGCCAGAAGGATGAGCAATGGCAACGATTTCCCCGCGGCCGAGATTCGCCCTGTCATCACTCGTCTATTTCCTGGAGGGTGGTGCGCACAACTGTCTCCGGGCTCTTCTTAACGTCGACAGACGCCTGCCATCTTCTATATCCCCTCTTCATTATTGCCACCTGATGTTCGCCCACGCTAACCTCCACGGCCGCTGGTGTCAACCCGACTTCCTCGCCGTCTACGAATATCCTGGCATCCGGCGGATCGGACTCGAGTATAACATATCCTACCTCCACCGGGGCGACAACGCCGGGCATGCGCCGTTCGACCGTCTTCGGCGAGAGGATGAGGGCGAGCGCGATCACGAGGGCGAAGACGACGCGCAGGGCCGCGCCGGCATGGCGCCGCCCGGTACCCGGCGCCTCGCCGCCTTCGAGCCCGGACATGGGATCTCCGTAGAGCGCGTATGCCGCCCAGGTCGGGTCGGCCGGGTCTCCGTCCCGGGTCAGAGCCACCCTTGCCTTCCTGAGAGCCTCCCCGAAGGTATCGCCCGAGAGGAGATGCTCATAGAAGGCTAGCGCGATATGCGCGGCGGCCCCGCTGGCGACATCCCAGACCGGCGCGATGCAGGCCCTGGTGCCGCGCGAGATGAGCACCTCCATGATGCCGAGGGGAGACCTCCAGGCTTCGTGCGACGCCGTGGAGCAGGTGTTGAAGAAGGCCACCGCGGGAACATGCGCGACACCCCTGAAAGATCCGGCCGAGAGGCTGGTCTCCCCCCAGAGCTCCAGGCCGGCCGCGCCTCCAGGCCCCTCTGTACCGTGTCCGGTGAAGTGCAGAAGCGCCGCCTCCGGAAGCATCGAGAGAACCAGTCGCTCGCTCACCTCGCGGCCCATGGCGATGGTGGTCCCGTACCGGCCGTGCTTCTTGAAGAGGTCCCTGAGCGAGTCCACCTCGCGTTCGACATCATCCCGGATGGCCGGGTCGTCGGATGGGTCTCCCAGTATCAGCACCCTGTCCCCGGCCGCCTCCCGGTTGCCCGCATGGTGCTCGCCCGCCTCCGAGTAGATTACCCTGCCGAGCGCCAAATGCTGGGACAGATATCTCTCACCGTCGTTGAGGATTTCGAATGGGAGATGGGCGAGCGACCGGTCGACCTTGAAGATCAAGTAGACGTCTTCGCCGCGGGTCGCGCTTCTCAGCCGGTCGCACTGCTCCCGGAACAGGGCCTCAAAGAAGGTCCTGCCGGCATTCTCGAGGCCACCTTCGGGCCTGCCGCCGGCCAGCGCCGCGTCTACCATCTCCCCCAGGTTCCCGCAGATCTCATCAACCGTAGCGCGCTCGACCTGCCACCGCCTTATCATCGGAACAGAGCCCGGCGTGTTGTAATTCACGCTGACGGAAATGCGGCCGGCGGAAACGGGAATGATCTCGATTTCGATTGGCTTCATCGGGCCCCCCACCTGCATCTTATATGAAGGTTCGCGCACTTTCAAGCCAAGACGGGGCGGCACGTTGCGACTTGACCTCGCGCGAACCTTCTAATAGAGTAAAGCGAGCAAGGAGCAAGAGCCGGTCATGATGTATGACAGAGGTTACTCCCAGTCCAGGGTTCCGGGACTCACCCGGGCCGTTCGCACCATCATCCTCATCAACATGGTGTTCTACATCTTCCAGTACTTCGCCCCCCCGGGTTACATCAGGGTATTCGGACTGGTGCCCGCCTACGTTCTCGGGCGCGCCTGGATATGGCAGCTCGCCACTTACATGTTCCTGCACGGCGGCCTGCTCCACATCTTCTTCAACATGCTCTTCCTGTGGATGCTGGGTTCGGAGCTCGAGCGCTACTGGGGAAGCAGGGAGTTCGTGAAGTACTACCTGGTGACGGGGGCCGGCGCCGGCGTCATAAACGCCCTCGTGCAACCGCACTCCACCGTGCCCATAATCGGGGCGTCGGGAGCCGTCTTCGGGCTCATCATCGCATTCGCAATGGCGTTCCCGGAGCGCGAGCTGCTTCTGTATTTCGTCATCAGGATAAAGGCCAAGTACTTCGCGGTGCTCGTCGGGCTGCTCGAGATCATCTCGCTCTTCGCCCTTCCCAACGCCGGCATCGCCAGGTTCGCTCATCTCGGCGGTCTCGTGGTGGGCTACCTGTACCTCAAGTGGGAGAGGTTCTCCTACCCGATGCAACGGCTGTACAGCAGGGGCAAGCTCAAGAGGGAGTATTCGGCCCGGCAGAGGCAGGAGGCGAGAGACCGGAAGACGAGGGCGGAGGTTGACCGCATTCTCGACAAGATCGGGAGGGAGGGCGTGGGTTCGCTCTCGGACCGCGAAAGGGACTTCCTCCAGAAGCAGAGCGGGAAGCGCTCTTGAAATACCGCAGGCTCCATCGCTGGAAAGTGAGCACGGCCGAGGCCGGGCGGATCCAGATTGCGCTGGCCGGGCAGATCCGGGGCGAATGGGACGGCCGGGACGTAGGCGTAATCGCCGCTGCGGACGTCGGATTTCCTGACAGGAACACGGCCATGGCCGCAGTCGTCGTGCTCACCTTCCCCGGGCTCGAGTTGATGGAGACGCGGACAAGGATGGCGGCGTGCACCTTCCCGTATGTGCCGGGTTACCTGTCCTTCCGTGAGGTTCCCGCATTGGTCGCATGCCTTGAGAGAGTCCGCTCCGGCTTCGACGTTCTCATGTGCGATGCGCAGGGACTGGCGCATCCCCGGAGAATGGGACTCGCAACTCACGTCGGGATACTTCTCGATTCCCCGGTCATCGGATGCGCAAAGTCGGTGCTCTACGGGGAATTCACCGAGCCCGGGCGGCGAAAGGGATCGGTATCGCACATGCGCGGCCGCGACGGTGAGATTGTCGGGGCGGCGGTTCGCACGCGTGACGGCGTGAAGCCCGTCTATGTCTCGGTGGGGAATCGCATAGATCTCGAGACCTCCGTTGACCTTGTGCTCAGCTGCTCGCCCAGGTATCGTATTCCCGAACCCCTGCGGCTCGCCCATAACCTGAGCGTGGGCAGACTCGCGGGGCGCGGCTTACGCAGGAAGTAGATTGGAGAAGAAAATGGCATCCGGCGGCACCAGGATTTATCTCGTAAGACACGGAGAGACCGAATTCAACAGGATGGGGGTTTTCAGGGGGAGGTTCGACGTGGAGCTCAATGACGTCGGACTCAAGCAGGCCCGGGAGACGGGCGATGCACTTGCCGGCGAGGGCATAGAGTTCATCCTGACAAGCCCCCTCAAGCGGGCGGCGGTGACGGCGCAGACTATTTCGAAGGCCCTTGGGGTCGGATACGAAATCGACGAGGCCTTCAACAACATCAATCTGGGCAGCTGGCAGGGCGTTCCCAAGAATAAAGTCATGCAAGACTACCCTGACGAGTGGAAGCAATGGACGACCGAGCCGGAGCATCTCGTGGTGCCGGGCGGCGAGTCGGTCGAGGACGTTAAAAAGCGCGCCTCAGCCCGGCTCATCGAGGTCGTGAAGGCCCGCGACGGGGCCTTCGCCATCGTCACGCACCGGTCGGTCATCAAGGTGCTGGCCGCGTTCATGCTCAATGTGCCGCCTCCCTACTTCTGGAAGTTTTATACCGACAATGCAGCTTACTGCGCCTTCGAATACAGCGAAAGCGGTTTCATGCTCACGAGCTGGAACAGGAACTCCCACCTGAGCGAAAAAGTGAAGGAAGTGTTCTGATGAAGAAATCGCCCGCGGGCAGATCCCCGGCGGCCCGCAGGAAAGGGGCGGCCGCGGCCGGAAAGGCGGGTGTTGCCCGGAAGAGAACGGCCCCGGCCAGGCCGAAGGGGAGGGAGAGCCGGCAGGACCTGAGGAAGAGGGCCGGGCGCATCGCCGCGCTCCTGAGGAAGAAGTATCCCGGCGCCGGAACCGCGCTAAGAGCCGAGAGCCCCTTCCATCTGCTCGTAGCCACCGTTCTGTCGGCCCAGTGCACCGATAAGCGGGTGAACATGGTTACCGAGAGCCTCTTCAGGAAGTACCGGACGCCCGAGGACTTCGCCGGGGCGAGACGGAGCGCGCTGGAGAAGGAGATCCGGCCGACGGGTTTCTTCCGGGCCAAGGCCAGGAGCATAATGGAGCTCTCGCAGGACATCGTCGAGAAGTTCGGCGGCGAGGTTCCCGGCAACATGGATGACCTCGTGACCCTTCGGGGCGTCGGCAGGAAGACGGCCAACGTCGTCCTGGCGGGTTACTTCAACAAGCCGGCCATCGCCGTGGACACGCATGTGAAACGCGTTTCGGGCAGGCTGGGACTTACCGCAAACACCGACCCGGTGAAGATCGAGTTCGACCTCATGGACATCCTGCCCGAGCGGGAGTGGCAGCCCTTCTCATTCATAGTGATACTGCACGGGAGGGAAGTCTGCAAGGCGAGGAAGCCGAGGTGCGAGGTCTGCGTCCTCGAGAAGTACTGCCCCTCGAGCATGCTAGCGGGCAGGTAGCCTCCGCGCCCGCCGCCCTCTCTTCTTGCCGCCGCGGAATCTGCTCGAAACGAAGAAGAGGGCGCCAGCGGATACAACGAGCATGATCATGACGAAATTGTCGAGTCCCCGGGACTCGGTCCGGACGGCCCCCACGGCGGCCATCTCCTTCTCGATCTCCCTCTCTTTTTCCTCCCGGCTGACCCGCCTGTGATGGTCGCTCTGCTGCTGGAGTTCGGTGGTCTGCTGGCCGGCCGCCGCCAGGTAGACGGGAGCCTCAGCCCGGGTATGGACCGACGCATTGCAGGGGAAGTGCGAGAGAAGCAATAGACCTGTCAGCAGCATGAGTAGACGTGGCATCTGAATCTCCCCGCCCCTCCATTATATCACCACCCGCCGCGCCCCTTCAAGCAGAATCGGGGTCAGGTCTTAAAATGCACAACTGGACCTAGGCAGCCCCCCAGTGGCTTCTTTAAGATGACGAAGTATTGGGGGACCGTCTGCGGTCCAGTTGTGCATTTTAAGACCTGACCCCCGGATTGCTAGAGCGGCTCGGACCTTTCGAGCAGCGCGTCGACCTCGCGGGACAGCATGTCGTTCATGTACTCGGCGTAGCCGATGTGCTTGAACACGGCGCGCCCGCTGGAATCGACTATGAGCGTCGTCGGCGTGCCGACTATCTCGAAAACGTCCCATGCCAGGCGCTTGTCGTCGAGGAGGACCAGCGCCGTCACCGGAACCCCGTCCACGATCTTCCTGGTGGGTTCCTTCTGGTTCCTGGTGTCGATGATTACAACCTTCACTCCCCTTGCCCCATAAGCCGTATGAAGCTGCTCAAGGTACGGTAACTCCGCACGACATGGAGCTCAGGTGGGGCTGAAGAAGTTGATAATCGACACCGGAGACTCCCCGGGCTTGTACTCGTATTCGCCTCCGTCCAGCGCCGGCAGCGCGAAGGCCTCAACCGGCTCGGCCCTTGCCAGTCTCTCCTGCCAGACGCCGTCCTCGAAGGCCTCCCTCTGAGCGCGGGTGTAGCCCTTCTGGTTCATGAGAGCCTCGATATTCTCGCGGGCTTCAGGCCTCTCGCCCATTACCAGCACCTCCCGGAATGTGTCGAACGCGTCGTCGACCCTGCCCATCTTGAGCTGAGCCTGAGCGAGATGTGCGAGCACTTCATCGGACGGTTCGGGAGCGATTCCAGCGGCCTCTTCCAGGTCGGCCAGGGCCTTTTCATAGTCGCGGGCCTGGTAACGGACCCAGCCGCGAGTGTCGAGATGGCTCGAGCTGTCCCCGGCTGACTCCGCGAACTCGACGGCCCTGTCGGCCAGCTTCGTCGCAAGGTCCAGGTGCTCCGCTTTCTCGGCATAATCGAAGGCTATATAGTTGTACACCCACGCTACCTCGATACCCGAGTCCCCGAGCCTTACGGCGTAGAGGTAGGCGTCATCGGGCCGCGTCTCGGAGGTAGCTTTGTAGAGCCTGTAATACATCAGCGCGCGGGTCTCGGGATCACTCTCCTCATCTAGCGTTTTCTCGGCGAAGGCAATCATCCCCGTCGTATCCCCGAGATCACTCAGCATGGCCCCGGCGATCATGTAGAGGGCATCCGACCTGTACTCGCTCTCGGGGTAATCCGCAATGAACTGCTTGAGCTCAGCGATCTTCGCCTCCGGCTGGTCCACCGAAGCTATGCCGCGAAGGACCGCGATGTCGTCGGCCACGGCGACCTCTTCCGGCTGGCCCAGCCTGCCCTTGAGAAGCGTCCCAACCACTATGCCGGCGAAGATAACCAGAAGTAGGATCCAGAGTCCTGATCTCATTCACATCACCGCTTTCTGACCTTCTCGGAGATCGATTTGGCCTGCGTGAAGAGCATCAGATAATCCCTCCCGCCCGCCTTGGAGTCCGTGCCCGACATGTTGAAGCCGCCGAACGGGTGCACGCCGACGAGGGCTCCCGTACATCCCCTGTTGATGTAGAGGTTGCCCACATGGAAGACCTGCTTTGCCTTGTTGATCTTCTTCCTGCTTCGCGTGTACACCGCGCCCGTGAGACCGTACTCCGTGTTATTCGCAATCTCCAGAGCGTGGTCGTAGTTGCGTGCCTTTATCACTGCCAGCACTGGCCCAAAGATCTCCTCCTGGCTGATGACGGCATGGGGCTTGATGTCCTTGATCACGGTCGGCCTGATAAAGTAACCCTTGCCCGGAAGCCGCTTGCCGCCCGCCACGAGCTTCCCTTCCGTCTTGCCTATCTTGATGTAGTTCATGATGCTCTCTGCGGCGCCCTTGTTGACGACCGGTCCCATGTAATTCGCCGGGTCCTGGGGGGGGCCGACCTTCAGAGCCTCGACCCTGGGAACGAGCTTGTCCATGAACTGCTTGTAGACGCTGCCCACCACTATCGCGCGGGAGCACGCCGAGCACTTCTGGCCCTGGAACCCGTATGCCGAGCGCAGCACACCTTCTACGGCTTCGTCGATATTGGTGTCGCTGTCGACCACTATTGTGTCCTTGCCACCCATCTCGGCTATGACGCGCTTGATCCAGATCTGGCCGGGCACGGTCTTCGCGGCCTGAGCGATGATCCTCAGGCCCACTTCCTTGGACCCGGTGAACGCTATGAACCGGGTCTTGGGGTGCACGACGGCGGCCTCTCCTGCGTCGCGTCCGCTCCCGGGCAGGAAGTTCACGACGCCGCCCGGGAGGCCGGCCTCCCCGGCGACTTCCATGAATTTGGCAGCGATGACAGGCGAATCGCTCGAGGGCTTCAATACCACGGTGTTCCCCGCCACCAGCGCCGCCGTGGTCATGCCCACGAGTATGGCGAACGGGAAGTTCCACGGAGGAATCACCACACCCACGCCGAGCGGGATGTACCAGAGCTCGTTCTTCTCGGCAGGGATCCTGGTAAGCGGCTGTTCGCCCGCGTACCTCAGGGCCTCGCGCCCGTAGAAGTCGCAGAAATCGATGGCCTCGGCGACATCGGCGTCTGCCTCTACCCAGGACTTGCCGACTTCGTACACCATGTATGCCGCGAGCTCCAGTTTGCGCCTCCGCATGATGCGGGCCATCTTGAAGAGGTAATTCGCCCGCACGGACGCCTTCTCGTACCTCCACGTCTGGAATCTCTCGTAGGCGTTCTCGACGGCCTCGTTGGCCTGTTTTGCGCTGGCCTTGGCCACCGTCCCGATTATGACATCGGGGTCGGAGGGGTTGATCGAGTTCCACGACTTCCTGGATGTTCTCTTCTTCCCGCCGATAATAATCGAGTACTTCTTGCCGAGCGAGCGCTCGACCTTCTTCAGGGCCCTCTCCATTGCCGCCCGGTTCCCGGACCTGGAGAAGTCCGTCAACGGTTCATTCCTGAACCCCTTCATCACATCCTCCTTCGACTTCCTCTTACTTCACAACCTTGTACTTCTTGCCCACCTTGGTGAACGCCGCTATTGCCTTGTCCAGGTGAGCGCGCTCATGCGCCGCGGAGATCTGTACCCTGATTCTCGCCTCACCCTTGGGCACCACCGGATAAGCGAAACCGATGACGTAGATCCCCTCATCGAGAAGATCTCTCGCCATGTCATGCGCGAGCTTGGCGTCGCCGAGCATGATGGGAATGATGGGATGCACGCCCGGCACTATATCGAAGCCGGCCTCGGTCATCTTCTCCCTGAAGTACCTGGTGTTCTTCTCGAGCTTGTCACGGAGCTCGGTGGTCTTGGAAAGCATCTTGAAAGTGGCCAGGGCCGCTCCGACCATGGGTGGCGCAACCGTGTTGGAGAAGAGATACGGCCTGGAACGCTGCCTGAGGGTCGCGATGATCTCGGCCCTGCCGCTCGTGAAGCCGCCCGATGCGCCGCCGAGGGCTTTGCCCAGCGTGCCCGTTATGACATCGACCTTACCCATCACACCGCGGTGCTCGGGCGTGCCGCGCCCGGTCTTGCCAACGAAGCCCGTGGAGTGGGCATCGTCGATCATCACCAGCGCGCCGTACTTCTCGGCGAGGGGGCAGATCTGGTCGAGCTTGGCGATGTCCCCGTCCATGGAGAAGACGCCGTCGGTGGCGATCAGCACCCGCTTGGAGCCCTTGGCCTCCTTCAGCCTCTCCTCGAGGTCGGCCATGTCGCCGTGCTGGAAGACCATTCTCTTGGCCTTACAGAGGCGGATGCCGTCGATGATCGAAGCGTGGTTCAGGCGGTCGGAGATGATGACGCACTCCTCGTCGAGAAGCGTCTCGAAGAGGCCGCCGTTGGCGTCGAAGCATGAAGAGTAGAGAATGGTATCATCTGTTCCGAGGAATTCGGAAATGGTCTTCTCGAGCTCCTTATGAATGTCCTGCGTCCCGCAGATGAATCTCACCGAGGAGAGCCCGTAGCCGTGGGTGTCCATGGCCTTTTTGGCCGCCTCGATAAGCACGGGGTGATTGCCCAGGCCGAGGTAGTTATTGGCGCAGAAGTTTATGACCTCGCCGTCGCCGACCCGGATATCGGCGCCCTGGGGTCCGAGGATTATCCGCTCGTCCTTCCAGAGGCCGGCATCCCTGATCTCCTTCAGCGTCAGGGCCATGCCGTCCTTAACCTTTGCAGCAAGCATCCTGAGAACCTCCTTTTCGTGGATTAGCGACACATCTTGGAAAGCCTGCCGATAGCTTATAACGGATTATACTACGCGGTGTGCAGGTTTCAAGCAATTTCACCCGGGCCGGCAGGATGGGATCAGTCGCGCGGGTTGCCCGCGGCCCGGCCCCTCCGGTAGGAAGTCGGGGACTTGCCGACGACGCGCTTGAAGCGCCTGCTGAAGTAATTGGCGTCTTCGAAGCCGACGCGGTAAGCGACTTCCTTTACGAGGAGGTCATCCCGCGCCAGGAGCCTGATCGCCTCGCGCATGCGCATCTCGGCGATGAACTCGTTGCATGTCCTCCCGGTGACCGACTTGAACTTGCGGCAGAACCGCCACAGGTCCAGGCCCGCTCGGCTCGCGACGGCCGACGGCGTCAGGCCGGGGTCGCAGAGCCTCTCGCTGAGGTATCTCAGCGCCTTCAGGATGGGGTCGTCGATATCAAGGTCGTCAAGCGCGGTTACGCCTTTGTCCTGCTCCTCCATCCGGTGCCTCCGGGCGGGGTTCTCGCCGGTTAAGTTCTATTCCCACAGCCAATTAGATCGTCAGCGGGCGCTCCGGCTTTAGCCATTACAGGCTTCGGTTGGCCGTATTTAGTGTTTACCGCGACCCGTTGCCTGTCGTAACCTCATGCCGCGCGTGCGCCGGAATTCGCGGGCGAGGCCATTAAACCTTTGGCCCGCGCGGGTTGTCTAAGTTATTGGAAGGCACGAACCGGATAATGGATGAGCTCAGCAGCAGGTTTGCCAGCGGCGATGAGACCGTCTTCGACGAGATCGTCAATAGATACTCGCGGAAGGTGTACGAGCTCTGCTACCGGATCTTAAGAGACAGGGAAGAGGCACAGGACATGGCGCAGGAAGTTTTCGTTCGAGTATACGAGAAACGAGACAAGTTCCGGGGCGGGTCCGCTCTCTATACCTGGATTTACCGGATAGCCACCAACATGTGCCTCACGCGGCTCAAGAAGGCCAGGGTTCAGACGGTTCCCCTGGAGACCGTCGAGGGAGTGCTTGAGGCCAGGCCGGAGAGCGCCGGTCCCGATTACAGCCGGCTCGAAGCGACCGTGGCGAAAGCCATGATAGATCTTCCGCCCAGGCAGCGCGCCGTATTCGCGATGAGGTTCTTCGACAAGATGTCGCTCAAGGAGATTGCAGAGGCGTCGGGCACCTCGGTCGGGGCCGTCAAGGCCAACTACCATCATGCGGTCAAACACTTGAGGAACATTCTCGGTGAAGGAGGAGACAGGTGAGCGCGCGTAATTGCATAAGCGAAGACCGTCTCATCGATTTCGTCGACGGTGAAGTCACTGGCGAGGAGGCCGCGAGCATAGAAAGGCATCTCGGGGAGTGCCCGGCCTGCAGGGCCGCGGTGGAGTCGCTGAGGCTGGCGCTCGGCGCTGCGGTTTCCGACAGAGTCCCCGAGCCCGAACCGGCCTATTGGGCCTACTTCGCCAGGAACGTGAGGAAGCGCGCCGAGAGCCGGGTGGAGTCCCGGAGGAGGCGCTTCAGGCTTGTCTATATCCCCGGGCTCGCGACCGCGGCCGTCTGCGTTCTCCTGGTCGTGATATTCACGAGGAACACCGTCGAGCCGGTCGGCGATGTCGAGAACATCATTGCCGATATCAATGCCTCTTTCGTGACCGAGGAAGTCGTGCTCGAATCCGGAATGGACGCGCTCATGGTCGGCCAGATAGGGGAGGACGCCGGCCTGCTCCAGGAGTATCTGAACGAGACGGGCGGGATAGACGAGATGGTCGGCGGACTAAACGAAGATGAGGAAAGGGACTTGATAAACAAGCTCAACAACCTTATGGAACTCAGGGGAAGCGTTGACAGCGATGCTGGAAAGGAGTGTTAGAATTGTCCAAGATGATCGGAGTTCTCGTCCTCATGGGGCTGCTGCTCGGAGTTCCGGCGCCGGGGACGGCGCAGGATGAGACGCGGGCGAAAGACATCATCGAAGCCTACAGGGTCTGGAAACTCACCGATGTTCTCGATCTGTCCGAAGAGGACATGGCGGTGTTCTTCTCAAGGGTCAGGAAAGTCGGCGAGGCCGAGGAGAGTCACCGGCAGGCAGAGAGGGACGCCGTCAGGGAGATAGACGGACTCCTCAAATCCGGCGCGAGCGATGCCGAGGTCGAGAGCGCTCTTCGCGAGTACGAGGACATGAGGTACCAGCATTGGAATGAGATGCAGAAGCTGCGCGAAGAGGCGGCTTCCATGCTGAACCTCCGGCAGAGGGCGCAGTATGCCGTTTTCGAAGAGCGCTTCCGCGCCGAGATCAGGCAGATGATAGGCGAAGTCCGGAGCGGGCGCGGTTCGCAGGACGGTTCCAAGGAGATTCCGAGGCAGGGCGGGAGCCAGGGTGAGCGTCAGGGCCAGGGAAGTTCGGGCAAGGGCCGCCCTTAGATCGGTTCGGGCCTATTCCGTTACGACCAGCGATATCTTCCTGGTCGCCTGAACCGGGTCGTTGGAGACGACCTCAAGCCAGCGGTTCCCCGCCCACCCGGCGGTGACGCTTATGGCGACATCGATCTCCTCATTACCCCCCAGAGTGAACTCGCTCCTGCCGGCTTCGCAGCCGAAACAACGCATCTCGCTCACGATGAGGTCAGCGCGGCCGCGGTTGATTACGCGGAGCATCACCGGCCCGTAGGCGTCACCGGTCTTCTCGAAGAGCAGCGGCGCCGGCAGGCACTGAAGATGCGGTCCGTCGCCGGGTTCCACCCGGCCGGTCACCGTGATGCGCGCCTCGCTGGCATCCGAGGCCCCGGCCTCGACGTAATAAACGTAAATCGTCTTGGTCGCCTTCTCCTTTATGTCCTCTCCGACAAAAGACAGGAGCAAACTGCCGCTCTCCCCGGGTCCCAGCGTCTGCGACTCGGGCCGGGCCGTGAGGCAGCTGCATGTCGATTGCGCCTTGACCTCGAGCCGATCCGGTCCGCGGTTCTCGAGCGCGACTGTCCGGGCGGCGGTCTCGCCGCGCTTCATGGATCCGAAATCCCACTCCGAGATCTCGACGGCGAGGGCGCCGCGTTCCGCGCCGGCCGCGCCACTGCCCGGGGCTTCCGGCTTCTTCACCGTCGATGAACATGAAGCGGCAATCAGGCACCCGAGCAGCGCCGCCGTAAAGGCTGCGGGGTGTCGCCCGCCGGCTACCATATCTCCGCCCTCAGGTAGAGGGTAACCATGTTGGCGTCGTAGTTGAAATCGGGGACTGCGTAATCGCGGTTGTTCAGATAGCGGTCCTCGATCGTGAGTTTGACGCCCCTGGCGACGTCGGCGATAACGGCCACGACATAGGTGTATAATCGCGACGTCTCGGCGAAATCGAGTGCGCCTTCGTGGACGCCCGTTCCCGTGTAGACGACGCTGGCGCTTACGACGACCTCGGGTCTCGGCTTGTAGCTTCCCTGTATGCTCCAGGTGGGGTAGGCGAAACGGTCGGTCGTGACGTCCGAGATCCGGTTCACGGTTATGAGATTCCTCGCGAATACAGAGACTAGCCACGTCTTCTTCTCGAACGCGAGCCTCGACCTCCAACCCTTCCGGTCGGGACTGTAGGAAAGCGCCCTGAAATAGGACTCCCAATCGGGGGTCAGGTAGACATAGGCGTTCTCGAAGCGGAGGCCGCCGGCCGCCATCTCGAGCGAAACCACCGCGCCCTTGCCTTCCTTGTCCACGGCGCTGAATATATCCCACTTGTGGGCCCGGGTGAAAGTCACCTCGCCTGCCAGGGCCAGCCACTTCAGCAAAGGAGCCTTCAGTGTCAGGCCGTAGACCGTGTTCTTGAACGGCTCAGGCGGGTAGCCGGGAGGGCCCTCCAGCGACTCCACGGAGCCCTCGTCCTCCTGCGAGCGCACCACGATGATACCGGCGCTGAGAAGCTCCGAAGCATGTGAAAGATAGGTGGAAACGTCGAGTCGCGCGCCGAACGTGTTCACCTGGCGCAGCAGGCCGTAATCGGACTGATGGGAGACCCTCGGTCTGGCGTAGAAGGCATCCAATCCGAGCACCGAGCCGCGTGATGCCTGGAACCGAACGCCCTCGAATGTGAGAACCGGCCCCAGGATCTCCAGACTCTCCCCGAGTATCGCCCCCGCCGTACCCGGCGCCGACGAGCACACGGGGCAGCCCCCTCCCTCGGCATCGTCCTTGAGGTCCCATCGCATGAGCGTGAGCGGAGTATAATAGGTCTCGTAGAACCCGAACCTCGACCGCAGGGACGGTGTTTCATAGGCGATGAACGCCGTGCCGAATTCCGACGAATAGTAATCGGGCCCCGTCGTCAGGACGAGTTCAGGTTCGTTGGACACCCTGATGCGGCCGCCTACACGGAGTTCGCTCGTGAGCGGATAGGCGGCGTCGAAAATGAAACGATGCCTGAGCGAAATCCCGCGCTGATTGAACTCGCCGTAGGTGCTCCTCAACGGGCCGGGCGATCCCGAATCGACCCATCTCCATCTGAGGCGGATGTCGCTCGAGAACTCGAAGTCGTCCAGGCCGGCCCCGAGTCCCGAGGCGGGAGAGAAGGCGATCGCGAGCGGGCCGATTATGGAGAGGGCCGCGATCAAACATAAGGCTGCGCCGAGACGATTGGTTTTCACGGCCGGCCTCCGGCGGGTAGCGTCTTTTCCAGGGCTTCGGTGAGCACCTCCACGAGGTCCGGCGGGTGGTCGTACTGGGCCAGCACTATCGTGCCCTGGCGGTCGAGCACAAAGACGCTGAAGGTGTAGTCCAGTGCCCTGTAAGCGATGGTCGTCCTCTGGCCCCGGTCCCAGAAATGCGGGATGGTGACACCCTCTCCCTTGAGAAACGCCCGCACGCCCTGGGTGTTCTCGGTGTCGTAGTTTATGCCGAAGAACGCCGTGGACTTCTGACCGTACTCGTCGTAGACCTCCTGGCATTCCAGAAGCGCATCCCTGCAACTCGGGCAGGACATGCTCCAGAAGATGAGAACTGTGGCCCATGCGTCGTAGATCACCTTGGCCCCTACGACCTCCTCGTTGCCGTCGAGTCTCGGCAGGCTGAAGAGGGGCGCTTTGTCCCCGGGTTTCAGCCGATCTTCCGATGTCCTGCCAGCCCCGGAGCAACTGAGGGCGACCATGGCGATTATCGCCAGAAGGCCAATGGCTCTGAGTGTAGTTCTATGCATATTCCCTCCCGAGTCGAATTGTCCCGTGTGATCATACAGCCATTCGCCCGAGTTTGCAACGCCCGAGGCGGGGGTTTGTCCGAATCGGCTTGAACGGCCGGCCGGTTTGCCTGACAATCGTACTCAGGAGCCCCTGGCATGGCTGCAATGCGCGAGGAATAAACTCTCACGGGAGGAGAAAAAGAAGGAACCGGATGTGGCGTGCCGGGTTCAAGCATGGTGAGGGCGATTGGAACCCCTGTGAAAGGAGTCGGAGAATATGAAGGCGTTGATTAACCCGAGGGCTGCAGGCATCTGCTTGGGCCTGGTCTTAATCGTTTTTGCGCTCGCTGGCGCATCGCAGGCCGGCAGCAAGGTCTCGGAGGAGACGGCCTGGCTGGGAGTCCAGCTCCAGGCGCTGAATGATGACCTCAAAGAGGCAATGGGCATGGACGAGGGCCGGGAAGGCGTGCTGATCGCCGAAGTGCTCGACGACAGCCCGGCCGACAATGCGGGGATTGAAGACGGGGACGTCGTGACTGCGATCAACGGCGAGGCCATGACATCGGTCGAGCAGCTGGTCGCCGCAATCAGGGACCGTTCCCCGGGCGACAAAGTCGAGATAGAGGTCTTGAGAGACGGGCGGAGCAGAAGCTTCGACGTCGAGCTCGGCCGGAGCGACCGGGAGCGCGAGATCAAGAAGATCCGCATGCCCGACCTGAGTCGTCTCGAGGCCCTGGGGGAGCGGGCAAATGAGTGGGTGCAGACCTGGGACGATGGGCGCGGCTATCTCGGGGTGAGCATTCTCGATCTCAATGACGACCTCGGCCAGTACTTCAAAGTGAAGGAGGGCGAGGGAGTCCTCATCACCCAGGTTCATGAGGACAGCCCGGCAGAGGAGGCAGGCCTCCTGGCTGGCGACGTGGTCCTCGAGTTTGACGGCAAGATGGTGAAGAGCACCGACAAGTTCCGCAAGTACGTAGCCGGCAGCGATCCCGGTGAGGACGTAACGCTCGTGGTCAAGAGAAAGGGCCGACAGAAGACGTTCGAAGTCGAGATCGGCGAGATGGAATCGCCCATGGGGCATTTCATGGGGAATTACATGCGCGCCAACCCCAGGGGGGCCGGACGCGGCAAAATCGTCATCAGGGGCGACGACGGCGATGTCAAGATCATCGACCTTCCGGACGGAACTGGGCCGCAGTCTTGTGTCCCGGGTACGGGCATGCACAAGTTCTACATCGGAGACCAGGAGGGCCTGGACGACCTCGATGAAGTCGTGGAGTTCCAGATGCAGGGAGACAGGGAGGACCTGGACGATCTCGAGCAAGAGATAAAGGACCTTCAGAAAGAAATGGAAGAGCTTCGCAAGGAAATGGAGAGGCTAAAGAAATAGATCGGGGCGAGCACTGCTACACAAGGATCGGTCTTGTGCGGCGCTGTTTCCCTTCTCTCAAACAGCAGCGCCGCACCCCCTCCCTCCTCAAGAACCATCCAGAGGCCAAAGGCCGGCGTTGCCGCGCGGATGCCGGGGGACACCCCCTCCGTCGGGATTCGGCGATGCTACCCAATCGCCGGGAGGTGATTGTGCATTTTAAGACCTGACCCCAATGGGTTAGTGGGTGCCGGTTTTGAGGAATTCCTTGTAGTCGAAAACTCGGAAGGTTGGGCTGTTCTCGTTATGGCACACGGTGCATGTCTCGGGCCCGATCTTCACCAGCCCGAGATTCTCGGAAAGCTCGCGGTCGCGCATCACCGACGACCTGGAATAGAGCGATCCGGGTCCGTGACATGCTTCGCACTGGACTTTGGCAAGGTCGACAACCGTTTCCTCGTTGTCATATCCGCCTTTGCCGTAACCGGTTGTATGGCATGCCGCGCAGATGGGGTTCTCGCGTTCTTCCTTCTTGAGGGTCTCGAAGGCATGCGCGTGCGCGGTTTTCTCCCAGGCTTTGAACGTGGCGAGATGACAGACCTTGCACCTTTTCTCGCCGACATAGATGGGGGCGGACTCTTCCCCGCCCTTCTCTTCGTCTTCGCCGGCGAAGATCAGCGCCGCCAGGGCAAGCCCCAGCACGGCGATCAGCATTATTTTCTTCATTCGACCCTCTCTAAAGCCTTAATTCATATTAGGCTTGCCGTTACGAACATTGTCAAGGCATAATTGGCTGGGGGTGAAGTTTGCAGAAGTCGAAAGCCCGGGACGACATCTCGAGCGCGCTCGCATTCGCCTTGATTCTGGGCCTGGCAGGGGTCATTCTGCCGGCGCGCTTACTCTCTCAGCCCCCGGCCGAGGCGCTGCCTCCGGCGGCGGATGTTATCCTGCCGGAGGAAGTGGTCGAGGACCGCTTCTTCGCCTACCTGATCGGCCTCGCCGAAGCCGATGCTTATGGAAAACTCACCGGCGATGATATCGGAACCGCCCTGGGCGAGTTCGCCGGAAGGACACGAATCCCCTTCGAACTCATAACCGGGATCGAGCGCCGGCGCGCGGGGCCGGGTGTGCCCGGCACGGTTTCCATCTCTTTCCTGGAAGAGCTCAAGACCCCGGTTCCCTATAGCATTCTGGGATATCATCCCGGGTCGGTAATAGCGGATACAGTCGTGAACTTCTACGAGTATTACATGCCCAGGAAGTCGGTCTGGGTAGCCGAGGACTCGCGGGTGACCCTGACGCAGGTTCATATCTATGCTACCTACAGCGGGTGGGCGGTAGTGGACATCGACGCCTGGGTTGACAAGCTGCTGGGCGGCCGGCTGGACGATACGTGGCTGGTCGTATTGGCCCTCTTTCAATACGAAGGGGACTGGCACGGCATCGCAGCCGGCTACGGGCCCGGCGGAGAGGGACGCTCGGGCGTCTTCGATTTCAAGACCAATAAGATACTATTTCCCACGCCGGACCAATTCAAGACGCTCGGGCCCTACTTCCGGAACCTCGTACGCCGGCAGAAAGGCGTGAAGGCGCCGGTTCCTTTGCATGGCAAGTGGGTTGAGAAGTAGGCGGCGGACCGCCGCCCCGGCCTAGCCTCAGCCGAACCCCCTGGAGAAGCCCCTGTTCGAGTGGCAGGACGTGCCATCATGCGGCGAGCTCGAGAACATGGAGAACTTCTTTTCCACGTCCTTCGAGTTACACCTCGGGCATTCCACTGTACCTGTGTCGCCGGCGAGTTCGATAATCTCGAACTTAAGCCGGCATTCTCTGCATTCGTACTCGCGTATCGGCATTTCATCTAACCCCCGGTCTCTGCCTTTTGATGGCATGAGCCCCCCAGAGGTTTCATGTTGACCGCCGGAAAGTGAGAGTCTAAAGTAACTACCAGGAAGCTAATTACCTTTTTGAGGAGGGTTAAGTGGGGGGCCCTGTCATTATTTTCGAAGATCAGCATGTAAACAACTTCTATCCACTTGCCCTGACGAGGCCCGTGTTCGACTTAAGATGCGGCATTCTGAGCCTTGCCGGGAGGGCGGAGGTGGTGCTGGGCGCTGCCCCCCGCTATCACGTGAGGGATTACCTGGCGCCCGTGACCGGTGGATCCGTGTCCTCCTACGCAGACCTTCTCAAGGGCGGCGGCACTGCCGTTCTCATAAACGGACGCGCGCTTCTCACGCCAGATGTCGCGCTGGAAATAGACGCGGGCCGGCGCGGTGCATATCTGGCCGGCGGCGCGGTGGTCGCCGCGGTCATCGGAAGCGAGGACGCCGGGCGGCTGGACGGGGCAGTCGGCGCCCCGCTGGACTCGCACATATTCAAGGACCTTCCCTCAGTGGAGATCCGGGCCGCGCTCATCGACCACATCTGGGACCTCGTAGGGGCGAACGGGGCGCAGATCGAGAGCGACTTCGGACTTCTCGGCTTGAGTGGAATAGCGAGCGACGTCCCCGACGGGGTCCGGCTCGTCAACGAGGGGTCGATCTCGGTCGGCGCGGGAGTCAGGCTGGCTCCCGGCGTCGTCCTCGACGCTTCAGAGGGGCCCATACATATCGAGGAAGGCGTGACCGTCATGGCCAATGCCTCGCTCATGGGCCCGCTTCACATAGGGCGGGGAAGCGTCATAAAGATGGGGGCAAGGATTTACGGCGAGACATCCATCGGTCCGGCCTGCAAGATAGGCGGCGAGGTCGCCGAGACCATCGTGCACGGTTATGCCAACAAGCAGCACGAGGGCTTCGTAGGCCACTCCTATCTGGGCGAGTGGGTGAACCTGGGCGCCGGCACGGACACCAGCGACCTTAAGAACAACTACTCCACAGTGAAAGTTCGCCTGCATGACGAGACCGTCGATACGGGCGAGATGTTCGTGGGGCTTTACATGGGCGATCATTCCAAGTGCGGCATCGGCACCACCTTCAACACCGGGACCGTGGCCGGTGTATGCTGCAATATATTCGGGGCGGGCTATCCTCCCGGCTTCATTCCCTCCTTCACATGGGGAGGCGGAGGGCGCTTCGCGGAATACGAGCCGGCAAAGGCGCTCGAGACGGCCGCCCGGGCCATGCGGCGCAGAGACAGGGAGCTCGGCCCAGGGGCGGAAGCGGTTCTCAAGCGGGTCTATGAGATCACCAGTGACAGCCGCGAGGCTTTCATAAAGGGCGCGTAGCAGGGTAGGGCGGGCTGCGCGACCATACAGAGGAGGTCTATACCCGTGGCGGATGAGACCCTGCCAGGGAAAAGCCCGGAGAAGTGTCCGAAGTGCGGCGGCCCCGTTCACGACGAGGACCAGTGCCCCCACTGCGGACTCACGCTCTCCGAAACCGACGTCACCAAACTCACCAACTTCTCGGGCGAGACCGTGCCCGGTAAGCCGGCGGGCGCCGCCGGCGACGAAGAGGCGTTCGCGACGGGAATGGTGCTCGGCAACAGATACGAGATCCTGGGCGTCATCGGCAAGGGCGGCATGGGGTGGGTTTACAAGGCCCGGGACCGCGAGATCGACCGCGTCGTCGCTATCAAGGTGATCAAGCCCGACCTCGCCCGGGACGAGACCGTGATCGCCCGCTTCAAGGATGAGATTATTCTAGCCCGCAAGGTCACTCACAAGAACGTTCTCCGCATCTTCGACATATCGGAGGCCGAGGGCTTCAAGTTCATATCCATGCCCTATATCGAGGGCAAGGATCTCAAGGCCATCATCACCGAGAGGGGCAAGATGCCCATCGATGAGGCGCTGGACATCGCCGTGCAGGTCCTCGAGGCCTTGAAGAGCGCGCATGACGTGGGGGTGGTCCACCGGGATCTCAAGCCCCATAACATTCTCATCGACGCGGACGGCAATGCATGCGTCACCGACTTCGGCATAGCCAAGAGCATGGACGACGGCTGCCTGACGGTGACCGGGCAGATCGTCGGCACGCCGGATTACATGTCCCCCGAGCAGGCAGAGGGCCGGGACGTTGACGGGCGGAGCGACCTCTACTCCTTCGGCCTGGTTCTCTATGAGATGCTCACGGGCCGTGTTCCCTTCAAGGCGGACAGCATTATCACGACTCTTATGCTGAGGCTCAGGGAAATAGCGGCCCCGCCGTCCCAGGCCAACCCGGAGGTTCCGGCATGGATCGACCGCCTCGTCATGAGAGCGCTCGAGCGCAGGCCCGACGACCGGTATGCATCAGCCGAGGAGATCCTGGCCGATATCGAACGCGCGCATGTCAAGCGCAAGATCCGCCTGAGGGGCAGAAACCTCTTTATCGCCATCGGCGCGGCCGCGGTGGCACTGGCCGCGCTTTTTGTCTTCGGCCTCCGGCCGCAGCTCTCGTTTAAGCAGGAACGGACGTTCATAGCGGTTCTCCCGTTTGAGAATCTCACGGGTGACGACGAACTCAACTGGCTTTCATCCGGTATTCCCGAAAACCTCACGGCGGACCTTGCGCAATCGAAGTTCTTCCGCGTAATGAGCACCGACCGCCTGAGGCACGTGGTAAGCGATATCGGCGGCGACCCCAACGGGTACGACGTGGGGGAGGTGATGGCCCAGATCGGCAGGGCCACCGACCTGGACGCCGTGGCCGTGGGGAGCTTCGCCAGGATCGGCGAGTAAATAAGGATCACGCTCAAGATAGAGGACGCCAACAGCCAGGAGATGATCGGCTCGCGGTCGGTGGACGGCACCGAGGATGAACTGCTGGCCATGATCGACAACCTGACCCGGAACACCAAGCAGATTTTCAAGCTCAGCCAGAGCGACATCGACGAGGACTTCGACCAGGAAGTCGGTGTGCAGCGAACCAGGTCCGTGAGCGCGGCCTCCAAGTACAGCAAGGGCCTCGACCTGGCCGTCACCGGGGCCTACCTGGAAGCCGCGGAGGCGTTCGAGGGGGCGATTGCGGACGATGGAGACTTCGCTATAGCCTACGCGCGCGCCGCGGAGGCATATATGAATCTCGGCTATGATGACCGCGCCGAGGAGCTGGCGGCGACGGCCGTCGAGAAACTCGTCAAGAACATGGACCGCGTTCCGCCCAGCGACCGCACCTACATACTCGCCACGCAGGCGGCGGTGACTCATAACACCGATCAGGCAGTCGAGTCCTACACCGATTTCATCGCCGAGTTCCCCGACGACCCGGAAGGCTATTACAAGCTCGCGCTCGTTTACATGGGCGTGAGTGAATGGGATCTGGCGGCCGAGAACCTCAGGAAAGCCCTTGAGATCGACCCGAAGGCCGGGTCGGTACGCTACGAGCTGGGCAGGGTGCTCATTTACAAAAACGACCTCGACGCCGCGCTCGTGGATTTCGACCTGGCTCTCGCCTATTACCGGGACATAGGAAACCGCGAGGGCGAGGCGCGCGTGCTCAACGCGATGGCCGTCGCCCACCGGCGCAAGAACGAGATCGACCTGGCCATAGAGTTCCTGGAGGCCTCAATAGCCATCAAGGAAGAGCTGGGCGACAAGCGGGGCATCGCGGTCAGCCTCGGCAACCTCGCGCTCATCTATCAGACGGCCGGCAATGTCGAGCGCGCGCTCGAGATACTGAACAAGTCGCTCGAGATCCGCCGGGAGATCGGCGATCAGAGCGGAATCGCTCACACGCTTAACAAGATCGGGCAGGTGTACCAGTCCTACGGCAGGTACGATGAGGCCCTCTTCCACTTCCAGAGAAGCTATGAGATTCGCGAGGAGATCGGCGCCAAACACCTCATGGCCTCCTCGCTCTCCGATATGGGCAATATCTACGCCCTGATGGGCGACTACGACAAGTCCAGCGAGATGGACTCGATGGCGCTGGCGCTCCGCGTCGAGATAGGAGACGAGCAGGGCGAAGCCATGAGCCTGCGGAATATCGCCGAGATCCTGGTGAACCGGGGCCTCCATGAACGCGCCAGGGTCAATCTCGACAAAGCCCTGGCAATCGACAGCAGGATCGGGAACGAGAGGCTCATCGCCCGGGACTACCAGACCTATGGCGGCTACTACGCCTCCCTGGGCATGATGGACAGCGCCGGGCACTATCTCGACCTCGCCCTGGCTATACAGGAGGATATGGGGGAGAAGCCCTCGGTAGCCGTCACGCTGGAGGCGCTCGGCGATGTCTATATCAAGACAGGTGACTACGGCCGGGCGCTGGAGAGTTTTGACAGGTGCTATGAACTCGCTCTTGAGACGGAGGAGGTGGAGGTAGCGGCCGGGGCCCATATCGGAAAGGCGGCCCTCTTCTGTGAGATCGGCTACGAGGCCGGGTGCGACTCGGCCCTGGCAAAACTGGTCGAGTTCGAGAACAAGGCCATGGGAGCCGAGACCAAGTGTCTTATAAAGCTGGAGAAGGGCAAGAAGTTCTTGTCGGACGGCGATGAGGCCAGAGCTGTGTCGGAGGTCGAATGCGTGCTGAGCGGCCCCGGGAAGGGCCATACCAAGGTTCGGCTCGAGGTGGCGCTGCTTACGGCGGAGGCCGAGAGCCGGCGCGGCGAAAGCGCGCACGCCCGGAAGATGGCTGAGAATGTGCTGGCAGAGACCCGCCGGTACGGCTTCGCGGATACCGAATGTGAATGCCTCCGGGTGCTGGCCGTCCTGGCCTCCACGGCGGGCGAGCCCGCGGCGGCCCTTGACCGCGCGGAGCAGGCGGTTTCGCGCTCGGAGGGGCTGGGAATAGCCCGGATCGATTACCTGCTCCTCTGCGGGGACCTCCTGGAGGCTGCCGGTGACGGCGCGGGAAGTGCCGCCTATTATGAACGGGCCCTCGATGAGGCCGGCGGAACAGTCGAGAAATGCCCTCCACGGCTGAGAAAATACTTCCTGCGCTCCCGGGACATATCCCGGGTTGCCTCAGAGGCCGCGGCCAACCTGGAATCCACAGGTCGGCAGGCGGAAGCGACCCGCCTCAAAGCCCGATTTGGCTTGAACTGAATCCTCCATCCATGATACAATGAACCTAAGGTTCTAAAGTAACCCGTTATGTTACCTTCGGGTAGCTAGGGGGCTGGTTTAACCCTGAGATGTAAAGGCGAGCTGCGAAAGGGGCGAATTTTATGTACACCAGGTTATTGAAGTATACAGTTCTGCTGGCACTCATGTGCGCGATGTCTGTCGGAGGTGCCCATGCCGATTTTGAACTGGTGGGTAAGATACCCGCGCCGGGAGGCCACGCATGGATGAGATCCGTCACGGGCCTCGGGAGCGACGGCGAGCATCTGCTTGTGGCCACGAGTGACATCGGCTTGACAAACGTCTATCTCATCTCCCCGGAGACGGGGGAGATTCTGAAAAGCGCTCATCTGGGCCCGTGCCTGCTCGACTGCCACGGACCGCATCCGCGGCTCATATCCGCAGCATACGACAGAGCGAGCGGCCTATACTGGGTCGGGGACCTTGTCGGCAGGTTCATTGCCTTCACGTGGGTCGGAGACGATGCCATAGAGGTCGAGACATGCTTTGATCCTGAGGAGTTGCTTGTCCCCAGCGGCCTCGACTTCTGGACGAATGGCTTCTGGACGTCGCCTACGATCTATGCTCTGGATGCCCTCGGCGCGAGACTTGTTGAAGTCTCGACTTCGGGTGAGGTTGGGAATTCCTACAGCCTTCCGGGGATCCTGTTTCCATCGGGTCTCGCCTCCTACGGGGGCCACTTCTTTGTGACCACCCTCTACGGGGGTGTCGTTCACGAGATCACTGCGGAGGCCGTCCCTGTTGATGTTCATGCTCTGAATGGCGGTTTTGAGGGCCACTGCTGGCCGAGCCTGCAATCTGCCACATTTCACGATGGTCTGCTGTACCTGGGCGGGAGCGAAGACAGCATCAGCATATACGCCTTCCCCGGCAGCGAAATAGTCATACCGGAAGGCGACAGCGTGGCGGTCGGCATTCCGGGTGAGCTCGAGCTGAACTTCGAGGCTGTCACCGATTCAGGTGTGCTTCATGTTAATAAGACCGATACCGACGCGTGCCCGAGACCCCTTGGAGTCCAGCTCTTCCCTGAATTCTACGAGATAAACACGAGTGCTCTGTTTGACTTCGTGGTGGAGGTGGCCCTCGTTGACTCCGGCCTCCCGCCGGGGGTGGCGCCCGAGAGGATGCGCGTCTTCACCCGCCGGTCGGGTCCCTGCGGTATTTGGCGTGATGCCACCACCCAGTACTACGAGCAGACCGAAACCCTCAGAATCATGGGGCGCACCAGGTCCGAGGACGACGAGTTCTCGTGGTTCGCCAGAGCCGAGGACAACAGGCCGCCCGCGGACGTCGTGCACCTCAAGTTCGATTACCTCAGGGGGCATATCACCGCCGGCCAGGACTCCATCCCGCCGGGCCCGCGCTCTTTAATACTGGCTGCCCTCGATGCTGCCGAAGCAGCCTACTGCAAGGGCAAGCCGCTGACCTCCGAGGGTTTTCTGAGGAACCTGAAGGCGATCGTAAGAGGCACGCCTGAAATACCGCACACATATAACCCAGCCCACCGGGGCACCAACCTGGCGGGCCGCATCGTAAGCCGCGCCCGTACGCTTGCCTTCAGCCTGAGGTACTCCAACGACCAGGCACTGATGACGACCGCCGTCATGCAGCCGCCCGTCATCCGCAGGGGTATCCCGGGACTCCGCATAAGCGCAGTCGTGGAGGTCCCCGGAGGGCTTGACCCTTACTCGGTGGACGAGGCCTGCGTGTATATGGAGGGGATGGCCAAGTGCATCCCGGGTTCGCTCTCGGTTGGCAACTACGACAATGACGGCGATCCGGAAGTGAGGGCCGTGTTCTACCAGGGCGACGTCGAAGAGGCATTCGACGAGAGCGGCCCCGCCACAGTCCATATCACCTGCTTCATCGGAGGCTATGAGATCCGCGCGACGGCTGACGTCGAAGTCTTCGTGCCGGAGATACAGATCGCCTCGGAACCCGAGCTCGATGGTGGAAGCACCCATCTTGTCACCTGGGAGGGCTTCGATTGCGGCTCCATGTATCCTTACGCTCTCTCTTTCTCGGTGGACGCGGGTCTGACCTGGCAGATCGTAAGCGCGTCTGTTGACGAGCAGCAGTATTACTGGCTGGTGCCCGACGTCGATACGGATGAGGGCATGCTGAAGGTCACGTGCATCGATCCCGCCGGCGAGTTGCACTCCATCTACAGCGGGCTTCTCTTCATCAGGGCCACGGCTGGTGTGGGTGATGTTCCGGTTTCGGAGTTCAGGCTTGCGCTGAGCCCGAACCCGATGAGCACAGGCCTTACCGTCGAGTTCGCAAGCCCCACAGCCCAGAACGTCGACCTCGGCGTCTACTCCGTGAAGGGCGAGCTCGTCAGGACGCTCTTCCATGGACGGGTGGATGAGGGCGTTGAGCGGGTATACTGGCAGGGCGATAACCAGAGCGGTAACAGCGTTTCTCCTGGCGCTTACTTTGTGGTCTTCAGGGGAGAGACCAGGACGGCGACGGAGAAAGTCGTTATACAGCGCTAGCCCGCTATCAGGCCGGCCTGGACAGCAGCAAACAGGGGGCGCGCCACTGGCTCGCGATTGCGAGGCAGGGGGCGCGCCTTTTTCTTGTCCCCGAGTTCGAGTTCGAATCCCGTATGGGGAGCTCAACGGGCCGGTTTGGCGTATCTACCAGCCAGCAGAAGGGCTTTCTATAGGTGGGGTAAAGGCTTACGCCATCGAAGGCGCAGTTCGATAGCAGAATATCCAGCAGTTTCCGCTTCTCTTGCGGCTTCTGCCTAAGCCACAATGAATGCGCCCTTTGCGCGAGTTCGATTATCTGGATGCCCTCATCAAGATATACGTGATCCGCCCCCTCATGCTCCTTGATTCTTGCCCTGATGCGACGTTGC
>CAZSBE010000008.1:46179-47926 GCA_964604955.1 uncultured bacterium
ACCCAGTGGACTTGTCGGCCCAGAAATTGGTGCTGATTTCGCCATCCAGCTTGTCAAGATACATCTGAACCGCCCTGGGATTGCCGGAGACTCCAATTTGTGAGAGGATGGAGTCGCGAAGACACTAAGGAGATACTCACCAGAGGTACGCGAGTTTAGGATCTAGAGTGCGTAGGCCCCCCAGTCAGACAATGTCGTTGACAATGGCTCGAAAACGGGATAGCTACTTGCTGTGGTGCGGGAATTGTGGCTCACTTGTTTGGCGGACTGGGCGCGACAAGGAAGGTATCTAAGCCTAAGTCAGATCGACTATGCATTACTACCAGGCCAGTCTAGGGTCCAACCGTATGGTGCAGCAGTTCGACGCAAGGACGCGACCGGCCTGATTTCAGGGAAGGCCTAGTGATGAGCAGATACTCTGGCTTACTTATGTTGACTTTGGTGCTATTCGCTGGATGTGGTGACAGTGAGACCGATCCGTGCAGCGTTTTGCAGGCACCTATCATCTTTCCTGGTACATCAGTTGCCAGAACCTGCACAACTACAACGTTGCGATGCGAAATCGATGCTAGGGGATTGCAGACGACCGTCAGTTGCCTGTATGGCACAGACTTAGGTGCTGACACTTCATCGTGGACAGGGGATGCTGGGAGCGCTTACGGCCCAGTGCAGATCACATTCATGCTCAGCTCGCTTCTGCCGGACACACTCTACCTGTTCCAATGGAAGGCTTGGAGCATTGGTGGGACGACAGCGACCCATGTTGACTCGTTTACGACCCTTCCGGCGAATTGTCCTCCTGAGACGTTCGTCACCTGTGCATCTCCCGAAGGGACGCCTGATGAGGGCTACGGAATCACGATTTTCTGGTTCGGTCTTGACCTCGACGGGGATGTGGATCACTTCGAGCTGCGCATGAAGGTCCGCGGCGTATGGGCACAGTGGGAATACACCCTTGCACGCGACGGGCATTTCTATATCGACCCGGGTGATGAGATGGGTTGGTGCTTCGAGGTACGTGCTGTCGACAATGACGGTGCTGTTGACCCAACGCCAGCGTGGTTTGCTTGGACGTGGTAGTCACCTGGTTGTGTAGGCCTATCGGTACCGCCAGCGGACACCAGTCAACCGTCAGTGGGGAGCCTTGCGAAACATGTCAGCGAGCGTGGTCGCGCACTCCTATGACATGTTGGCCAACATCTGCGCCATCTCGGCACATTCCTCGCTCATCAGAAAGTTGCGAAAGTTGTACTGTTTGGGAAGCCGGACTCGCTTTGAGGCCTATAGGAGCCGGAGTTAAGCGGAAACAGCCTAACACGCATCGTGCGAGCAGTCGTGTTGACAAGTGCTTGTGACTGTGATAGTTGGAGAGCGTGCGGTACTGAGTGTTATATGGATGCAACAGCCATTCATAGCACCGCTAACAGGATCAGTGTAGGCCCTGGTTAGGCGCATGAAAGGACTACCTGGGAGAGCCGAGTCCGCTCGTCCGCTTCGCGCCGTGAATACAGATATCAGTTGCGATTATTCGAGTCATATACTGAAATCGATTGTGACGGATGTATGCGGAATCGCGAGAACGGCTGTCTCGGGTAAATGTGTAGGGCGAAGAGAATCAAGGCATTTTGGCCTGCGAATGGAGGAATGGTATGGAATTCGATGAAGGGCTGGGCATTTTCTTGTGGGTTTTAGGAGACTGTCCAGTTTTTTGTGTAAATGACTCATCTCCTATTCCGGTATCCTTCCC
>CAZSBE010000009.1:0-36490 GCA_964604955.1 uncultured bacterium
TCATTATCCAGGTGCGTGACTTGTTCCTTAACGCGCCGGCGAGAACCTCGACCTTCTTCCCGCCAGTGTGGTGCTGAGCACGGCCGAGCAGATGCTCGCGGGCCGCGACGGCAGGGAAGAGAGATTGAAGCGGGTGATCGACCGCGTATCCAACGACTACGACTTCGTCATCATAGATTCCCCGCCCAATATCGGCCTCCTGACTTTCAACGCCCTGCTCGCTGCGAAGGAGGTCATCATCCCCGTCGACCCGTCCCTCTTCTCGCTACAGGGCGTCGGCCGCGTGGTCGAGGCCCTCGAACTCGTCCGCAACGTGAGCGGGCACTCCGCCGATTACAAGGTGCTTGCGACCATGTACGATTCGCGGACGCGTATCAGCCGCGAGATACTCTCGACGCTGAAGCGCAGGTTCGGGGACTCCTGTTTCCGCACCGTCATAAGGAGCAACGTCACGCTCAAGGAAGCCACGGGCTTCGGCGTGCCCATAACGAACTACCGCGGCTCCAGGGGATTCTACGACTACCGCTCGGTGGCCAATGAGCTCCTCGGCAACGAGCCCACGCAGAAGGACATCGAAGTGCAGTCCACCATCGACTTCCTGGCCCCGCGCCGGATCGGCGGCGGAGTGCTGTTCTCGTACCTCAGCACAGATGCAGAGGTCATTGCGATCCAGGGCGATTTCAACTCATGGGATTCATCGTCCGACGTGCTTCTGGATGTGGACGGGCGAGGCCTGTGGCAGAGAGTCATACCCCTGAAGCACAAGGCGCACAACTACCGCTACATCGTGGATGGGAATCCCATCATAGACCCAAACAACCCGGAGAGCCTGTACGTGCCGGGCAGGGGCCAGGTGTCGGTCATCAATCTCTAGCGCGCCGTCATCGGGTCAATGG
Source organism: uncultured bacterium (assembly GCA_964604955.1). GTDB lineage: Bacteria > Arandabacterota > Arandabacteria > Arandabacterales > JALGWA01 > JALGWA01. Next base: position 897 of record CAZSBE010000009.1, read on the forward strand.
AGCTTGTAGACGCTCCCGCCGATGAACTCTCTTAAGAGCGAATCGTTCGGGATAACGGACTCGTCGCCGAACTCACGGACCTCCGACAGCAGCCTGTAGATGCGCTCGGCCCTTATATACGCGTCCCTGCGCTTCCGCTCGTTCTTCCACTGGTCGATGACCTTCAGGAAGTACTCGAACTCGTACTTCTTGAGCACGGGAAGCTCGTAGGGAAGCGCCCCGTTCAAGATGTAATCGGCATCCCTGATAAAGGGAATGATGTGCTTGAGCTCGCTCCGCCTCACGTAGTGCCAGTGGCCGATCGTCTGCATTGGATCGTATGCCCGCTGCGAGTGGTCCCTCACCATGCGCCTGAGCAGCCTTACGTCGGTCCACCTGACGAAGTCCTTCTCATTGTCCCGCAGCATCGAGATCGTCTCGATGTAAACCTTGAACTTGAGCTCGTCGTCTACGCTGGCAGTAAGCGGCGGGTGAAGTCCGTGCAGCGTATCGATGAGAATGACCTTGCCCGGATCAAACCTGATGCGCTGCGTTTCTGTCGAGCGCTTGCCGCTCTTGAAGTCGTACTGGGGCATATCGACAGCCCTGCCGTCGACGAGGTCGGCAAGGTGCTTGTTTATGAGCGGCAGATCCAGGGCCTCTGGCGTCTCGAAATCGTAATCGCCGTACTCGTCCCGGGGGTGGAGTTCCAGGTTGAAAAAGTAGTGGTCGAGATTGAGGGGCTCGGTATCGACTCCAAGGTCCTTGAGCCTGGCGGCCAGCTTGGCGGTGGTTGTGGTCTTGCCCGACGATGAGGGCCCAGCCACGATTATGATCCGGATCTGGTCCTTAAACCGCGCTATGCACTCGGCTGCCATCGATATGCTGGACGTGTACCTCGCATCCGAGTCCTTTATGAGCTGGGGGAAGCTGCCATCCTTCACTCTCGCGTTCAGTTTCTCGACGGTCTCGCATTCATGGTCTATGTTCCACAGGAACTGGTCGTACATCAGCTGATAGGGAAGCGGCCTCTGGCGGCCGCGCTTGGCGCCCTTGCGCTCACGCTCCCTCCTCCGGGAATCCCTGTAGAGTATGTACGCCTTGGCGGTCTTGGCATGGCCGTTCTCGATCAATACCTTCTCGACCATGTCCTGCACTTCCTCGACGGTGAGAACGTCCGGCGGCTCGAAACACTGGTTGAGAGCCTCCACGACTTCATCGGAGAGCTTCTCGCTGAGCTCGCGGTTGTGACCGCCCACGGAAGCGGCGGCCTTGTATATGGCTATCGTGACCTTCTCCTGGTCGAAGTCCACGACGCTGCCGTCCCGTTTCATGACCTTCTCGATTCTGTGTTCAACCACAGCACTCACCTCGCGCTATCTTGATCAGGGGACGTACGGCGTCCCCTCGGCAATCCTGGCCTCTATGAAACCGGCATAATGGCTGTTTATTTCCTGCGACTCGATGATGACAGCGGTCTCGTTGTTCTCTTCAACCGCGTGATAGGTCCAGTTCGTCGAGCCGAGCACGGAGTAGTCGTCATCGACGATCATGAGCTTGGCATGTATCGTCGTTTCGCGTGAATCGACATATACCGCGGCCCCGGCCTCGCGCAGTCTCTCGAGGAACCTGTCCTCGCCGCGCGAGGGCACGCCGCTCCCGCCCACGTCGACCACCACTCTCACATCCACTCCCCTCCGGGCCGCGTCCTCGAGATTGTGGACGATGAGGTTGGTATAGCTGGGCACCTCTCCCTCCGCTCTCTCCCTCGTGGCCGTGTTCGGTGTGGATTCGTAGTAGACCGCGTTCAGCATGGCGACCCACACCCTGCCCGCTGCACCGGCGATGAGATTGTTGACTTCACCCACGTACTCTTCATTTGGAACCGGAATGACCCGCGTGGCCTCTGCCCACTCCATGACCGGTTTCTCCCCCGGCATGGACTTGATGTAGGAACTCTCCTCGGCCAGTTTCGAAAGCATCGCCTCCCGAGTGTCGGCCCTCTCGATGTCCAGGGCTTCCAGGCTTACGACACCGTTCCGCGTGACTCTGGCGAGTATACGGAGCGTCTCTTCCGCGGCTTCCTCGAAGAAATCGGGATAGAGGGCCAGCAGGCTCTCGAGGTCGCCCTCAGATACCGTTACGGTCGCCCCGCCGAACTCGATGAAGCCCACGGCCAGGTCCTCATCATAGCTCATAGAAGTCGGGAGGTCCCGGATCAGGGCGTAGCGCCCATCGCCCTCCATCGCCTCCCGGGCCGTGACCCGCTCGAGCGGCAGGGCGTATTCCCGCCCGCTCTCCTCCATCACGCCCTCAAAGAACTTCCTGAACCTCTTGGCAGCCGGCGCGGAATTGACCACTACATTGGCCTCGTGGTTGACGTCCAGCGAGTAATAGCTCCAGTTCGAGGACCCGACGACGGTGTACTTGCCGTCCACTATGATGAGTTTCGAATGGCTGGTCTTGTCCACGGGGTCGACGTAGAGCTCGACGCCACTGTCCCGAAGCAGGGACCAGACGTCCCTGTTCTGTTCGCTGTTCTCGATGTTCCACCCGGCCAGCTCCAGGACGGCCCTTACCCTGACCCCTCGCCTGCTCGCGTCGGCGAGGTCGGCAATCAGCACGTTGCTCTTGCTGTTCGGGAATCGGAAGTAGAACCGGCTCTGGTAGAGCACGACGTCCACGCTCTTCTCGGCGTTGCTTATGAGCTCATGCGCTATGGCGAAGAAGTCCCGGTCGTCCGCCGCCAGCACCGCCGCCCTCATAACAGGCGGTGAGGTCACACGCACGTAAACGGCGGCGGCCACAATCACGATGACAACGACGACGACAACTGCTGCCAGGTTCTTTGTTTTCATACACACTTCTCCCTTGATATTGCAGTTGATACCCGGATTTCAATCCTATATTATTACCGCAAAAGCCACAAGACGTTAATCCTGCGGGTAAGAAGATGAAGTCATCCACAGTGCTGACGGCCGTCCTCGCGATACTGCTCGCCGCCGCGGCCAGCGTTGATTCTGCAAAGGCCGCCGGCCCGGGAGCCGAACCTCTCAGGATTACGGCGAGCATTTATCCTATAACCATGCTCATCCGGGAGATCGGCGGTGACAGGGTGAGCGTCACCACCGTAATCCCGCCAGGCGTCGATCCGCATCACTTCGAGCCGACCCCGTCGAGTGCGAGGGCCGTGTACGAGTCCGATCTGGTATTCCTTATCGGGGCGGATTTCGACTCCTGCATTCTGGGGGGCGGCAGGCCGGGAGGGCAGATCCGCGTGGAGTTTTACAGTATCCTCTCGGACTCTTTGATTGAACTCGGCCGCACCTTCAACCCCCACTTCTGGCTCGACCCCATACTGGCCGGCAAGATGGGCGAGCAAGTCGGCCTCGCTCTCATCGCCGCCGACGACTCCAACCGCCCGTATTATGAGAAACGAATGGACCGGTTCGCGGCGCGGATGGACTCGCTCCACCTGGAAGTCAAGGAGCGGCTGGCGGCGGGCGCCATCGACGCCTTTGTTTCCTTCCATCCCGCCTGGACATATTTCGCCCGGCGGTACGGTCTGAAGGAAGCAGGGGTTGTCGAGAAATATCCCGAGCATGAGCCTTCCGCCAGGTGGGTGGCCGACCTCATCAATGAGATGGAGAGGCTGAATGTCCGCATCCTCTTCGTCGAGGAGGCCTCCGACCCCGGAGTGGTAAGGGGAATCGCAAAGGACACGGGCGTGACGGTGCTCTTGCTCGACCCCTTAGGCGACCCGGATGTCGCCGGACGCGACACCTACTTCGGCCTGATCGGTCACAATGTATCCCTCATAGAACAAGCGGCGAAAGGGGACTGATATTACGATGGCAGACCCGTCCGAGCCGGCCGGAACCGGCACCCCCATCGCCAGTCTTTGCGGCGTATGGGTCTGGCTTGGAGGCGCCCTGGCCCTCCGGGACGTTTCGCTGGATATTCACGAGGGCAGGTTCATCGGTCTCATGGGCCCCAATGGGGGCGGCAAGACGACGCTGCTCAAAACCATCGTCGGCCTGATAAAGCCCGATCGCGGCAAAGTCATTCTCCGGAGCCCGGTAGGCAAGACCGTAGGCTATGTCCCGCAGGAGGAGAACATCGACCCCGACTTCCCGGTAACGGCTTACGACGTGGTCGAGATGGGGCTCTACGGCTCGCTCGGCGCTTTCCCGCGAATCAGGGCGGAGCACAGGGAGCGGGTCATGGAGGCCCTGGACCGCGTGGGCATGGCGCACCTCGGGACAAGGGGCATCGGCGCTCTGTCGGGCGGGCAGAAGCAGCGGGTGTCGATAGCCAGGGCGATCGTAGGCAGGCCGAGCCTGCTTCTTCTCGACGAGCCGACCACGGGAGTCGATGCCAACGCCCGCGACGACTTCTTCCGGACCCTGCGGGATCTCCGCCGTAACCTGTCACTGACCGTTATACTGGCTTCGCATGACATAGAGGTCGTCCCATCCCAGGTCGACGAGGTCGTCTGCATCAACCAGAGGGTGTTTGTGCACGCCGCCCCCGACGAGATAGAGAACGTCGGAGATTTCAGAAGCGCTTACGGCTGCGAGCTCGAGTTCATAGCCCACGGGAGGCACCCGCACAGGATAATCGAACTCCATGAAGGAGACGCGGACGGGGAGGACGATGACGACGATTGAACAGATGCTGAGCTTCCCGTTTTTCCAGCGCGCGCTCCTCGGCGGGATGTTCGTCGCCGTTACGCTCTCGCTTCTCTCCTTCTTCGTAGTGCTCCGCAGGATCGCGTTCGTCGGGGCGGGCATTTCCCACTCGGCGCTGGCAGGGGTCGCCATCGGCCTCATGCTGGGTATAAACACCACCGTCAGCGCCACCGGGTTCTGCGCGCTCATAGCCTTGCTGATCGGCTATGTCTCCAGAAGCGGCAAAGTGCGAGAGGACGCGGCGATAGGCATCACCTTCTCCGGGACAATGGCGCTGGGCGTCACTATCATAGCGCTGTCGGGCAGATACATGTCCAACATCTTTTCCTATCTCTTCGGCAGCATATTGAACATAACCACGGGCGATATCATACTCATGGCCGTTTACTGCCTTGCTACGGCGGCCCTCCTCGGGCTCTTCTTCAAGCACCTGCTTCTCGCGAGTTTCGATGAGAACATCGCCCGAGTCGCGGGGGTCCGGGTCGGCTTTCTTCACTACCTCCTGCTGGTGCTCATAGCCGTCGTGACGGCGGCCTCGATCAAGCTTGTGGGCATCATAATGGTATCGGCCCTGCTCGTTCTCCCCGCGGCTACAGCCGGGCAGCTGGCCAGGACCTACGGGCCGATGCTGTTCATATCGATCACGGCCGGCCTCATTTCTCTGTTTACCGGACTGGTGCTGTCATATACATTGGACCTGCCTTCAGGCGCCACCATTGTACTTTGCGCTTGTGCGCTGTTTTTCATCTGCTTCGCTCTGTCGCCGAAGCGCCGGAAGAAGCCTGCAAAAGGAGGTTAGCATGGTAAGGAAGCTCCTGGTCCTCATCGCGCTTTCGGCACTTGCGTGCAGCGTGGGCGGGCGGAAATCGGGTGCGCCCGGCGGGTCGATCTCTACAACTCGCGTGCCGACCGGCCACAACGCCCAGGTGGTTCTCTACGCGCGGCTGATGCATGAAATCGAGCCCGGAATCCTGTGGGAAATAAGGAAGGTCTCGCTGGAGAGGGTCGACGGGAACCAGATCGACCTGGCGACCGAAGACCGCGTTCTGGACACGGACCGTCTCATGGGAGCGCAGAGGCTCGTGAAGGCGGGAGAAGTACCCCAGGGCGAGTATACCGGCATAACCTTCTTCACCGAGGGGGCCCGGCTGAAACCCGGCAACACGCCGATGACTATAGAGACCAACATACTGACCGTGGAACACCCATTCTCGGCCATCGCGGGGAATTCGACGACCCTCACCCTGGTGCTGAGCCACCCGGGTGCGGGCGGCCAGGCCCAGCCGGTGTTCGACCCCGTAGTAGAGATCGAGGGAGAGAACCAGAGGCCGAACGCAAGGCTGGTGTATGTGGCCAATGAGAAATCCACGAATATCTCGGTCATCGACAAGGAACTGAAGCGCGTCGTCTATAACGCATACGTCGGGGCGAGGCCGAACGCGATCGGTGCCGACAATCGCAGGGGGCGGCTCTACATATCCGACAGGCGGGCCGGGACGGTATACGAGATGGACATGATGAGCAATCATCTCATAAACGTGGCGGAGCTCGACTATGTCGACGAACCGGTCTACATACTCCCGATTCCCCAGCAGGATATAATCATCGTGGTCAACTATGGAACCGACACCGTGCACCTGCTCGACTCCTTCAGCCTGCAGCCGGTGAGCACAATTGAAGTGGGCCGGCGGCCCACAAAGGCCGTCTATTCGAGCGTATGGGAACTCGCCTTCATAATCAGCAGCCAGCACGGGACCATATCCGTACTCGACCTCGAGTTCACTCCGGTAGCGGCCGACACGGTCCTGCAGGCCGAGCTCCGGCCGTCGGGCATGGCCATCAACGAAGCCGACGACTGGCTGTACGTGTCCAACGAGGGGTCGACGGATATCACGGTCATAAAGATGGAGACTCTCGCCGTCGAGAGATCGCTGACGGTGGGAACGGGTGTCACCGACATCGCGTTTGACCCGTTCGGCAGAAGGCTCTATGTCGCCTTCGGGTTCTCCCGGGAGGTCAAGTGCATCGATCCCTACAACGGAGTGGAGGTCTTCACCGTACCCGTCCCGACCAGGCCCGCGCAGCTTCTCTTCGACACCGATGAGAAGAAGCTCTACGTCCTGCTGCCCGAGTCGAACGGAGTCGTGGTCATCGATCCAAGCCTGAGGGCCGTCGAGACCATTATCGAGACCGGCGAGAGCCCGTCCAGCATGGCCCTCCGCCTGTAGCGATGGGGTCAGGTCTTAAAATGCACAATCGCCTGATGCCCACGGGCTGAGAGTGCCCTGAACGGGGAAGGGCGGTAAACCTCACCGGGCCGAGATCATACGCAATGCGGCTTCGTTGCCTTTGCGGACAACCTCCGCTTCATCCACCTGCGTGAGATGCCCGTCCCTGACGACAACCACACCGTTGACAATGGAGAAGTCCACGGTATGGCTGCCGCCGCAGATCACCATCGACGCTATGTAGTCGTGGATCGCTCCGGCATGCGAGATGCCGCTTATATCGACGCCGATGACGTCGGCGGCTCTGCCCTCTGCGATCGTACCGATGTCGTCGCGCGCAAGCAGCGAGGCGCCGCCCCTCGTGGCAATATCGATCACCTGTCGCGCCGTGATGGCCCCCCCTCCACCGACCAGGCGGTGGAGCAGGAAGCAGTTTCTGAGCTCGGCCAGCATATCGGATGAATCGTTGCTCGCGCTGCCGTCCACCCCCAGGCCCACCCGTATCCCCATCTCTATCATTTCAGGAACCCGGGCCGCCCCCGAACCAAGACGCATGTTGGAGGTCGGGCAGTGGCATATTCCCGTGCCGCTCTTCTTCAGGACTTCGAGCTCATGGTCATTGAAATGAATGCCATGCGCATACCACACGTCCGGCCCGAGCCAGCCGCAGGCTTCCATGAGCTCGACGGGCCTCATCCCGTAGGCCTCGAGACAGTACTCCTCTTCATCCGCCGTCTCCGCGATATGCGTGTGAAGCAGCGCTCCGGTCCTGTCCGCGAGGTTCCGCGTCCTGACCAGCAGGTCCTTCGAAACCGAAAACGGCGAGCACGGGCCAAGCGCGATCCTCACCATCGCCCCGAACCCGGGATCGTGATACTGCTCGATGAGCCGCTCGCAGTCGGCGAGTATCTCGTCCTCCGTCTGTACGACCTCGTCCGGCGGGAGCCCTCCCTGGCTCCTTCCCAGCGACATGCTTCCGCGCGTGGGCTGAAACCGCAGGCCGATTGCCGAAGCCGCCTCTATCTCCACGTCGATGAACCTTCCGCTCGTGCCCCTGGGGAACACGTAGAACTGGTCGGTTGACGTCGTGCACCCCGATTTCAGAAGTTCCCCGCACGCAACGAGCGTGCTCCAGTGGACGGCGTCTTCATCCAGGTGTTTCCAGACTTCATAAAGCGCGGTAAGCCATTTGAAGAGCGGTTCGTTCTGCACCGAGGGAATGCAACGCTGCAGCGTCTGGTAGAAGTGGTGATGCGCGTTGACCAGCCCGGGCATAACCACGCATCTCGAGCAGTCTATGATCTCGGCCCCGCCTGCGGGCCCGGGCACCGCCAGATTGCGCCCGATTCCGCTTATTCTGTTCCCCTCGATGAGAACATCGACGTCCGTCGCTTCGTCGTTGCCCGAATAGAGCGAGTGTATATTCCTGAGGATGATCAAATCCCGGCCCCCCTGAGGGCCTTGAGAACCTTCTCCGGAGTCAGAGGCAGGTCTCTCACTCTGACGCCGGTGGCGTTGAACACGGCGTTTGCGATTGCCGGTGCGATGGGGTCCATCGACACTTCGCCGACGCTTTTGACCCCGAACGGGCCCGACGGTTCGATTGTCTCGACTATGAAGCCCTTTATATCGGGAAGGTCCAGCGACGTGGCGATCTTGTAGTCGAGAAGCGAGGCGTTGAGCGTCCTCCCCTCCGGCGAGAACAGCATTTCTTCGGTCAGCGCATAACCGATTCCCATGGCGGCGCAGCCGACTATCTGCCCCTCCACCAGATCTGGATTAATGGCCCTTCCGACGTCGATGGCGCTCGCAATGTCGGTCACGCGCACCATGCCCGTGTCGAGATCTACTTCGACCTCAGCGAAGCACGCGCCGAAGGGGGGCGGGCAATCGAGATTCAGAAAAGACGCAGTCTCCGAGATCTGCTGCTTGGTATCGCCGTAGAAAGACTTGAGGGCGACCTCCTTGACCGTCAGCGACGCGCCGCCGGGGGTCCGGAACTCACCATCCTCAAGAACCAGCTTACGCGCTTCGACGCGCATGAGCTCACCCGCTACTTCTCTCAGCCTCTCGCGGACCTTCTCCGCTGCCCGGACAACCGCTGTCCCCGATACATAGGTCGTGCTCGAAGCGTACGCGCCGACGTCGAAAGGAGTGAAGTCGGTATCCGAGGAATAGACAACGATGTCATCAAGCGAAACGCTGAGAACCTCCGCCGCCATCTGGCCGAGAATCGTGTCGCTTCCCGTGCCCAGGTCGGTGGCCCCGATGAGAAGGTTAAAGGATCCGTCCTCATTCACTTTGATTGTGGCCCCGGCCAGGTCGTCACCGGGTATGCCCGTACCGTGCATGCAGAGCGCAAAGCCCACTCCGCGCCTGATGCGCCTGAAGGGCCCGTCCTCCCTGTCCGCGGCACCGGCGCGGCCTCCGCCGCCCCTGCCCACGGCGCTACCCGCGAGTTCTATGCACTCTTCAATGCCGCAGGTCCTCACTTCCCGCTCGAACCCTTCCTTGCCCTCGCCGAGTTTCACCGCGATGGGATCCATGTCCCCGGCGTGGATCAGATTCTTGCGCCTGAACTCCATGGGGTCCATTCCGATCTCGCGCGCGACCTCATCCATGTGACATTCCAGCGCGAAGAACCCCTGCGGCGCGCCGTAGCCGCGGAAGGCCCCGGCCACCGGCAGGTTGGTGTATACAGCCTCGGCTGCATATCGGACCGCCTTCGCCCGGTAAAGAGGCAGCGACTTGCTTCCCGTGTTGGATGGCACCGTGAGCCCGTGGCTCCCATATGAGCCGGTGTTGGCGATCACGCGCATTTCGTTGGCCACCATGGTGCCGTCCCTCATGACGCCCGTCTTGCACGTGAGTTTCATGGGATGCCGCGGCCGCGTGCCGTAGAACTCCTCCTCCCTCGTGAGCTCCATGAGAACGGGTTTCCCGGTCCGGAGCGCGATATGCCCGCACAGGTCCTCCAGAATTATCTCCTGCTTGACCCCGAAGGCGCCTCCAATCCGGGGCTTGATGACCCTGACGCGCGATATGGGAATGTCGTTGACCCGCGCCACTATCCGCCTCACATGGAAGGGAACCTGGGTGGCCGTGATGATCACCAGCCTCTCCTTCTCATCGATATACGCGTATGTGACATGGGGCTCCATGGGCACCTGTTGCTCGTACTGGCTGTAATATGTGTGTTCCGAGACGAAGTCGGCCTTCCGGAACTCTTCCTCTATATCGCCCACTTCGGCGTAGATGCTCGCCGCTACATTGCGGGAGGCGTCATGTATACCGGTTGCGTCGTCTTCGTCGTGAATGATCGGCGCGCCTTCTCTCATGGCCTCTTCGGGGTCGAACACGGCGGGCAGAATCTCATATTCGACCCTGACCACCCGCGCCGCCTTATCCGCGGTCAGCCGGTCGCGCGCCACCACGACAGCGACGCGGTCGCCCACGAAACGGACCTTGTTATCGAGCATGAAGGTGTCGTATGGGGAGGGCTCCGGATAGTTCTGGCCCGCGGTCGTAAACGCAATCCGCGGCACGTCCTCACTCGTCAGAACGAGCTCTACGCCGGGCATGGCGAGCGCCTCGCGGGCATCGATCTTCTTTATGCGGGCATGGGCGTAAGGACTCCTCACCATCTTCGCGAAGAGAGCATCCTCCCCGACAAAGTCCTTGGTGTACCTGGCTTTCCCGCAGACAATGGACCTGCCGTCAACCTTCGGCAGCCGCTTCGAAACCACCTTGAGGCCAACGCCGTTCATCACCTCAATGACCTTGTCTTTCACTTTATCCCGCCCTCGCGCATCTTGCTTGCGGCAAGCGCAATAGCATCCACGACCTTCACGTAACCGGAGCAGCGGCACGTATTGCCCGCGATCGCTTCCCGGATCTCCTCGCGCGTCGGGTCAGGGTTGCCGCGGAGCAGGCTCACCGCGGTGAGCATCATGCCGGGAGAGCAGAACCCGCACTGGGGAGCATTGACCTCCATGAACGCCTCCTGAACCGGATGGAGTTCGTCCCCGTCGGCAAGCCCTTCAAGCGTGGTTATCGACGAGCCGTCGGCCTGCGCGGCGAGCATTATGCAGGATGCTACCGGCCTGCCGTCCATGAGAACCGTGCAGCCGCCGCAGGTGCCCGTGTAGCATCCGTCCTTGACGCTCTTGAACCCGAGCCGCCGCAAGAGCTCCACCAGGGTCTCCCCCGCCGGCGCCTCGACATCGAACGCCCTGCCGTTTACAGTGATCTTAATCTGCAATCGTTACTCCCGCTTCCCCGGCCGCCTCCGCGAAAGCGCGGCCTACCATGATCCTGACAAGGTGCTTCCTGTAGTCCGCCGACGCGCGATGGTCGTCCCTCGGCTCGATGGCATCGGACGCCGAGGAGGCCACCTTTTCCAGGAGCGCCCTCGTGATCTTCTCCCCCCGCACTCCCTCCGCGACCTCTCTGAGGAAGGCCGGCATGGAGGAGGTCTGCCCGACCGCGAGTCTGAGGCCCGAGACCTCGCCGTCGGCAACTTCGAGTCCCACGGCGGCGCTGACGAGGGCGATATCGACCTCGCCCCTGCCGAACTTCGCGAAACCCGTTCCCCTCCCCTTGCGCTGCCGGACCAGCGTTATCTTGGTTACCAGATCGTTTCCGGCGAGCCATCCTTCTTCGAGAAGGTCCTCGATGCGAGCCGTTCTCGCACTCTCCCCCAGAATCTCTATCTCGGCGCCGGCTCCCAGGAAGGCGACCGAGAGGTCGGACGGGAGAAAGGCGTAGGCCAGATTGCCGCCCGGGGTGGCCATGTTCCTTACAAGCGGCGTCGCGAGCCGTCTGGCAGCCCTGTAGAGCACGGGAGCGGCCTCGCGAAGCTCCGGTACCATGAGATCGGCGATGGGCGTGGTCGCCCCGATGGCGACCTTGCCGCCGCCGACCACAACGCCGCTCATGCCCAGCCTGCTGATATCTATGAGGACCTCGACCGGTGTCTTTATGAAGGGGACGAAACTAGTGCCCCCCGCTATATAGAGGGCTCCCGGACCTATATTCCTCTTTAGATCCGTCGCCTCCCCGAAAGACCCCGCGACGACGAACTGGCGGAATTCCTTCAACGTCCCACCTCCAAAGCGGGTTATTTTAGCACTCCGCGGCCACCAATACAACCCCATTTTAGAGATGGCCTGGTTGCGGGCCGGCGCATCTTTGGGTAAGCTTGGGTTACCCATGAAGATCAAAGAGGTAAGGGCGCGAAGCATACTATCGAGAACCCGCATACCCGGGATAGACTACTGCCTCAATCCCTACACCGGCTGCAGCCACGCCTGTGCTTATTGCTACGCGACGTTCATGAAGAAGTTCACGGACCACTCCGAACCCTGGGGCACGTTCGTGGACGTCAAAATAAACGCCGTCGACCTGCTCAAGAAAGCGCTGCGGAAGAACATCACCGGCGAGGTCATGATGAGCTCGGTGACCGATGCCTACCAGCCCGTCGAGAGGAAGTACGGGCTCACGCGGGGCTGCCTCGAGCTCCTTGCGCAGACCGAGCTGGATGTGGACATCCTCACCAAGTCCAGCCTGGTGACGCGAGACATAGACATTCTCTCCGGGATGGCCACTGTAGACGTGGGGTTGAGCATCACTACGAATCGCGAGGACATAAAGCGCATATTCGAGCCCGCTTCATCAAGCATCCGGGAGCGCCTCAACGCGCTGAGAGCTCTCAGGAAGGCCGGCATATCGACCTATGTGTTCATAGGCCCCATTCTCCCCATGGACCCCGTGAAGCTCGCCGACCTGGTCGCGCCCTTCACCGACCGGGTGCTCGTGGACCGGATGAACTATAAATGGAAGGTCGAGGAAACGTACCGCAGGAACAATCTCAAGCACGCACTTGAACCGGGCTACCTGGAGGACATCCAGCGGAGGCTGGTCGCGCGCCTCGCCCACCACGGGGTCCGGGCGGAATGCGTGTAGCGAATACAAAACGGGGCCGGGCGGACTCCATGCTCATACCCGGCCCCGTTTCCGATTAGCGAAGCAAAGTCATTTTGCCCGTGCTCATCGCTTCACCGGTGACGAGACGGTAGTAGTAAATCCCGCTTCCCATGTCACGACCCTTGCTGTCCTGACCGTTCCATGTCACCCAGTGGGTGCCGGGCTCAACGTACTCGTCAACTAGGTCCGCCACAAATCTCCCTGTCGGCGTGTATACCGAGAGGCGGACATTGCCGCCCCTGCTGATCTGGTAATTGACTCTGGTCTGCGTGCTGAAAGGATTCGGAGTATTGTAAATCTGCTTCGCGTCGATCGCCATCTCGGGGATGTCGTCATCCGCGCTCATCTGTGGTTCGAACCACAGCAGCGCCCTCTCTGCCACCTCGCTCTGGTTATCGGGATCGGGGCTCGCCGTGGGGATGTTCTCAAACGGGAATGACAGGAACACCAACTTATGCGCGTTCTCGTCAACCGATACCGCCCTGGTGCCGGCTGCCGCATAGAACGTCTCGACCGCGGGGAACGCGTAGTCCATCAGGTCGCTTCCGGCTGATGAGAACGGCCCGCTGCCGATATCGAACGACATTCCATCGCCTATGAGGTCGCCGCCTGTACCCGTAATATCCGTGCCGCCGGAGGCGCCCGTCCAGCCGCTGAGATGAAGATAGCCGGAAGTGAAAGCGGTGGCCCCCGCCCGGCTGCTCAGGAAGTCCATGCTCGCGAGGAACAGGTTGCCGCCGTTGTCAAGATAGGTCATCATGTTCTGTTCGTCGGTGGCGGTGACGTAGGAGGCGCTGCCGTCTGCCGTCGTCCAGAAGACCGCCCAGTAGGACGAAAGCCTCACGTCATCCGGCCTTCCCAGAACACTGGTGTTATATACGTGACAGTAGTATCCCGCATTGGCAAGGGCCGTCTCGAGATATGTCTCATAGGCGCCGCCGTTGTCATCATCAACCAGGAGAACCGACGACTGCGCACAGAAGACGGCGAACTCCCCGACGGTCTGCACCAGGGCCGGGTTGCCGCGGCTCGCGGCCTGGAAGTTGAAGGTCCCGAAGTCGCGGGTCTCACCCACGTAAACGTCGACCTCCACCGTGTCGGCCTGGCCCGGATCCAGAATGATATAGGCCGGGTAAGGGCAGGACCCGTTGAGGCAAATGGCCGTGAACCACCCGAGGCCCAGGTTCTCATCCACGGTATCCAGATCGATCGTATCGGCTTCCGTACCCGTATTCTCTATGCGGATGAAGAGATACGCCACTTCATAGAGGTAAGCCTCCGAGGCGTAATCGTAAACCGTGAGTTCGAAATCGTAGTCGGCCACCGCAACAACCGGCAACACAAGGAAGAGCGCGGCCGCGACCATGGATTTGCCGAAACCTGTGCTCATTCAAATCTCCTTTCTCTCAACTATGACATTATAACACAATATCCGCGCGAATGCACGCCTGTCGGGACGGCACGCGCACCCTTAAGATGAATCACTGCCTTACGAGCCGCCCCGACTGAAGGACCTCCCGCCCGTCGTCGTTCTGTATGAATACCACCACGTCGACCCCCCCGAGGTTCCAGGATTCTTCGACGGGAAAAGTCCACTCGGCCGACGTGGAGTCGCCTATCTCGGCGATGCTTAAGGGCCTGTCCTCCAGGACCCGGCGCGCGACAAAATCGTAATAGGACGTGTATTGCAGAACATGGTCTTCGATGACCACGCATCTCAGCACAAGCGGTCCGGCGGGGAGCCTGCCGGTGGCCTTGACGCCGGCCCGGACGATGCCCTCAACCCCGGAGAGGTCGCCCTCCACCGTCAGGCGCACGGGGGAACCAACGGCCTCCCGCATCTCAATCTCCACGGTATAGTCGGACTCGGCCCCATCGACCGTCTCCGCGCCTTCGACTATGCGAAGGCCGTCGAAAACGACTGTCGGCCACCAGCCGGGCCGTCCCGGAAACGTGGGGTCCAGCGTGTACCACTGGATACGGGCGATCGTCTCCTCGGTCCCCAGCAGATCGGAAGCCGGATTCCCGGCCCGCCAGTCATGGTAGGCGACAACCGAGAGGTTGGCCCGTCCCCGGGTGTCGAGCAGGTTATTGAGAGCTTCTTCAGCCCTGGGGCAGTTGCCGCACGTCCGGGTTGTGATCATCTCGACCAGCACCACCCGGTCCACCAGCTCCCCTACCGCGTGAGCGGTGAAAGCGCAACGGGGCGGAACGGGGTCGACGTCACCCTCATCGTCAATCGCCCTGACCGTGAAAGAATACTCGCCCTCGGCCACGGCCGCTATCAACACCGAGTCATCTTCGGTCTCGACCCATGGGGCGCCGTTAATCGACCATTCATAGGCGATGACAGCGCCGTCAATGTCCGTCCCGACCCACCGGAACACGAGGTCCTCGCCCTCGTCTACTTCGGCACCGGGACAGCCTACGAGCTCGGTAACCGGCGGCAGGTTCCCCGTCGCCTGGTCTTCAAACCAGTCGCAACCCGCTGCCACGCCGAGCGCGACCGCGGCAAGCGCGGCCGGTAAGATCACTCGCGTTGTCCTCTTCATCACCCTGGTACCTTCCCCTCCCCTAGAAATAGGTCAGGAACCGCGCCTTGAGGCCGGCGAACTCGGGCTCGTCGAAACATATGCCCCCCGCGCACTTCTTGCCTCCGCGCTCGGTCCCGCCCCCCAGTGAGATTTCATAACCGTCGGCTATGGTCAGCCTCAGGTCCATAAAAAACCAAGTGTCCCGGCCGAGGTCATCGCGCGTCGTGTGCTCAAAAAAACCGACGAGCGTGACATTGTAGCGCGGGTAGTATGCTACCGACGTAAGGTAATCTTCAAACCCATGCCCCGAGGGCTCCTCCGTGTGCTGACCCTCGAGCGTGATCTCGAGTGCACGCTCCCCGAGCGATATGTCCGTATCCAGCGCGCCCGAGATATGCTCGGTGAACTTGCCGAGCTCGTACTCACGCGACCACGATGCGGCCACCGCCGCGCTGAGGAGTTCGGACTGAGTGTAATCGGCCTGCCCGAAAATCTCCCAGTGGGCCAGGTCGTGATTGCGGCGTCTGGCTTCGGACGCCCCCACATCGAGCGTCACGCTCCCGGGGAGCGTCAGCACACCTTCAAGTATATAACCCCTCTCGTCATTCAGATCGACCAGATGGGTCACGCGGTTCATGAAGGTCCAGAGATGCTCCTTAATCCCGGTCGGCGGATTAATGATGGCGTTTTCGAAGCGGTAGTAGTTCTTGTATTCGGCCAGAAGGCTGAGCCAGGAGGCGGCGCAGCTTCCGCCTACGTAAGTGCCGTAGCCCGGCTCGGCGCTCTGCCCGCCTTCAAAGTAGTAGTCGCCCGTGCGCCTGACATACTCCCCGTTGAGCGTGACCGGCCCCAGCCAGGTCTCGGCGTCACAGCCTATCACCACGTCTTCGAAATTCGAGACGCTGTCGGGAAGCGAGACTCTCTCGTCGCGTTTGCGCTGGAAGCGTTTGAGGCCGCTGGCCCCCAGGTTTACAGAGTCCCAGAAGGTCGTCCTGGCCCGCATCCCGTAGACGTTGTGCTGCCACCTCAGCGTGCGGGAAGGCCTGTCGTTCATCCCGCCGGCCACGGCGGTGAGATCCACCGGACCCGCCCGGTACTCGCCGAGCACGCCGTCCAGAGCGGTGTCGTGCTCCAGCGCTGTTTCCTCGAAGCTCCTCAGCACGAGGCCCTTGCCGAAGGTCACGAAGTAGTCGCCGGCCCGGAGTCCCAGGTCTTCGGTATTGAACTCGATGTAGCGGTGCTTGATGCCAAGGGGATCGGAATAGGCCTGCCGGGGATTGTAGGCGCCGCTCGAGAGCTCGTAGGCCCTGTAGGTCGCGCCCAGGATAAAGCGCCCGGTTTCCGCTTCGAAGTCAAGCCGGCCGTCAAACACTGACTCACCGAGATCGGAGTTGGCCAGGCCGACTGCCTGCACCGCGCCCCTTATGTCGCCCTCTGCCCCATAGGCTTCGGACGGATGCGGCAGGCATGAAATCGCCGGAACGCAAAGAAAGATAAGTGCGAAGATGAGGCCGGGCGTCACCCGTTCCCTACCCCGTCTCAGCCGCCCTACTGGCATCGTCAGCCTCCTCGGGAAGAATCTCGAGAATCGCCTTCTCTAGCTCCTTGTGGCTGGTAGGACGGTTGCCAACCGTCGCGTACACGATCTCGCCGGTAGGGCTTATCAGCAGGGTACGGGGAAGCGCCAGAACGTTGTATTTCTTGGCGACGCGCCCCTGCGTATCGAGAAGCACTTCGAAAGTGCACTTCTTGGACTTGATGAGCGGCGCAACCCGAGCCTGAGACTTGGGGCTGTCCACAGATATGGTTACGACCCTGAGGCCGCGCTCTTCGTATTTCTCGACAAGCCCCTGCAGGTCCGGGAAGGCTTTGACGCAGGGCTTGCACCATGTCGCCCAGAAATCGAGGAGAACGGGTCCCTCCTTGAGCACATCCGAGAGAGTCACGTCCTTACCCCTCAGATTGGCAAGCGTGAAATCGGGCGCCTTCATGCTGTTCCCGGCAGTGGCGGGCACCGCCAGCACCAGCATCACGCAGGCCGCGGCTATCAGGAACCTTCTATGTCTCATTATTCCGCTCCTCGTATCTTCCCATATATAACGATTCGGTCACGGCATGACCAGACCAAAATCGGCCCGGAGGCCCGCCCGGCTCCGGGCCGCGTGAAATCTACCTCAGCAGCATCATCTTGCCCGTCACCGTGCCGGCGCCGGTGGCCAGCTGATAGTAGAAGACGCCGCTTCCCATCTCGTTTCCGAAGCGGTCGCGCCCGTCCCAGGTCACGCTGTGCGAGCCCGGCCCCACATTGCCATCCACGATGCGGGTGACCAGGCGGCCCGTCGGGGTATAAACAGACAGCCGCACGTTGTCCGAGCGGTTGATGTGATACGTAATGTTCGTCGAGGTACTGAACGGGTTCGGAAAGTTGGGATCCACCGCGATCGGCATCTCCCTCTCGACGACATCGACACCGCTGTAGTCCGGCACATACTCCTGGAAGGCCTGATGCACCGACTTGTTGGCGAACTTCTGAATGAAGATATTGGTCACCAGGCGGTCGAGTCCGTACTCGGGGTCGACATAATAGGCCCAGTCGAAGTGCAGCGAGTCGCCGTCATTCATTACGAAGGAATAGCCGGCGGAATTGGGCACGAAATCACGGAAGATGTGGTCATGGGCGCCAACCGGGTACGGGCAGCGATGCCGCCACTCGGTAACGGCCAGCATAAGCCTGAGGTCGGTCCCGGTCACCTCATCTTCAGCAACAAGGTCAAAGCTCACGTACACCGAATCCAGGTACGGCGTCTGCGTGAAGTTCGAGATTCTGATCGGGCTCGAAACGGCCAGCTGCTCATCGAACTTGGCCCTGAGGGCGTCGTAGCTCACAAGATCGAACTCCTTGCCATCGACAAAGAGATCGGGTACCGCCGGAACGCCGTAATAGGCTTCGCGGTCAATGACGTCGGGCTGGTTGAATAGCCAGAAACAGTCACCGTCATTGGGCCACCATACATGATAGCGAATCGGGACAACCTGCCCCGCGTATTCATCAAGGATGACATCCACGCTATCCTTGATGTCGTTACAGCCGGGTCAGCCGGAGTTGGTGAACTGTTCGTAGAGCACTACCCGCTGGAGCGCGAAAGCCGGCAGGGCCGTCAGCACCAGCATCGTCAGCACGGCAACTGTGCGCAAACGCATTTATCCCTCCTCGGGCATGCGATATATGCAGTAGATACTTCAACACCCTTCACATAAGGTAATTATACCACTTACAAATGCCAAAATCAAGCGAGCGGGAGGAACCAGGGGCGGCGGGGCCGGAAGGAGGTAAAGAAAAGGCGGGCCGGGACGCTAAGTCCTTGCCCGCCTTACAAATAAGCTATGCCGCATTACCTGAGCAATATCATCTTGCCCGTAAGAACGGTCTCACCCGTGACCAGCCGGTAGTAGTAAATACCGCTTCCCATCTTGTTTCCCGCACCGTCGCGGCCGTTCCAGACTGCGCTGTGATCACCCGGGCCCATACGCTCGTCCACGATGTCCGTGACAAGCCTGCCCTCAGGCGTGTAGACCGACAGGCGCACATCGCCGGCGCGGCTCATGGCGAAGGCTATGCGCGCCTCGGAAGTGAACGGGTTGGGCATCGCGGGTTCAATCGAAGCAGCCGGCAGCACCTCGTCCGCGATATCGACCCCACTCAGCTCCTCGGGAATGACTTCCCGATAGGCCTGAACCATCCCGTTATGCGGGTAGTCCTCGATGTAGAGGTTGGTGACCAGGCGGTCATTCCTGTATTCGGGATCGATATACCACGCCCAGTCGAAGTGCAGCGATTCGCCCTGCGCTATCGTGAAGGGATAGCCCGTCACTCCGGGCACATAGTCCCTCACGACATGATCGTGGACCCCGACGGGATAGGGGCAGCGGTGCCTCCATTCCGACGCGACCATTGTGAGTCTCAACCCACCCGTCACGGTCACGGGGTCATCCGCGATGACGTCGAAACTCACGAACACCGAATCCAGCATGGGCGTCTGGGTGAAGTTGGCGATTCTGATCGGACTCGGAATAGCCAGCAGACTGTCCAGCGTTCCCCGGACGAAGTTGTACCAGTCCTCGAGCGTGATGAATGCGCTGTCGCTGGGATCCTTGATGAACTCACCCTCGAAACGGAAACTGGGCACGTAAAGCGATGAGGGCCAAGGTTCCATTCCATAGTAGTAAAGTATCCGGTCCTCGAGCTCAGTGGAATTGAACAGCCAGAAGCAGTCGGTGCCATTTGGCCACCAGGTGTGGATCAGGAGCGGGACGACCTGCCCCGCGTATTCATCAAAGATGCCGTTCATGGCGTCTTTGATTGAATTACAGCCCGATCAGCCAGCGTTGCTGAAGTCTTCCACAACAACCTGGCGCTGAACGGCATATGCCGGCAGTGATGCCAGCAGCAGAGTCAGCACCGCGATAGCAGTAAGCCGCATGGGTACCCCCTTTCAGCATCCGTTAACAGCCACATATATACTCCGACACCTCATACGATAGGATATTATACCACTTACCAGGCCGGTTTTCAAGCCCAACCGACGGGGTCAGGTCTTGAAATGCACAATCGAGGCCGGGCCGGTTCCCGGAGGGGGTGCCGGAAGTCCTAAGAAACGGCTGTATCAGCGGATTCTTTTGAATACATAGGGACCTCCGGTGGCGCCCCATACCTGCGTGCCATCGCCGTCGAAGCCGCGGTCCCAGCTCGTGAGCTGCTCGCGCCTGACGGTGACCTCGGAAGTGGCATAAGCCGCCCCGCGAAGGCTGCTCAGACACTCCCCGTCCACGGTGGCCCCCTCGAAGGTGTCACCAGAGGTTCGCCTGAGGACCACAGCACATCCTTCACGAATCGCAAGCGAGTCCGGGGTCAGGCCGTCGAGGGGCTCGTCTTTCTTCCAGTCGCCGGCAAAACGCAGGGGATCTTCAAACGAATACACCTCGCTCCAAAGCGCACCGCCGGCGCGCTCCACGAGATGATATACGCGCTGGCGATACGGACGGCGTTTGCGCTCGGCCAGCGCCTGCTCCACGTACAGCCAGGGTCCGTCCTTCCGGTCGGTCCACACGGGAACGGCCTCGAGGCGGATATCCAGGTAGTCCGAGTCGGCCCGGGCCTGCTCCAGGCTCGAGAAGGAACCGGTCATATACATGGCCAGGTCCTCTGCGTCGCTCCCGCCTTCCACCGGGAGAGCCTCATAGAGCCTGTACCCCCACGCTTCGATCACCATTTCCGCATCGGCTGAGAAAGTCACCTCATCGCCCCTGAATACCTCACGATATCTCCCCGCATATGCGCGCCCCTCAAGCGTCACCGCCCGCTCGACATCCGACAGGTTGAAGACCGCGAATACGCCGTCTCCATGCTTCCTCCGCACGCATGCGAAGATCGCCCCGTCATCGGACGTGCGAACCCGCTCGAGGGCCCCGCCGGCCTCACCATTCCACAGCGCGCGGTTACGCCGCTTGAGATTGAGAAGCGTCGAGTAGAGCCGCCCGAAGCGATACGTGCCCCAGGCAATCTCGTCCTTCTCGAAGAAGCTGAGTCTCCGGGCAAGCCCGGCCTCCTGGCCGCTGTAGACGAGCGGCATCCCGGGAAGCGTGGCCGTCAGAACTGCAAAGGCCTCAACCCCGCCGCCCAGCCGCTCGAATACAGTTCCATTCCAGGAATTCTCGTCATGGTTGGTCGTGAATAGCATGCGGATGTCGTCTCTTCCGTAAGCCCGCGCCTCGCGCTCCAGGTACGCGACGATCGCCTCTGCCCCCGCATTCCCCTGGCCTATCTTGTTCATGGTGCTATTAAGATCCCAGGAGTAGGTCATGTCGAAGGCGGCCCTGTGGGCTGCGGGGGAATCCCACTCGGCCAGCATGAAGACGGGTTTCACAGCCTCGAGCTCGGCGCGGACGGTCTCCCAGAAATCAAGCGGCACCATGCCCGCGACATCACATCTGAATCCGTCTATGCCGACCTCCCCCACCCAGAACTTCATTACGTCGGTCATGTACTCGCGCAGCTCCCAGTTCCGGTAGTCAAAGCCTATCACGTCCGACCAGTCGGCGACCGGCGGCTGGAAGTTGCCGAAGTTATCGCGTCTGTACCAGTCGGGATGCTCCTCGGCGAGCGGGTTATCCCAGGCGGAGTGGTTGGGGACCCAGTCGATGATGACATACATCCCCATGGAGTGGATCTTCCCGACAAGCGCCTTGAATTCGTCGAGAGTGCCGAATTCGGGATTGACGGCATAGTAGTCCCTGACCGAGTAATAGCTCCCGAGCGAACCCTTGCGGTTCTTCTCGCCGATGGGCTGAATGGGCATGAACCAGAGTATGCCGACTCCCATCTCTTTAAGCCGCGGCAGATGAGCCTCGAATTCCCGGAATGTCCCTCCCGGCGAGTACTGCCTCACGTTCACCTCGTATATTGAGAGGTTGTAGCACCACTCCGGGTGATTGACCTCGTCCAGCCCCCTGGGAAGGGTGTGGACTTCCACGGCCCATGCCACCCCGGCAGTGAGCAGCATGACCGCGACCAGCATTGCTGACACGATCAGTCTCTTCATGGGAATCTCCTGCAGGCTCCACACGCGATGCCGCGGCCTATATCTTCCGGACGACCAGCTCGCCGCTCCCGATGGGCACGACGAGGGCGTCGGCCCTGTCGTCGGCCATGACTTTCTCAACCCAAGGCGCGAGGATCTTCTCATGGCTTATGACATTGTCCGCCACCAGTATACCGCCGTTGACGAGGTTCGGCACTACGAGCTCGTAGCAATCGTCGTAAGCGTCCTTCTCGGCATCGAGAAAGCAGAACCCGACGTTCCTGTACTTGCCGAGATGCTCGCGCGCGTCACCCGGGACGAGACGGACGATATCGTCGACGCCGGCCGCCTTGAAAGTCTCCGTGGCTATCTTGACCTTGGCATCGGCGAACTCATGGGTAATCAGAGTCTTGCCCGTGGCCCGGCACGCAAGCGACAGCCAGAGCCCCGAATACCCACCGCTCGTACCTATCTCAAGGCATTCGCCGGCTGGCGCGCCGGCGCAAAGGAGGGCGATGAACCGGCCCGTTTCGGGGGGAACCTGCCTCAGCCTTTCGAAGCCTTCAACCGCTTCCTCATTCTGCCTGGCTTTCAGCTCCTCAAGGTACTTCATTCTCTCGAGCACAGGGCCCGGCATAACTTGGAACATCTGCCTAATACCTCCTCCGGCTGGGAGCGGTCACTTCCGCTCATCAAATGGTATGAACTTCTTGAACCAATCGAATCCGAACTCCTCGAATATCGCAAGGTACTCGTCGTTTCCTTCGGGCATCTCGTCGGCGACGTAATGCGTACCGAAATAGCGCTGGGCCATCCTGATCCGCCCCTCCCGCCTGATCCTCTCAAGGCACTCTCTCTCAAGGGCCTCGCCGCCGGCTGCACGGCATGCCCGGGAGATCTTCTCAAGCAGGTCGTCCGCGATGTCAAACGTGGTGCCCTTGTACTTGGCGGCGAAAGCCTCCAGAAGCTCGCTGTCGGGGATCTCGCGGTACCTGCCGTCATGGACAACGACCTCGACGGGCAGCTTGTTCCTCGGCTCGGGCCTCTTCTCGGGATAGCCCAGGCAGAGGAGCACCACCGGGAAAACGCCTTTCGGCAGATCGAACATGTCCCTCAGCTCGCGGAAGCACTCGAGCACTGTCCCGATGTACACCGACCCCAGGCCCATTGCATCTGCTGCGGTTGAGACGTTCTGGGCGGCGATAATCGTATCCTGGAAAGAAATCCAGAAATGCCTGAACGAACTCGTGGCACTGAACGGCGCGGTCTCAAGCTCCGCCCATCTCTCGAGCCTGTGCCAGTCGATGCAGAAGAGAAGGCTCACGGGGGCTGCCTCGACGTAAGGCTGGTTCACATTGAGCTCGGCAAGCTCCTTGCGGACGGCCCGGTCCTCTATCTTTATGATGGAGTAGGGCTGGAGGTTGCCGCCCGTCGGCGCGTGAATCCCCGCGAGCAGTATAGTGTGCATTACATCCTCGGGCACCTTCCTGTCTTTGAACTTCCTGAGGCTCGCGCGCCCATGGAGCAGCCGTATAGTCTCGTTCTCCTGTTGGGCGCCGTGCCCGGCTGCGGCAACCATTAAGAACCTCCCTGGATTCGCTTACGGACCCTGGACCATGCCTCGGTCACGAGGAAACTCTCGTCCATATTCCCGACCATCGACACAAGCTTCCTGTAGGGCACCGCCAGCGTCAGCACAGCGGCCCCGACGCACGGCCGGGCCGTGACGTCGAAAAGCCCCAGCGTTGCCCGCGGCCGCTCCGACCTGGCCTCAAGGTATGGGAAGTGGACGACCGCCGCGCAGCCGGATGCGAAAGGGGCGATGACGCCGTGCGGGTCGTCCTCATCGAAGTTGACGAGCGTAAAAAGGCCCGAAAGGACATCGGGAGAAGCAAAGAAGATCGCGGCCTCCGGCTCGTCGCCCCGCCCCAGCTTGTCCCATCGCTTGAACACGATATACTTGCCCGGGGCCTGGAACGCCGGGTAGTGCTTCATCAGCCTGCCCACCAGCTCCGGAGAGCTCTTGTAGCGCTCCCCTTCCATCTTCCCCGGAATCCCGCATGACAGGAAATATTCGAAGTCGGGCAGAACGTCCCGGTTGAAACCCAGATACCTCCTGGCCCCCCCGCAGCCTATCGCATCCACGTCGAAGTGCAGGGGCTCTCCCTGGCGTGCGACCAGCAGGTCGCAGATAAGGCAGTGCCAGCCTTCGGGCACGTGAATAGGTTCCTCCGGCACCTCGTCCGTGTAGTAGAAGACAAGGGGCAAGTCGGCGCCCGGGAAGTACTTCGCCCACTTCTTGGCGAAAGTGTTCTTGAGTTCCGAATCCATGGGCCAGCCTCCTGGTGTCCCGGCGCCGTCAACCAGCTCCGTGTCCTGCTGACATGGCGGGCCGGGCGTTGTTACCTGCGGACGGCAAGTATATCTTCTTCGGCGGTGGGGACTGTGAGCGTCCGTACCGAGCTGTGCCGGTCAACCTCGAAGTCGATGGTGATGCCCTTGCCCCAGCCGAGATGATAGCCGGCGAAGCGGGTCGGAGACAGCGGAACGAGGTGAAGCGAAACCGGGCCCGCGCCGTCGGCCGGGGTCATTCCGACGAGATCACCATCGATCCAGTGCAGGCGGAATCCGATCCCTTCAGCGCCCTCGCCCTTCAGCAATACCGTGGTCACGACCTCGCCGGGCTCGACTCCGGGCAGGGTGCCCAAGACGACGACCTGCCGGATCCCGCCACTCCCGGCCCTGTGTTCTGCAAGGCGGGTTTCGATGAGGTTTTTGAACCTGTCGGCCCTCTCCTGATCCCCGAGTTCCGCGCGGACCATGCTGTAATCGCCCGTAATGACAGCATCGAAGAGCATGTATGCGCGCTCGTCGAGATCGTTGTGAAGCACGGGGAGGTTCTCCTGCTCGGGAAACGCGAGCACGTTCTCGGCACCGTGGCCGGCGGCTGTTATGCGCAGTCCATCGCCTTCCTCTTTAATTGTGAAAGTCCCGCCGAACTCGAGGTCATATACCGCCGCGAACTTGGCGAGCTCCGCCCGGTCCAGCGCAACGGGTGCGGGCGGCAGCCAGACGTCACCGCCGAACACGATGTTCTCGATCTTATTGCGGACGCCGTCGAAGAGGACTTCCTCGCCGTCGGCGTTCACGAAGACCATGGTGACGACGCCGGCGTCGATGTAGCGCCGAATCTCGGCGGCGCTTCCCAGCGTGCTCCCGCCGTCGTGCTGGATGAGGGTGCCGCGGTCGGTGGCAAGCACGTCCCAGCCATAGGCATAGTCATTGAGGTACGGCGTATACAGCTTGGCCTTGGCCGCCTCCGAGAGCACCTTGTCTCCCATGAGGGCGTTGCGCCATTTGAGCATGTCGCCGGTCGTCGAGAGTATACCGCCGTTTCCGATGAGGTTCCAGTAGGGGTAGTCCTTCTCGAGCGGCGTGCCGTTATCGGTACCGCCGGCATACCAGTGCGCGACGACCTTCTTGTTCCAGTCGGGCAGGCGATACCCTGTAAACTTCATTCCCGCCGGCTCGAACAGCTCCTGGTTGAGGAACTCCTCGAAAGACAGGCCCGAGACATGCTCTACAATGGCTGCGAGTAGCGAATAACCGGCATTAGAGTAGTGGAAACGCTCTCCGGGTGTGAACTCCAGTGGCGCATCGAGTATTTTCTTTACAGTCTCATCGCGTTGTGCTATCGTATAATCGTCGCCGGTAGAAAAAAGAACCCCGGCGGTGTGTGTCAACAGATGGTGAAGGGTGATGTCGACCTTGTTTTGCGGCACACCGCCGAGGTGTTCTCTTATCCTATCCTCAGTATTCAGTTTTCCCTGCATCTCGAGCTTCAGTATCGCCGCAGCCGTAAACTGCTTCGTAATGGAGCCCGTACTAAACACCGTCTCCGACGTGTTTAGAGTGCCGTCGGCTCTTCTGGCCTGACCGTAGCCCTTGTTCAGAACGACCTCGCCGTCCCTCGCCACCAGGACCGCGCCGGAGAAGCCATACGGCACGACTCTCGTCAGGTATTCATCGAGCTTCTTACCCAGGTCGCCGCTGGCGACCTCCTTAGCCTCGACGTCCCCGGCCGGGCCGGGAATCAGACACGCGCAGAATAATGCGACTATAACGACCTTCGGAAGCCCCAGCATGCCTTCGCCCCCCTGGATACTTTGCATACCTTACGTACGAAACCCCGGATTGCCTAGTGGGAAAAACCACTAAGCTCTCCAACCGGGTCAGTAATGACCGCAAAGTACTAATAACAGACTCCAGCTGGCGCGTAAAGCCAATTCCCATGCGGTTTCCGCGCGATGCCATCCGCCCCTCCTCGGGCTCAAGCTCTATATTCCGCCAAATGTTATATCCTTAAACCACATCGTCGGCGTACGGGTCGACGAATACGGATACGGGTCGTTACCCATCGCCACGAGCTGGTTGAGAACCTCGCTGGCATTGCCGGCTATGTTCATTTCGTTGACCGCGTGCACTATCTTGCCGTTCTCGATGAGCTGTCCGACTACGCCGATCGAGAAGTCCCCGTTCACGCTGTTGGAGTTGCCCCCGATAAAGCCGGTTACCAGTATGCCTCTTTCCACCCCTTTTATGATATCATCCCCGGACTTGTCCCCGTAGGCGAAGATGAGGTTGGAGGTCTGGCCGCCGTTTGGCTCCCATCCGAGCTTCCTGCCGTAGTAGTTGTCCACGTAGTAGGTCTTGAGCACACCCTTGTCGATTATGACCCTCTTCCCGGCGGCGATGCCGTCGCCGTCATAGTTGCGCGAGCTCAGTCCCTTTTTTAGCGTCGGGTCATCGACGACCGTCAGGAGTTCGGAGGCGACTTTCTGGTCGAGTTTGCCGTCCAGGAAGGAGTTCTTCTGCTGAATGGCCTGGGCCGTGTAGGAGTATCCGAACAGGCCCAGGAAGCGCGGGGCGACACGGTTCTCCAATACCATGTCGTACTTGCCCGAAGCGAGCTTCTTCTGGCCGATCTTCCGGATTGCGCACTCGACCGCCCACTTGCCGAGGTCCTCCGTGCCCGGCAGGTCCTCGAAGAACCTGGTGCTCGCCCAGTAGTAGTCGGCCGGACGGCCCTCTTCTCCATCTCTCACCGTCACCTCTGCACCGGCCCCGAACCTGGTGCCCTCGGCCTCGCCTTCGAAACCTTTGCTGTTCACCATGCAAGTCTGGGTATAGGTGTCTTCGTACCAGGAGCTCACGGAGATGATATCGTCGCTCTGGTCCATGGCCACCGCCTCGATCTCCTCGGCCATCCTGACCCGCGTCGCTGAATCCACCTTATGATAGGCGGCATCATAGATCTGGATGTCCGCGCCCCTGCCCTTGGGATAGTACTTGGGATCGGTAAGCACCCGGTACTCGTCCCTCGTCAGGTACTTCGTGGCCGCGATGGCCTCGTCGAGGAACTTCTCCAGGGAGTCCCTGCGCAGATCGTTGGTCGAATGGGAAGAGTATTTCTGGTCGGCGTAGATATCCACGTTCAGGCTGTTCTGGGTCGACTCCTTGAGCTCATCTATCTTCTTGTCCCGGTACTCTATCGAGATCTCTCTTTGATTGAAAAGGCCCGCCGAGACCTGGTCAGCCCCGTGCTTCAGCGCGTAGTTCATGGCCCATTTGGCCAGTTCAAGTCGCTCTTTCTGGTTCATATCGTTTTCCTCACGTCAGGTTTCGTCATAGCGTCCATCACCGGCCCCGCTAGCCGGCCGAGCCGATAGTGATCTTCTTGACCTTGGCGGTCGGAAGCCCCAGCGACACCGGGACATACTGCCCGCCCTTGCCGCAGTTGCCGCCGCCCTCGGCCAGTTCCAGGTCGTCAGCCACCATCTCGATGTCCCGGAGCACTTCCGGGCCGTTCCCGATGATGTTGATGTCCTTTACCGGAGTTGTCAGTTTGCCGTTCTCTATCATCCTTCCAGATTTCACGTAGAAGGTGAAGTCGCCGGCCCCGATGTAGACCTGGCCGTTGGTGAAGGACTCCGCATAGAGGCCCTTGTCAACGCTTCTTATGATCTCTTCCTTGGTGTGAGGCCCGTTAGCCATATATGTGCAGCGCATCCTGGGCTGATTCGGATACCTGAACGACTGCCGCCTCCCGCTTCCCGTCGGTTCCACGCCGTAGAATTTGGCGCTTATCCTGTCGTGCAGATAGCTCTTGAGGATGCCGTTCTCCACGAGCATCGTACGCTCGGTGTCGTTGGCTTCGTCGTCGATGTTGAGCGCGCCCCTCGCGTGCAGGTTGGTCCCGTCGTCGATGATAGTCACGAAGTCCTCGGCTACGGGCTTGCCCATCTTGTCCGAGAAGATCGAGATCTCCTTGCGGTTGAAGTCGGCCTCCATGCCGTGGCCGATGGCCTCGTGCAGGAGAATGCCGGAGCTTCCCGCGGCCAGCACAACGGGCATCTCGCCCGGCTCGGGCGAAATGGCGTCGAACATCTCCATGGTGCGCCTCACCGATGTCTTGATGAGCTTGTTTTTCTTCTCGGGCGTGAAGTACTCCCGGCCGACGCGGCCGCCGATGGCGTAGCCGTTCTGCTCTCGGCGCCCGTCCACCTCGGCCGTCGTGCTGAGGTAGATCTGGCCGATGGGCCGGTAGTCGTAAACAACGCGTCCGTCCGAAGTCGCCAACAGAATGTAAGAATACTTGGTTATGTACCAGATGCGGGTCTTGATTAGAGCCGGATCGAGCGCGAGCGCTTCCTCGTCGATCTGCTGCAGGTAGGGCACCTTCTGGTCGATGCTGGTGTCTTCCCAGGACTCTCTGACCGGATAGTAATTCGGGGTCTTGTGGAGCTTGAGATGCACCGGCTCGGCCCCCGAACCCGAACTTGCGATATTCGCCGCGGTGCCGGCGGCGAGTTTCATGGCCTCGGGCGTGATCTCCTCGGTGAAGGAGTACCCTGTCTGGTCTCCCTTCAGCGTCCTTATGCCCACGCCGAAGTCGATTTCACTGTAAGCGCGGTTGACCGCGTTGTCCTCCAGGCCCACGTAACCCGTGACGCTGTGCTCGAAGTAGACGTCGCAATAGTCACCACCCCGCGACATTGCTTCCGACATGACCCGGCGGATAAGGCCCTCGTCGACACCGAAGTGGTTGTAATAGTCATTCAACGTCATATTCTCTCCTGCCGGCGCAGCAAAGACCTTGCCCACGCTGGGCCCAAGGAACTGCGGAATCACCACTGCCGCCACAACACCCGTGGAAGACTTCTTGAGGAAGTCTCTCCGTGAAAACCTCGATTTCATAAGCTCCCCCCTGCTTGGCCACGTTCTCCCCGTGAAAAGCCTCCTATTGTTATGACTATTTCATATGCGAATTGTTTCATGAGATACAGTCCTTTAAGTATGGAAAGGTACTCCAAGGGAGCTTCTTTGATCGGCGCATTTATATCCGCTGCTACCATATTTTACATAATCGCCGGGGGGATGTCCACCCCAAGATTGCCCTTTTTTTCGAAAAATCCTCGCTCTCCGCTGTGAATCTGGCATAATCGGAGCAACCGGAGGTCGCGAGTTGAAGGATACGTGGGAGCAATACTGGCGTGGAACGGGACACCGCCGCATCCCGGACCTGGCATTGGACCGTGAGTACCGGGGTTTCTACTGGACTCTGCTCGAACCGCGACTCCTCGAGTTGCATGGACGCATAGAGGGGCTGCGCACTATCGAGGTCGGTTCAGGGATGGGAGTGCTTTCCCTGCTCCTCGGCTTGCGTGGGGCCCGGCCGACTCTTGTGGATTTCAGCCCCGGTGCGCTTGCGGCCGCCAGAGATCTCTTTTCCCGCCACGGCGTGCGGGCCGAATACGTCGAGGCGGATCTCCTCAGGCTGCCCGAGGCCTTCTTCGAATCCTACGATGTGACATTGTCGCTGGGCACGGGAGAACACTTTGAGGACCAGGACCGCCGCCGCTTCTGGGAAGTCCATTGGCGGCTGCTGCGCTGCCCGGGCTTGCTCTTCGCATCGGTTCCCAACGCAAACTGCCTGCCGTACCGTCTCTTCGATCGCCTGTCACGGATGGCCGGGCGGTGGGATGCCTGCCCGGAAGTACCCTACAGCCGTTCGGACATCCGCCGGGTCTTTACGGACCTCGGACTGGAGAACAGCGAAGTGGTCGGAAGCCCCTTTTTCAAGGACTGTTGCTACTTCCTCCTCGGCGGCGGGGCAAAGGCCATGGGAGGTCTGTTGCTCAGCCTGGTACCGGGCGGCCGTTCAGCCGCAGGTGTAGAGCGCAGGAAGCGCCTCTACCGGTATGTCGACCGCAAGGCGGCGAGGTTCCCGGATTGGCGCAGCCCGTGCGATGACCGCTGGGGCTATGGCCTGGTGGCGGTGGCTACCCGAGTCTAGGCCTTTACGGTGATGCAGGGCGTCTCCCCGGACGCGGCCACCCCGACCATTCCTATCAGGGCCGCGCTGAGAGTCCCCCGGTCTCGGAGCAGCCCCGCCAGGCGACCGGCGCTTCGTGCGGGCAGGGATATGAGCAGCCCGCCTGAGGTCTGGGCGTCGTTTAAGAGAATGCGCGCGGTCTCTGGCACTTCATCCGCGAAAGTAACGCTGGAAGCGGTGTAGTCCATGTTGTTGCGGGTGCCGCCGGGAACCACCCCGGAAGCGGCCAGGTCTGCCGCGCCGGAGAGCATAGGCACCTTGCCGGCTGTGATTACAGCCGAAGTCCCCGAACCCGACATCATCTCGAGAAGATGGCCCAGGAGCCCGAAGCCGGTAACGTCGGTGCAGGCATTTGCGCCGGCCTCGACGGCGGCCTCAGCCGCAGAGCGATTGAGCGCCGCCATGGTATCGGTGAGCATGGCGGTCTCGCCGGCATCCAGGAGGCCCTGCTTGAGGGCGGTCGAGAGGATTCCGGTGCCTATGGGCTTCGTGAGCACCAGCGCGTCGCCGGGCTTTGCGGCGCGATTGGTCAGCAACCGGGCCGGGCTCACAACGCCCGTTACGGCCAGGCCGAACTTGGGCTCGTTGTCTTCCACCGTATGGCCGCCTATTATGGCGATCCCCGCTTCGCCGGCCTTATCGTGCGCTCCTCTTAGAATGTCCTCGAGCACGCTGACCGGCAGGCGGGCGGATGGGAACCCCACCACGCTGAGCGCGAACAGGGGTCTCCCTCCCATGGCGTAGATGTCGCTCAGGGAGTTGGCAGCCGCGATGGCGCCGAACTGGTAGGGGTCGTCCACTATGGGCGTGAAGAAATCCACGGTCTGGACGATCGCCGTATTGTCGTCGATGCGGTATACGGCCGCATCATCGGCGGTGTCGGTTCCGACAAGGATGTTCTCATCCGAGGGAACGGGAATACTCTTGAGCACTTGCTCGAGCAGCTGCGGACGCATCTTGCAGGCGCAGCCCAGACCATGGGTGTATCGAGTGAGCCTGACCCCGCCTTCCCCCGTCTCTGCGGCCGGGCAGGCGCCGGACGGCTGCAGGCGGCCCACGACGTCGCCGATTTCCTCCAGGGCCCGGTCGACTTCATCGGCGGTTGTGAAGCGGCCCACCGAAAGCCGTATGGTCCCCATTGCGAACTCGATCGGCACTCCCATGGCCTCCAGTACGCTCGATACCTCGACGCGGTCGGCGTGGCATGCGGCGCCGGCGGAAGCCGCCACGCCGTCAAGTTCCGAGAGTATGGTATTGGCTTCAAGCCCCCTGAAACTCACGCTCAGCGTGTTGGGGAGTCGCCGCTCGGGATGGCCGTTCACGCGGACGTCCGGAAACCGCGCGCGGATCCCCGCCTCCAGCCTGTCGCGGAGGCCGCGCATATGCGCCGCGTGGCTCTCCAGGCTCTCGCCCACTATCTCGCAGGCCTCGCCCAGCCCGACTATCTCTATTACGTTCTCGGTTCCCGCCCGCCGGTCCATCTCGTGATTGGCGCCGTGGATCTGCTTCTCGAGTTTCACCCCCGATCGGACGTAGAGCGCGCCTATGCCCTTGGGCGCGTATATCTTGTGTCCCGCGATGGAGATCATGTCCGCGCCCAGGCCGGCGGCCGTTACCGGGATTTTCCCGACCGACTGGGCGCAGTCGCTGTGCATGAGGATGCCGCGGCTGCGGGCTATCCGAGAAATCTCCCGCACGGGCTCGATCGTGCCGACTTCATTATTGGCGTGCATGATGGAGATGAGTATGGTCGCCGGGCCGATGGCTCTTTCGGCCGCAGCCGGGTCCACCAGGCCGTGCCCGTCCACCGGCAAGAAGGTGACCTCGTAGCCCTCGCCCTCCAGGAACCTGCAGACTTCGGTGACGGCGGGATGCTCCACCGACGAGGTGATGATGTGGTTTCCCTTCGAGCGATAAGCCCGGGCAGCGCCCTTTATAGCGTAGTTATTGGACTCCGAGCCGCCGCTCGTGAAGACCACCTCGTGGACCTCGCAGCCCAGGAGCGCCGCTACCTGTCTCCGCGCCTTGTCCACGGCCTTTTTGGCGGCGACGCCGTAAGCATGGCCGCTCGACGGGTTTCCGAAGTGGTCGCGGATGAAGGGGATCATGGCTTCGGCGACGCGCGGGTCTATGGGCGTGGTCGCGTTATAGTCGAGGTATACCGGTTTCACTATTCCTTCTTCGAGATTTCCCTGTCCATCTCCTTCTTGATCATGCGTTCCTTCCAGGCAGAGCCCTCGCCGAAAGCGAATGTGTTGAGCCCGTGGAACAGGAGGCCGATACCCCAGCCGATCAAGGGCCAGTATGCCCAGTCGATGGTCCTGTCATTCCTGTAATCAATGAAGAAGAGAAACGCGTTGATGATGATGTAGGCGGCCAGATGGCTGAGGAAACCGACCTTTTCCTCGACCTTTTCCTTGGCCCTTTCGTAGGCTTTGTCCTCGTCCATGTTGAGCTCCTTTCGCGGGGGCGTCCCGGCCGGGTCCAGCCTAGCAGACGGGACGGCACAAGTCCATTCGGAACCTTCGCCGGAGGCAACTCCGCACTTGACCGGACCCGGCCCAACCGCTAGGTGTATAGTATGCAAGATAGAGGAAACGAATGCTGCGGCAGCGGCGGCGACCAGGCCGGGGAGTCATGCCGGGGAAGAGACGGCGCCGGGGGGGCGCGGCCATGCTGCCCGCAGCCGGCCCCCGGACAGCCACCCGAGCCGTGCTGCTCCCTGGGGGCGGAGTGCAGTGCTCCACAATCCGGCAGCCCTGAGCTCGACAGG
Source organism: uncultured bacterium (assembly GCA_964604955.1). Taxonomy (GTDB): domain Bacteria; phylum Arandabacterota; class Arandabacteria; order Arandabacterales; family JALGWA01; genus JALGWA01. The sequence goes on from CAZSBE010000009.1 coordinate 34,060, forward strand.
CCTTACGTCGCGGGATTCGTTTCTACCCCGGCAGGCGCCGTGCCCGTCGCGCCCACGGAGCTCACGGCGGCCGACCGCCGCGACGACCTCAAGGCCCGCTGGGGCATCGGCAGGATGCGGTACCGGGTGGAGCCGGGTCTCTACGCGGTCGGCAATCCCGATCCCGGGTCTCCGGTCCTGGTGACGGCCAATTACAAGCTCACGTTCGACTATCTCCGCCGCGAACTCACCGGGCTCGACGCATACGTGATGGTTTTAGACACCAGGGGAATCAACGTATGGTGCGCGGCCGGCAAGGGTACATTCGGAACCGCGGAGGTCGTCCGCAGACTGCAGGAGACGCGCCTGGATGAAGTCGTCAGTCATCGCAACCTCATCCTCCCGCAGCTCTCGGCAACCGGGGTAGCGGCCCACGAGGTCAGGAAGCTCTCGGGTTTTAAGGTGACCTTCGGGCCCATCCGGTCATCCGATATAATGGCTTTCCTCGCCGCCGGCATGGTCGCCGCGCCCGGGATGAGGCGTATCCGCTTCTCGATGGCCGACCGCCTCGCCCTCGCGCCCACCGACGTGATCCAGTGGTTCAAGTACCTGGCGGCGCTGCTTGCCGTGTTCTTCGCTCTATCGGGCATCGACAGGAGTGGATATTCGGCCGGGACACTTCTTTCAGTCGGACCGCGCGCCATGGCCAACCTCGTTATAGCATACCTGGGGGCCAACGTACTCGGACCCATGCTGCTGCCGTGGCTGCCCGGCCGCGCTTTCGCATTGAAGGGTTTCGTGCTGGGGGGGCTGCTGTTTCTTCTCTCCTACGCGGCGGGGCTGGGCGGAGCCAACTTCATCGAGTGTGCCGGCTGGGTCCTCATAATCTCGGCGGTTTCATCCTTCATCGTCATGAACTTCACGGGATCCTCCACATACACGTCACTGACAGGCGTCAGGCGGGAGATGGTTTACGCCGTGCCTTTCCAGGCTATGTCTGTTATACTCGGTGTAGTGCTGTGGATGATAGCACGGTTCATTTAGCGGAGGTCGGGTAGTGAGCCTGAGATATCTTAAGAACGCGACGACGCTGGAATACGATGAGGACAAGTGCGTCGGCTGCGGGCTCTGCGAGATGGTCTGTCCCCACGGCGTCTTCGAGGTCACCGGGGGCAAAGCCTCGCTCGTCGATAGAGACGCCTGCATGGAATGCGGAGCCTGCGCCCTGAACTGCGCGCCAGGCGCCATCACGGTGAAGGCGGGCGTAGGATGCGCCGCCGCTGTCATAACCGGCGCCCTGAGGGGTACCGAACCCACCTGCGACTGCGGAGGCGGAGACGATGCCCCCGCGGGCGGCTGTTGTTGCTGAAACTTGCCAGGTCTTGAGCTTTCTCACACTCCCTCCGGCCGCCGCCGTGCACACCCGGACCCGTCCCCAACGCCTGTGCATTTCAAGACCTGACCCCATCCGTCTTGTGCATTTCAAGACCTGACCCCATCCGGTATATCAAAATGCTCAAGTCATACGGGGGGAAGCCGAATTATAAGCTTGCTTTACCTCAATTTTTATGGTTTGCTTCGTTTCTGAGGATAAAAGGCTGACCGGACAACGACATAGCCGCCGCCCGGTTTATATCATAAGGCGCTTTCCGGTCATTCGGCCCAGCCTACAATGATGGAGGTACCGGATGAGGAGACACGTCGCAGCGCGTCTCGCCTTTGCCCTACCCTTCCTGCTTCTCGCCTCGATTGCATCGACCTCGGCAGGCGTACATGCCCGCCCCGTCTACCGGGACATCGCGGCCCCGGGCGATATCGAATACGTGAAATCCGAGGTGCTGGTTAGATTCCGCGACGGCGTTTCCGCCGAGGCCATGGCTGAGATAAACGCCACGGCCGGCACCGGGGTCATCTCGGTCCATCGCGCAGGCGTGCGCCGGATCAGCGTCCCCGCGGACAGGACCGAGCAGGACGTGATAGACCTCCTTATGCAGGACCCTCGCGTCGCATACGCGGAGCTCAATTCGATTTGTCACGCGTTTACGACCCCGAACGACCCGGAGTACTTTTACCAGTGGAACTTCCCGGCCGTCAACGCACCCTCGGCCTGGGAGATTTCGGCTGGTTCGGGCATCGTGGTGGCCATTCTCGACACGGGGATAGCTTTCGAAGACTACCCGGTGCCCCCCCACGAGGCGGGCACGGTGTGTGAGGGAGTAACCTCGTACTACCGGGCACCCGATTTTTCGGGCACCATCTTCGTGCCAGGCCATGATTTCGTGAACAACGACAGCCACCCCAATGACAACTCGGCCCACGGCACGCACGTCGCCGGTACCGTGGCACAGACCACCAACAATCGCATCGGCACGGCCGGGCTCGCCTTCGACTGCTCCCTCATGCCGGTCAAGGTCCTGGACTACCAGGGATCAGGGGCGGCATCCGAGCTGGC
>CAZSBE010000009.1:36500-47158 GCA_964604955.1 uncultured bacterium
CGGACGGCATCTACTGGGCCACCGACAACGGCGCCCAGGTCATAAACATGAGCCTGGGCTGGTTCCCCGGCTACGACCCGGGGGCCACGGTACACGACGCCGTAGAGTACGCTTATGACCATGGGGTCGTGCTGGTCGCATCCTCGGGAAACTGGGGAACAGGGACGGTAGCCTTCCCGGCGGCCTATCCGGAAGTCATAGCCGTCGGCGCCACCAAGTACGGGAACCAGATAGCGGACTACTCCCAGTATGGGCCCGAGCAGGAAGTAGTGGCCCCCGGCGGCGACGTCTATCTCGATGACAACGGTGACGGAGAGGTCGACGGAGTGCTGCAACAGACTTTCGTCGGCCACAGTTTCGGCCCGCCCGAGGTCCTTTCGGACCCGACCGACTTCGACTACTACTTCTATGACGGCACCTCGATGGCCGCTCCGCATGTCGCGGCGCTCGTGGCCCTCATGATAGCAAACGGCCAGACGGGCGTCGAGAATATCCGGACCATATTGCACGAGACGGCGCTCGATCTGGGCGGACCGGGCTGGGACGAGCAGTACGGCTACGGTCTTATCGACGCTTACAGCGCGCTGACGTATTCACCCGGAGGCTGTACGGGCGTCGATGATGACGCGCATCCTGAAGGGACAGCCGGGGCGCTCTATGTGAGCGATAACAGCCCTAATCCTTTCAGGACGTCGACCCGCTTCGAGATAAGCCTCGCAAATCCAGGGGAGGTGAGCGTTACCGTGCACAGCGTGCTCGGCCAGAGAATCAAAGCGCTCAGGGCGGGCCGGCTTGCTGCGGGCTCGCATATCCTGACCTGGGACGGCACCAATGACGCCGGTGACCCGGTGCCGGGCGGCATCTATCTCTACCGGGTCGAAACCGGAAATCAGGAGTCCACTCACAAGATGGTTCTCGCCAGATAACCATCTTTGTTTCCATGCACCCAGGAAAACCGCTCCTCCCCGGAGCGGTTTTCCATTGGGGGTCAGGTCTTAAAATGCACAATGCTAAGGCAGCCCGGCCTCGACGAACCCGGGATCCGGGATGACCGGAAGCAGCACGTGCGACGGGTATTCCCTCGTATGGTAGATCCTCTGCTCGGCCGACACGTACTCGGTTTCGGTCTCATTGTGACCGCCGGTGTTGAGGTTCCTCGAGAACATCGGGAATGAACAGGAGCTGACCTCCACCCGGAGCTTCGCCCCCGCCGGTATCGTAATCCCCGTCTGCCACATGTCGATATGGTACTCGTATATCTCGCCCGGCGTCAGAAGCTCGGGCTCCGAGAAAGAGTTTCTGTACCGGGCCCGGATGATCCCGCGCGTGAGCGACCTCACGTTGCCGTCGGCGTCGACCTCGGAAAGCCGCATGAACCAGTCGGTGTCCTTTGCCGACGAGCTCGCGTAGAGGACGCCGGACACCGGCCCCGCGAAGGTGAGATCCTCCTCAAGAGGCGCCGTTTCATAGACGAGCATGTCCTGCCTCTCGGCCGATACCTTCGCGTGGTAAGCCAGGCGATCGGCGATTGCCCCCTCGACCGACTCGTCCACGCCGTTCTCCTCCTCTCCCTCTTCCTCCTCGCGGGTGTCGTCGTACATGCTTACATCCGGGGTGGGGTCGCCCGGATCGTAAACGTATGTATCGTACTCCGCCGAGCCGCCCGCCGGCAGGGCCGCCGAGAGCGCGCCGTCGCCCCCCGAGGTGTTGGCCCCGCCGCCGCTGGAGAAGTAGAACTCGGTCGGCGTCGTTCCCTCAAGCGGGTAGGTATTGCCGCGCAGCCACTTGTTGGTGTTCATCACGAAGACTGACACCAGGGGCTCCTCCTCTATGCCGTTCGGTACACCCTTGAGCCACCGGTCGAGCCACCTCAGGTAGCTCCTGTTGAGATTCACGATGGCGCTGGCGCCGTAGTCGTTGTTAAAGGGACCACGCCGGGTCGCGACATCCGTATGCCCCCACGGCCCGAGCACCAGCTTCTGGTTCTTATGGCCGTAGCCCGCCATCTTGAGATAATTGAGCTTGGAACCGATACCGTCGCCGTCCCACCATCCCGACTGGTGGTACACTGGAATATCGAGGTCCTCCAGGTGATCGAGAAAACTGATCCGGGCCCAGTACTCGTCGTTGTCCGGATGCTGTATCCACTCACGCCAGTACTTGTTCTTCTCGCCCAGCACGATCTCATCGAGGTCGATCACCGGAAGGTGCCTCAAGACCTTGATGTAGTCCTTGTCCATCAAGTCCGCGAACGCCTTGCCTGAAAGGTCGGCCGTCACTTCCTTCTCGACGACGTCGGCCCACCAGATGGCCCCAAGCAGGAAGAAGGATCCGTACTCGTAAGGAATGTTGTAATAGGGATCAGGGGGCGAGACATTCGGAATCATGGCCGCGAGATGAGGGGGCCGTTCGCGCGCAGCCCACCACTGCACCCAGCCCAGGTAAGAGGCCCCGATCATGCCGACCCTGCCGTTGGACCAGGGCTGCACAGCCAGCCACTCGATGGTATCGTAGCCGTCCTCCGGGTCGTTGAAGAAGGGGTTCCAGGTGCCGGGAGATGAGAAACGGCCCCTGCAGTCCTCCACGGCGTACACGTATCCGCGGCGCGCAAAGAACTTGGCCTGGAGCTCGTTCATATCCTTCTTATAAGGGGTCCTCACGAGGATCACGGGGAACACCCCCTCGGCATCCGGCCGGTATATGTCGGCCTTGAGCTTGAGGCCGTCCCTCATGGGCACACCGACATTGGTCTGTATCTTGACTTCGTATTCGGGTTTCGAAAGCAAGGGGTCGTCTTCCTCCTTGAGACGCAGGGCCTCATAGCCGTTCCTGACGTAGGCGCCGCTCTGGGCGGGGACATCACCCATGCATACCCTGCCCCCCTCATCGACCCACAGGATGATGTCCACGCCCGGGACGCCGTAGCGGTAAACCGTGAATGTCTGGTCTTCGCCCCCGATGGTTCTCTCGGCGGTCTCAAGCCGCTCAAGCGAGCCCTCCATGACGACCGCGGGGACTATGAAGAGCGGGAACACCTGCTTGCCCCCCGCTTCCCGGTCATAAGCCATGACCATCTGGCTCATGAGAATCGGCGTGAAGTTCTCGAAGAGTATGGTGTTTGGCAGGATCTCGACCGTGTTGTCGGTGCCCTTGCCGTCGTCCACTACAGCCTTGCTGCCCTCGCGGGTCACCGTGACCGGTCCCCTGGGGGTCTCCATGTGTATCTCGGTCCAGTAGCCGGCCTCGTCGACATCGATATCGAGCTTGCTGTCGACATGCTGTCCCGCCATCGAGAGCCTGTATTCGCTGGAAACGGACCCGTCGGCAAGCCAGGCCGAGTGGCTCGTGACGAGCACTTCTTCGTTAAGATAGAAGGTGAAGTCGGCCTCGTCTTCGAACACGTTGAGCGGGAAGTCGGGCCTCGGCGGGGAAATCTCTTCCGCCTGCGCCGCAGCCGGCGCCGCAAGGGCCAGCAGCGCGGCAGCCAGGATCAGCGCCGCCCGCCGGGCGAAGTGAGATGTCAGGGTGCAACGCTTGCTGGGTTTCGCGCAATGAGCGCTTCCCGCATTCAGGTACCTCATCGCAAACCTCCTTATTCGAAAACTCACTCCTATTACGACGCGGCCCCCGGCTTTATTCAGATCAGCCTGCGAGTACCTGAGCGATTCTCTCGAGCGCCCAATCGATCTCCCGCGTGGAGATCACGAGGGGCGGCGCGAACCTTATGACCTGGCGGTGAGTCTCCTTGGCAAGAATCCCGAGGGCCATGAGCTTTTCGCAGAAGGGTCTGGCCGTGCCCGAGCTCTCCTTTACCTCCACGCCTATGAGAAGCCCCTTGCCCCTGATTTCTTTGACGTGAGGAGAGTCGATGGCGCGGAGCCCCTCCATGAGACGCTCGCCTGAGGCGGCCGACTTGCCAGGGAGATCTTCCTCAATGATGACCTTGAGAGCTTCCATTCCGATGGCGCAGCCCAGCGGGTTGCCGCCGAAGGTGCTGCCGTGGTCGCCCGGCGTGAAGACGTCCATGATCTCCTTGCGCGCCAGAATGGCGGATACGGGGAAGATCCCGCCGCCCAGGGCCTTGCCCACGATGAGGACGTCGGGGGTGACGCCTTCGTGCTCGTAGCAGAAGAGCTTCCCGGTTCTACCCAGCCCCGTCTGGATCTCATCGAGCATGAGCAGAACGTTGTTCTCCCTGCAAACGGCTGCGGCCTCCCGGAGGTAGCCCTCGTCCGGCATGATGATGCCGGCTTCGCCCTGGATGGGCTCTACGAGGAATGCGACCGTGTTATGAGTAATGGCCTTCTTCAGCGCCTCTATGTCGCTGTAGGGAATGATATCAAAGCCCGGCGCGAAGGGCCCGAACCCGTCGCGGTACTGCTTCTCGGACGAGAACCCCACTATGGTCGTCGTTCTCCCGTGAAAGTTGTTCTCGCAGGTGATGATCCCGGCTCCGTCCTTCTCGACGCCCTTCACCTGGTAGCCCCATTTGCGCGCGGCCTTGATGGCGGTTTCCACGGCCTCTGCGCCCGTGTTCATGAGAAGCACGGACTCCTGGCCCGTTACCTTGCACATATACTCGCAGAAGGGACCGAACCTGTCGTTGTGAAAAGCCCTCGAGGTGAGTGTGAGCCTGTCGAGCTGGTCCTTCGCCGCGGCTATTACCCTCTTGTTGAGATGCCCCTGGTTGAGCGCGGAGTATGAGCTCAGCATGTCCATGTACTTCTTGCCCTCGACATCCCAGACCCAGACTCCTTCCGCCTTCGAAATCACGACGGGCAGCGGGTGGTAGTTGTGCGCGCTGTACCTCTCCGCGAGGTTCAGGAGTTCGCGTGATGACAGTCCGGTTTTTCCCACGGAAGTTCCCCTTTCTTCATCGGCCCGGCCGCAGAATCAATGTGCCGGGTTGACTGGCAATCGTGAAGATAACAGAAGCAGCCCCGATAGGCAACCTGCCCGGGACGCGCGGCCGCGGTTAGTCGGGGCCCGGGGCAGCGTGCGCCAGTGAAGGCACGGCGCCGTTGGCGATGAACATCCCCACGCTCGTCAGAAACGCCCTCCTCTCCTCCAGGAAAGGAAAGTGCCCGCTCTCGTTGAAGACAACGGCGCGCGATGTGACGATTCGCTCGACGTACGCCATCTGCTCGGTGAGCGGGGTGAGTACGTCATGTCTGCCGGCTATGACCAGCGTCGGAGTCCCTACGCCGCCCAGGCGGGTATACAGGTTAAATGTCTTGAGTTCGGCGCTCAAGCGCGAGTCGACGTCGGGAGAGTACCTGAGGTCCTCAAGATCCACGAGGTCCCGGACCCGCTCGTCATAAAACAGCATCGGCAGCACCGCCCGGACGAATTGCTCGCGCTTCTCCAGCATGGAGGCAAAGGGGTTATCCAGCACCGACTGCACGTGCAGCCTGGCGTCTTCCGGAAGCCTCCCGATAAGGCCGTCGAGGTAAAGGCCGGGGTGATGGGGTGAGACCGGGGTGATGAGAATCATCGCCTTCACGCGGTCGGGGTGCTCTCTGGCGTACTCGGTTGCGATCACCGCGCCCCACCCATGCGCCGCAATCGAGAAGCGATCGATGTGAAGGTAGATGCGAAGGGCCTCCAGGTCCCGGACATTGTCCTCTATGGTGCATGACTGGCTGGTAGCCAGCGGCTCCGACCGGCCGCAACCGCGCTGGTCGTAGTAGATGACCCTCATGCTGCCTGCAAGGTCGTCGAAACCATCGTACATGATGGACTTGTCGCCGCCGGGGCCGTCGTGGATAACAACGAGGGCCTCTCCCTTGCCCACCGCCCGGTAGGAGAGCCTGAGGCCATCCTCACCGGCCATGCCCATTCTCACTTCCTGGCTGGAACAGGACAGGGCTAGAATCGCCAGAAGAGGCAATAAGACACAATACCACCTTTTGGACTCAAGGGTCATTGCGCTACTCACAATCGCCTAAGCCGGTTCACATCCTAATATTCGACCGGATCCGGCCAGGCCTTTATCGAGTTCAGAGATTCGAGAGTTTAAGCCAGGGTCTCTCGGTCTCCTCGCCGAGCGCCTTGATGGCCTCGGCGACCTTTGCGTCTATCCTGCCGCTTTCCACGAGCCTGGCAAGGCTTACCGGGCTCAGCACCGTCACTCTTTCCCACAGGCCCGCGTCCTTGACGATTTTCTCGAGCTCCTTGCGCGCCGGCTCGTCTTTTCCGGGAAAGGAGTATCCCTTATATACTTTAACGAAAATCTTGTGCCTGTCACCCCTGATATTCTGCAATCGGTTCTCTTTCGCGTACTCCACGAGGGCATCCCTCACCCGGGCAAGCTCCTCCTCCACCTCGCCCTTTCGGCTCGAGAGGTCGGCATACTTGTTGACGAGGGCCGCCGCGCTCCGGCCCATGTACTCGTTGGCCGCGGTAGCCGCGGTAGCCGCCGTCACCTTGAGCGGCGACTTGGCGGGGCAGTGCTCGGTATAAGCACACCAGTTACAGAGCGGGGTCTCCTTGGGATAGAAGTTCCTCTCATGCTCGATCCGCGAGATGAGGCCCATAATGTCGCTCTTCAGGCTCTCGAGATGCTCGGGAGTGCGGGTTGACCTCAGTTCCCTGCCGAAAGCCATGTAATGCCAGACGAGGTCCACGTCCTTCGCGTCTCTCCACATCCTGCCGATGCCTATCTGATAGAGCGCGAGCTGGCGGTCGCGGTCGGCCGCCCGCTGGGTCATGAGCCGCGACGAGGTCTTATAGTCGTGTATCTCGTACCTGCCGTCGAGCGTCACGGATATGCGGTCGATTATGCCCCGTATCCAGTACTGTTCGTCATCGTCCAGGGGGAAGAACACCAGGTGCTCAAGGGCAATAGTGCGGGCCTGGTCAAAGGGATAGTGATTGGCATAGTAATCGGTGATGCACTTGCGGCCGATCCCTCTGTAGTGCTCGGCGTTATATGATTTCTTGACGACTTTTATGCCGTCATGCCAGCGGTCGTCCCACGCGTCGTCGAAGAACCGCACGAGCTCCTCGACGGTAGGGATCTTGGTCATCTGCACGTCCTGGTAGAGCCTCTCCATGGTTTCGTGGACCAGCCCCCCAGGAACGCCTCGACGGATTCGAACTCCTCCACCTCGACCTTGTCGATGTACTGGAGCTTGTAGCGCATGGGGCAGTTTTCGAAGGTCTCGAGTTTCGAATGTGAGTAGGTCGGCATACAGTCTTCCCGCTTGCAAGGTCCGCACGGTGCTTATTGCGATAAATACAACAGGCTGATTCTATAGGGAACTTCCGCCGTAGTCAAGACCGCGTGTGCCGGCGCGGTGTAACGGATTGAGCGCGGAATTGCATAGGCGGTACGGGCAAGACGTGTGACCCCGAACCCTGCCCCGGGCCCGGGTCCCGCATTACCGGCTCTTGATCACCTTGTGCGTCACGGCACCCGGCTCGGAGGAGATCCGCACGAAGTAGAACCCCGCCGCGGTCTCCCCGCCGTCCGCCGCACACCCGTCCCAGCTAATTGACTGGGGCTCGCCGGATACGGCAAAAGCCGGGAACAGGTTCACGAGGCGCCCCATCACATCGTATATCTCGATGCCGGCCTTCCCGCCGCTGGGAATGTTGAAACTCAATGTGGTCGAGGATGAGAACGGGTTGGGATACGCCTGGAACCACATTTCACCTGCAGCGACTTCCACGCCGGACGATTCCAGCGGGTAGGTCCTGTCGTAGTTTACGGTGTAGGAACTCGAGGTGACCTCGATGATGACATGATCGTTCAGGACCTCGCCGCTCCCCGGCGGGATGGTCCCGCCGGACCCGGTATGGGTCTGGTAAATATAGGAGTCGGCGGACACCAGCCTGTTGATCACGGTCTGGGTCGGGTGCCCGTAGGAATTGGGACCGCAGGAGATTATTGAAACCTCCGGGCTCAGGTTGGAAACCAGATTGGAGTTGGTGTTGCTCGCGCTGCCGTGATGGTCGACCCTGTAGATGTCGACATCGCCCGCTTCCGCTGAGGCGCTCGTCTCGATATCATGATAATATGACGAGTTTACGCCGGACAGATCCCCGGCGACGAAGAACTTGAAGTTCCCGTACTCGACCAGGAGCGAGACGCAGTAGTCGTTCTCCTCATCGTCGAAAGGCGGCGACAGCACGCCGTTTCCGTTGACCGCCAGGCATGTCACCGTAACGCCCCCGCCCAGGTCCACTACCTGGCCGTCATATGCGGTGGCCCTCTTAGGCGCCACGGCCGAGGCATAGTTCTGGTAGGTCACGGTGGTATACGACCAGCCCCTGTCGAGCACCGCGACTCTGACCGAGTCTATTCCCAATGCGGCTACTACCTCATCGATCCCGCCGATATGGTCCGCGTGATAATGCGAACACGCGATGTAGTCTATCCCCGTGATTCCAAGACTCTGAAGATGGGGCCACACAGTGGCAGTCCCCTGGCCGTTGTTGCCCCCGTCGAACAGGAGGGTCCCGCCGGTGGGCGAGATCACCAGAGTACAGTCCCCCTGGCCGACATCAAGACAGTGAATCTCCAGCGCACCGGCGCACATGCCGGCGGCCGACCAGGCGAGAACCACGGCGGCCGAGAGCGCGATTATTGTGACTATGGCCGATGATATACGATGTCCTTCGTTCATGCATCACCCCTCTTGAGCATCAGGTAGAACCACCACTCCGATACATTAATATTAACACATTCGGGACTCTGATTCAATTGAGCCCGGCCCTGCCGGTGCCAGTACCCGCCGGGCTTACCTCAACAGCACCATCCTCCGGGTCTCAACATACTGCCCGGCTTCTATGCGATAGAAATAGACCCCCGAGGCCACCTCGGCCCCGGAGTCATTGTCGCCGTTCCAGTGGGCCGTGTGCTCCCCGGCAGCCACATCCCCGGCGTCGACCAGCGTCCTCACGGCCCTGCCCGAGACGTCATATACCCGGAGGGCCACCCGCCCCGACGCACCAAGCGAGTAACGTATCGTAGTCGCCTCGCCGAACGGATTGGGATAGCTCGGGAAAAGCATGAACGCCGCGGGCGTCTCTGCGGGCCTGTCGACCCCGGCTAGATCGAATTCTTCGATGACTATGAGCTGGTCCGCCGCGACAAGCGTCGTGTCCGTCACGATGCCGGAGGGCCAGATAACCTGCACCGAGTCGACCGTGTCCAGGTCATCGAAACCGAAGCAGGCAATCAGGGAGTTCTGCGAGCAGTACCCCGACCCGCCTGATATCTCGCGCGTCTGGACCACGCCGCCGGCGACCACGCGCACGCGGGCCCCGATTCCGGCCCGGTTGGAATAAGCGCCCACCAGCTCGACCTTGAGCCAGCCGGGCCGCTGCTGGTATTCATTGTGATAGAGATAGTTGGCTCCGCCCGAGTTGGCGACATAGACGTCCGAAAGGCCGTCATTATCGTAATCTCCCCAGGCCGCGCCCTTCGCGCTGAAGGACGCGTCGAGCGGATCGACGGTGATGTTCCTGAAGTCGTCGCCCCCGTTGTTTCTCATGATCTTGTTCTCGCCCGTCGAGTTCGAGAAGAAGAGGTCGAGGTCGCCGTCGTTTTCATAGTCGGCCCAGGCCGCGCCGTAAGCGTCCTCAACGTTCCCAAGCACACCGGTCGTCACATCGGTGAACGTCCCGCCGTCGTTCCTCAGAAGCACGTTGGCGCCATGGTTGGTCAGGTAGAGGTCGAGGTCCTCGTCATTGTCATAGTCGCCCCAGGCGGCGCCGCGGCCGTCTCCCGCGTCACCAAGAGGGCCCGCAGTGGCATCCGTGAATACGCCGGCGCCCAGGTTCTCGAAGAGCCTGTTTGCGCCCGAGTTGACGAGGTATATGTCGAGATCGCCGTCATTGTCATAGTCGCCCGCCGCGACTCCATAGCCGCTTCCGGTGTCGCCCAGAGGACCCGCGGTCGCGTCCGTGAACGTGCCGGTACCCGTATTGAGGAGCAGCCTGTTGGAAGTACCGTTGTTGACTACGTAAAGGTCCACGTACCCGTTTCCGTCGAAATCCCCCCAGCACACACCCTCGGAGTTCCCCGTATCGCCCAGGGGCCCCGAAGTAACGTCCGCAAAGGAGCCGGCGTTGTTCTGGAAGAGCTTGTTGGCTCCGCCCGACGTGTTGCACAGGTAGAGGTCGAGATCGCCGTCATTGTCGTAATCGGCCCACGCGACCCCGCGGCCATCGCCCGTGTTCCCGAGCGGCGAGGCCGTAACGTCCGTGAATGAACCGGTGCCGTCGCCCTGGAGCAGCCTGTTGGCCGTGCCGCCGTTGGCCAGGTAGAGGTCCATGAAGCCGTCGTCGTTATAGTCGCCCCAGGCTATACCGTAGGTGTCGCGCGTGTCCCCGGCGAGTCCGGCCGTGGCATCGATGAAGTCCGCACCGGGATCTATGCCGACAAGCGCGTACTCGACCGAAGGGTCGCACCCCGACCAGGTGCAGTGGAGGCTGTCAACGGCGTACCATGCGTCGGCCGATCCCGCCCAGCCGTAGTTGAGGTGAATGTAAAGACCGCCGTCATCCATGACGCCGTCGCAGACGATGGAGTGCGACTGAATCCTGTATTGAATCGGCCTCGGCGGGTCGATTTCGAACTCTGCCTTCAGAACGTCGAACCACGCCTGCCTGCTCGGATAATCCACGCGGTTATGTCTGGCCACAGTATT
>CAZSBE010000010.1:0-46261 GCA_964604955.1 uncultured bacterium
AATCTCGACGAGGAGTCAAGTGATGGCAAAACTACCTGATGGTCGCGCCCTACCGCCATACGGGGAGCCTCTGCGGCCTCAGCGACGCAGAGGCCAGGGAGATCATGAAGCTGGTGGGCTGGAGCGAACTCCTGCTCCGCAGGGCCCTGCAGGCGCAGGGTTTCAATGTCGGCATGAATATCGGCAAATGCGCAGGGGCCGGCGTGCCGGACCACGTGCACCTTCACATCGTCCCGAGATGGGAGGGCGACACCAATTTCATGCCCGTGCTGTCGGAGACCCGCGTGCTCCCGGACACCCTCGAAAGCGTCTACGGGAAGATAATGAAGGCCGCCGGCGGCCTCGAAGAAACCTGCACGTGATGAATTCCGTTGTCAAGCTTGTCCTTCTTGCCGGCGTAATACTCGCTGCCGGGCTCCTCCTGAACAGCCTCTTCTTCGCCCGGCGGGCGGAGCGGCTGAATGAAGCCGTCATAGTGGTCGAAATCAGAAACGGCTGCGGTGCGGGCGGGCTCGGCGACAGGGTGGCCCGCCACTTGAAGGATGAGGGGTTTGACGTTATATTCGTAGGGAACGCCGACGATTTCGGGTTTGCCGAGACGATGGTGGTCGACAGGTCGGGCGAGTGGACCAAGGCGCGTGAAGTCGCGCGAGCGCTGGGCGGCGTCCCGGTGGTCCAGCAGATCAGTGCCGGGACGTTCGTCGACGCCACCGTCGTCCTCGGGCGGGACTTCGAAGGCTTCGATTGACGGGAGAGAGGTGAGGCGAGTTGTTTAACGGTGTAGGCGGTTCCGAGATAATCCTGGTGCTGCTCGTTATCCTGCTTCTATTCGGGTCCAAGCGCATCCCGGGCTTCTCGCGCGCCCTGGGAAGGGGCATGAGCGAGTTCAGGCGCGCAATGAAGGAAATCCGCGAGGAGATAGAGAGCGAACCCTTCGAAGATCCGCCCGGGTCCCCCACCGAGAACCCCTATGCCGGCAATCCCCGCTCCGGGACTCCCGGCGAGGAGAAAACGCCTCCGGCCGGCTAGTAGCCCGCGCCGCGGTAGTCTTCTATTTTGAATGTCGATCTGGCCGCCTGGTACCAGTCCCCGATGAACCCCTGCTGCTTGCTCATGACCGCCGACATCTTGAGATTGCCCATCTCCTGCGCAAGCTGCTGCCTGTCGTAGGGCACCTTGGAGTCGACGCGGATAACGAAGAAGCTCCCGGAGTTCTCTATGGGGCCGGCCGTTTCGCCCTCAGCCAGGGCAAAGGCGCTGGCGGTGACCTCGTTCAAGGCCCCGATACCGGGGACGTTGGACATTCTCGTGAATGGCTCGGTGGTTTTCACGCTGAGCCCCTCTGAGGCGGCAGCCGCCTCCAGTGTCCTGCCGGCCGCCACTTCGGCCGCGACCGCCGCGGCCTTCTCACGCGCAGCTTCGGTCTTCACGCTTAATACGTAGGCCCCCGCGACGGCGTCCCGGGCGTCCTCAAATGAAGGGATGTTGGAGGGCGTGGCCTCCACGACTTCAATCACGTAGAAGGCGCCCCGGCCCTCTATCGGGTCGAGGATCCTGCCCGCCGGAGCGGCGAAGACGGTCTCCATGACTTCCGGCTCGACGCCGAACCTCCTCGTCGCCGCTTCGAGCGTCACCTGGTCGGCCGAATCCACGGCGTACTCGAGTTCGCCCGCGGCCTCCTCCAGGCTGCTCCCTCGAGCCGAAGCGGCCAGGTCCTTGGCATTGCTGGCCAGCATCTCGATGGTGGCCGGACTTATCTCCGCGACGGTCATTATCTGCTGCAGCATGACCTCGGGTACGCCGTCGGTCACGCGCTTGCCGGTCACCTTGAACAAGTGGTAGGCCCGGTGCATCTCGACGATATCGCTGAGCTCGCCGACATCCAGGCTGAAGATTATCGAATCAGCCGGAGGCGGCAGCCGGTCCCGTCTCGTCCAGCCCATCTCTCCGCCTCTGTCGGAGGTCTGCTCGTCGTCCGAGTAAAGCACCGCGATCTCATCGAAAGTGTCGCTGCCGGCGGAGATGAGATCGTAAGCTTCCTCGATGCGCTCGCGGGCGAAACGCTTGTCCTGAATCCCGGGTTCCTTGAGGAGGTCCACGTACCTCAGGACGCGTTTCTCCGGAATGCGGAAGTCCTCCTTGTTGACCTCGTAATAAGCCATGAGGTCCTCGTCGGTAGGCACCACCTGAAGGTTCTGGAAGTCGGCATATGGGTTCACCCGCACGTATGAAAGGGTGGCCGACTCCTGGAACACCTTGACGAGCGATATCAGCTCTTCATCCGTGACGCGGACGCACCCGGCGAGATAATCTTCGAGCTTGGCGAAAGGCAGCGACTGCCTGACGTAGTTTTCCAGGAAGGTGAAGTCCACCCGCGGGTCGCGCAGGGCCTGCATGTACTTCTGATAGTCGAACAGGCTGTCCGTCTGAAAAGCCGGATGCTGCCTTATGAAAGGAGGGGGGTTGTACTGGATCTCGCGCAGCACCTCGTCATCCGTGGTCACGATTTTCCATTTTCTAACCTCGTCCTGGAGCACGTGGCGGCGGATTATCGACTCCCACGAGGCGTCGAGAATCTGCCTCTCCTCGTCGGCTCCCTTGGGCCTGCCATGCTGCTCGTAGTAGGCCGAACGCTGGTTTTCAAGCTCGCTGCTGTACTCCTGTGTGGTTATGCGCGCGCCTCCCACGCGGCCCACATAGCCGGCTTCGGGACCGGCCGAGCCGGTCCGCTGCTGCATCCCCCAGCCGACGATGATGAGGCCGACGAAGGCAACGATGACGATCCACAGTATTACCTTGGTATTCTGACGCATTTGACTGAGCATGTACTAATCCCCCTAATAGTCTAGAATTCAAGACATTCTAACAGGTGAGGTTTCGCCTAACAAGCGAAAACTGGGCCCGGGGCCGGCCCGTGAACACGGGCCTACCTGATATTGAAGGAGATCCCGATTCTCATTATTATGATATCGGTCCTGGAGTGCCGTATGTCATAACGGACCTTGCCGTCCTCGACATGGATCGCGCCCTCCGTCAGGTAGTCGGCCTCCCCGCCCCTCAGGTACCTGAGATCCAGGAAGATCCCGACGGACCTGAGATCGATTTCGCCCTCTTTCTCCGTTCCGACGCTCTCGATATCTTCAAGAGGGTCCCTTTCGGCACCTTCAGCGCCGTAGTCCCTGGGGACATCATAGACCCGGAACATCACTCCCGCCCCCACGCCGTACGAGAATGCCAGAGAGCTGATGTGCGTCGTACTCGCGATTTCCTCGGAGTCACTGTCCTGATCACTGACCGACGTTTTCGTCCAGAGGTAGTGGAAGCCGATAAGCGCTTCCATGTAGGGCTCGAAGAACCCGATGGCCGGCTGCACCCTGAAGGACAGGTGGCCTGCCAGCAGGTCGTGGGTGGTCTTAACGTCCAGGAAGACGTCCGGGATCGTCTGGCTCCACGGGGCCTCCCGTGTCTCGCTTCCGTAACGCAGGAAGTCGATCGACGCGCCCACGGCAAGCGGCATGTCGGGCAG
This sequence comes from uncultured bacterium, assembly GCA_964604955.1. Taxonomy (GTDB): domain Bacteria; phylum Arandabacterota; class Arandabacteria; order Arandabacterales; family JALGWA01; genus JALGWA01. Next base: position 3,527 of record CAZSBE010000010.1, read on the forward strand.
CCCGATCGTGAGGAATAGCCCCCCGCCGATACCCGTATTGTCCACGTTGTCCCTGAATTTGTCCTGGGGGAAGCCGAGATCGAAACTCCCGCCGAAACGATGGGTGGTCTCGGCGGGCGCCGTCGACGCCGTCAGCACCACTGCAAAGGCAATCACACAGGACAAGCCAAATCTTCTCATCAGCTCCGTCTCCTTCTTGAGAATTTGTCAATGGAGATTCCATTCTAGCAGCAGCTGGCGGCCCCGGCAAGCACTGAATGCCCCCGCCAGCGTGGAGCGAAGGGTACATCGCCAGAATGCACCGTGGTGGGGCCTGACGGGACTTGAATACCCGGCCGGCATAGTATAGGTTGTTTGGTAGAATGAAAACCAGATGCAGCTTTCTTCATATGGCGGTGGCCCTGGCGGCGGTCATTGCGGTCTTCCTCTGTGGCGGGCCGCCGCATGCGGAGGCGGCCAATCCGCTCCTGCCCGACCGCGACTTCTGCCGCACTTCCTCTTTCGGGAGCTGGAGGTTCGGTCATCTTCACGCGGGCATCGACCTTTCCACCGGCGGGGTGGAGGGGGCGCCCGTGGCGGCCATTGACTCGTGCTGGGTGTGGCGGGTGAGCGTGAGGAACGAGGGGTACGGCAAGGCCCTTTACGTACGCCTCCCCGACGGCAAGATCGCTGTGTACGGGCATCTCTCGGCCTTCGCTCCGCGGATTGAAGAAGCCGTCGAACGCGAACAGGACCTTCGCGGTTCCTACGCCGTGGACATCTATAACGACCCGTATGCCGTCAACTTCGCCAAAGGCGAGATCATAGCCTACAGTGGCGCCTCGGGCTGGGGGCCGCCCCATCTTCACTTCGAACTCCGCTCGGGCATGTACGATCATTTCAAGATCAACCCGTTTCCCGACTACATCGGATGCGCAGACTCACGCGAGCCCGTAATTCATGCCATAAGCGTCGTGCCGGTGGGACATGGAAGCAGCATCGACGGCGACTTCATCGCCGTCACCGTGGAGGGCGCCGAGAGCCCGGACACGCTCCTCATAAGCGGAGACTTCGGCGTCATGGTGAGCGCCTCGGACTACACCGGCTGCGGCCGCATTACGTCTCCCGTGGTCTATGAGGCCCGCGTCGACGATGTCCCGGTGTGGCGCCTGGATTTGGCGAAATTCCCCTTCGCCAGGGGCAACTTCGTCTGGTCGCTCTATGACTTCGACGGGACGGGGAGAAAGTACGTCAGGCTCTTCAATCCATACAGACTCGACTTCAACGGCTTCGATATCGCTCATGCGGACACGGGCTACGGCGGCTTCGCGCCCGGCACGCACGAGCTCTCCGTCATGGTCGCGGACGCGTGCGGGAACCGGGCAAGCGCGACGGTGCCCTTCCGCTACGGGGAGTTTCCGGCCTTCGAGAAAGTCAAGTGCGAGCGGGGGGCCACGGTGGCCCACGTGGAGGTGGCCGTCTCGCCAGAGAGTGCGGCGGTACGTCTCTGGCACCGGACGGCGGTAAGCGCCTGGACGGAGATAAGGCCAGGTGCTGGCGGGGGCGACTTCACCTTCCCCGTGGGCCCGTTAGCGGTCGAGGTGAGGTGCCGCGCATATAATGACCTGGGTTTTGTGCGCGAAGGGCTGTTCAGGATACCCGCCATGGGTTTTGAGCGCGAAGGTGTGTTCAAGATGCCCGCAGGGGGAGCCGCGGCGGAGCCCGAGCTCGACCTCAAGGTGACGGACAAGGGTATCCAGATCACGGCCCGGAGCCCGCTCCAGCCGAGCGGGCTTCCCGTCGCGCGCATATTCGAAGGCATCAGGACCACCATGGTCCCGCTTCAGCCCGAGGGCGAAGGCCTCTTCAGAGGCTATTACGTTCCGGGCTGCGGGAGCGACGCCATCCAGGCCCGGGCCGTCTTCGAGTACGGCCCTCAGAAGGTCACGGCCCTCGCGGGAACCCCGCTGGCATGCCTGGAGCGCGCCTCGAGCGCCATACTGCTCACCGAGAGTTTCAGGCTTCGCATCGACGTCCCGCGCGACATGCGGCCCAACGTGCTGCTGGGCTACGAGGAGGGACCGCCCACCCGCTATGAAGGCTTTTCCGCCTCGCTCGGCTGCCTCATTTTCGAGCCGCCGGGCACCTTCTTCGTCGAGAAGGCCAAGGTCTGCCTGGCGCTCCGCGAGGGCTCGCTCTCTGTAAAGCAAGGCGTCTTCGCCGACCGCGGCGGGACGGCCTCTTTCCGGGCGCGGGCCGACTCCACGGGTACGGTGTGCTTCGAGACCGACTTTCTCGAGAAACTCGTGGTACTGGAGGACAGGACGCGGCCGGAGATCAGCGACTTCGAGGGCAGGGGCCCGCGCGAGGACGGCAGGTATGTCTTCACGGCGCGCGCCTCCGATGAGGGCTCGGGCATCGACACGGGCACGGTGAGGGCTTTCGTGGACGGCCAGGCGGCCATCGCGGGCATCGACCCCGACACGGGCATCATCACGGGCAGGACGATAAAACGCTTGCGAGAGGGCCCGCATAGGTTTACGCTTGAAGTCAAAGACAGGATGGGTAACCGGGCTTCGACCGAACACACGCTATCTTTGAAGTAGCGTCTGTGTAAGCAACCGTTTTCTTTTTCTTAACGTACCTTTGCTGTGGGAAGGTGACCCCGCTTGAGGCATTCCGATTTCGTTCATCTTCACGTGCACTCGGACTACAGCCTTCTTGACGGCGCGGGCAGCATCCCCTCATACATAAAGCGCGCCAACGATCTCAACATGCCCGCGCTTGCGCTCACCGACCACGGCTCCATGTTCGGGGCCGTCTTCTTTTATAAGATGGCCATCAAGTCGGGCCTCAAGCCCCTGGTCGGTTGCGAGCTCTACGTCACCAGGGGAAGCAGGTTCGAGAAGAAGGCCCCCAAGCGCGGAGCCTGGGAGTCCTTGAACCACATCATACTCCTTGCCCGTGACATGGAGGGCTACCGGAACCTCATGAAGCTCTCTTCCAAGGGCTACACCGAGGGATTCTACTACAGGCCGCGGGTGGACCTCGACCTTCTTGCCGAACACTCGGGCGGCATCCTCGCCCTGGAGGCCTGCATCAAGGGGCTGGTCAGCGACGACCTCATAGGCGACCGGTACGACAGGGCGAAGGCGGTGGCCGGCCAGCTCAGGGACATCTTCGGCGAGGAGAACTTCTACTTCGAGGTGCAGGACCACGGGCTCGCGGAGGAAGAGAAGGCGAACAGGGGGCTCGTCCGCCTCTCGGGGGAGATGGGCATCCCCATAGTCGCCACCAATGACTGCCATTACATACACCAGGACGACGCCAAGGCGCAGGACGTGCTCCTGTGCATACAGACGGGAAGGGACTTCGACGACCCCAACAGGCTGCGCTTCTGCAACGACCAGTTCTACCTCAAGACTCCGGAGGAAATGAAGGAGCTCTTCGCCGACCTCCCCGAGTCCATCACCAATACGATAGAGGTGGCCGAGAAGTGCAATCTCGAGCTGGAGCTCGGCGTGGTGCAACTGCCCGAGTTCCCGATTCCGGAGGGCTTCTCCGATGCGGACGCCTATCTCGAGAGCCTGGTGCGCGAGGGGCTTGAGGTGCGCTACCCGGACTCGCCGCCAGAGGCCGCGGAGCGGCTCAAGTACGAGCTCAGGGTAATCGAGCAGATGAAGTACTCGGGCTACTTCCTCATAGTCAAGGACCTTATCGACAGGGCCAAGCAGATTGGGATCGCCGTTGGCCCCGGGAGGGGCTCGGCCGCGGGCAGCATCGTGTCCTACTGCCTCGGAATCACCGACATCGATCCCCTGGAATTCGGGCTCCTCTTCGAGCGCTTCCTGAATCCCGAGCGAATCAGCATGCCCGACATCGACATCGATTTCTGCGACCGACGCCGCGACGAGATCATCGGGTATGTAGCCGACAAATACGGCAGGGAAAGTGTCTCGCAGATCATCACCTTCGGTACCATGGGCGCGAGGGCGGCCATCAGGGACGTCGGGCGCGTGCTGAAAGTCCCTCTTTCAGACGTCGACCGCATCGCCAAGCTCATCCCGGCGGAGGTCGGCATCACCCTTGACGGCGCGATCGAACGCGTGGCCGAGCTGAGGGAGGCGGCCGAGAGCGAGGAATACGGAGAGCTCATAACCTTGAGCCGGAAGCTGGAGGGCCTGGCCAGGCACGCGTCCACGCATGCCGCCGGCGTCCTCATCGCCCCGGGCAAGCTCATCGACTACGTTCCCCTGTACCGGGGCAACAGGGGCGAGATCGTGACCCAGTACGACATGAAGTCGGTCGAGGACATCGGTCTCCTTAAGATGGATTTCCTGGGTCTTACCACTCTCAGCATCATAGAGGACGCCCTGGACATGATAAGGGAGCGCCACGGCGTAGACATAGAGCCCAGGAAGATACGCATTGACGACGCGCAAGTCTACGCGATGCTGGCCAGGGGGGACACCATCGGCGTGTTCCAGCTCGAATCGAGCGGCATGCGCGACCTGCTGCGGCGCATAGCTCCCGAGAGGTTCGAGGACATCGTGGCCATAAACGCCCTCTACAGGCCCGGCCCCTTGAGCAGCGAGATGGTCGACCTCTTCATCAAGCGCAAGCGGGGCGATGAGGAGATCGACTACGAGCACCCCATGCTCGAGCCCATTCTCAAGGACACTTACGGCGTCATTCTGTACCAGGAGCAGGTGATTGAGATCGCCAACAAGATGGCCGGCTTCTCCAAGGGACAGGGCGACATCCTGAGGAAGGCGATGGGCAAGAAGGAAATCGAGGTCATGGACCAGCAGCGCAGGAACTTCGTCAAGGGGTCCGTGGCCAACAAGATCAAGGAAGATCTCGCCGAGCGCATCTTCAACAAGATAGCCTACTTCGCCGGTTACGGCTTCAACAAGTCCCACAGCGCGGCATACGCCATGCTCTCCTATCATACGGCTTATCTCAAGACCAAGTATCCGGCCGAGTTCATGGCCGCCTGCCTCACCAGCGAGATCGGGAATACCGACCGAATCGTGACCCTGCTCGAAGAGACGCGGCGCATGGGGATCAACGTACTCCCGCCGGATGTGAACGAGAGCCACCCGGACTTCAGGGTGACCGATCAGGGCATTCGTTTCGGCATGCAGGCCACCAAGAACGTGGGGCGCGCCGCCATAGAGGCCATCGTCCGGGCAAGGGAGAAGCGCGGTCCCATCACCAGCATTTTCGATCTGTGCGAGTGGGTCGAACCGGGAAGCCTCAACAAGCGCGTCCTGGAGAGCCTCATCATGGCGGGGGCCCTGGACTCGCTCAAGGGCCACAGGGCGCAGCTCATGGCGAGCGTCGAGTCCGCCATGTCGGTCGGGGCCAGGACGCAGCGCGACAGGTCCTCGGGCCAGACATCGCTGCTTGCGGTTCTGGAGGACCACGGCGAAGAAAACGGCATCGAGCGCGAACTCCCGCATACCCCAGCCTGGTCGGAGATGACCAAGCTGGCGCATGAGAAAGAGGTGCTGGGGTTCTATTGCTCGGGCCACCCGCTGTCGCGCTTCGAGCGGGAAATCTCCTGGTTCACCACCGCTTCCCTGGAAAGGGCGAGGAGGCTGCGCGACGGTGACCGCGTGGTGGTGGCGGGCATCATTTCCGACAGGCGCGTGCATCTCGGCAAGAAGGGGCAGAGGATAGGTTTCGTGGCCCTCGAGGACCTCTCCGGCACGATGGAGGCCATCGTCTTCGACGATAAAATGAGGTCGGACGGCGAGCGGCTGGCGCCCGGGAACATGATCATGGTCTCGGGGTCCATCTCCATACGCAAGGAGGACTCGCCCAAGATCAGGGTGAACGACTTCATCGATCTCGAGGCGTCCATCGAGAAGATGACGGGCGAAATGGAGCTCAGCGTGGATCTCGAGTCCTTCACCAGTGACGCCCTCGACGTCCTGACGGGCATTCTGGACTCGAGCCCGGGCGAGATCCCCGTTTCCATAGTCGTTTGCGGGGCCGAGGCGGGCGAGATCGAGATCGACGTGCCCGAAGTCCACATAAAGCCCTCCAGGGACCTCATTTCCGCCGCCATGAATGTCGTCGGGGTCACCGACGTGAAATGCCTCCCCAGGTCCCGGGACCGCCGGGGCCGGATATAGTTTATTGACGCCCACCGGCCGTTCTGGTACCTTTTGCTTGTCCTGCCCTCAATTGAAAGGGGGTAAGTTTTGCGCTGCAAATTGGCTGTGTGTGCCGCGCTGATCCTGTGCGCGGCCTGTCCGGCTCATGCCCAGGATGGCTATGAGCTGGTTTATCAGCCCCTGTATGTAGTGGATACTCCGACTGCCGGGCTCCTTGCGCGGGCCAGTATGCAGGTCAGGGTTTACGTTTATGGCGGCGGCGGCGTGCTGACGGGCATGAGCGTGGGTTTCGCCGACTACCTCAACTTCGGCATCACCTACGGCGGCGCGAACGTCATCGGGACCGGGAGCGTGGACATGAACCCGCGGCCGGAGGTGAACGCGCGCCTGAGAATCATCCAGGAGACGCTGGTGATGCCGGCGATTGCCATAGGCTTTGACTCGCAGGGCCTGGGTGGTTATGTTGACAGCCTGGACAGATACGAGCAGAAGTCGAGGGGCCTTTACGCGGTGGCCAGCAAGAACTGGGACCTGGCCGGCCCGTTCTCGGTGCACGGCGGCTTCAGTTACTCGTTCGAGGGCCGCCATTTCGACTCGGACCCCGACATCTTCCTGGGCTGCCTTAAGGCGTTCGGGCCCATCGATATCGCGCTGGAATACGACTTCGCGCTCAACGACAACGAGTCCGGTGGCGCCCGTTTCATAACCGAGAGCCACGGGTACCTCAATGTGGCCGTGGGCTGGAACATGAATCAGAACTTCCGGCTTACGGTGGACGCCCGGGACGTGCTCTCCGGGGAGCTCAAGGACGTGGAAGGCGATCTCAAGCATTGGAGAGAGTGGCACCGCGGCATGCGCATAGAGTACCGGAACATCTTCTGAAGGTGAATTGATGGAGTCATGGCTTGATTTCGAGAAGCCCCTTATGGAGCTCGAAAAGCGCATTCGAGACCTCAAGAACCTGTCCAAGGAGGGGCACCCCGAAATCGACGAGCAGGTCAGGAAGCTCGAGCGCATTGCAGAGAAGAAGCGCGAGGAGACGTACCGCAACCTGAGCGGCTGGGAGCGAGTGCAGCTGGCCCGCCACCCGCTCCGTCCCTATACGATGGACTATATCGGCATGCTCGTGCCCGACTTCATGGAACTGCACGGCGACAGGCTGTACGGGGACGACAAGGCCATGGTGGCCGGCCTCGGCACCATAAAGGGAAGACGCCTTTTCATCATAGGGCAGCAGAAGGGGCGGGACACCAAGGAGAACCTCAAGCGCAACTTCGGAAGCTCCCACCCGGAGGGCTATCGCAAAGCCCTGCGCGTAATGCACATGGCTGCGAAATTCAAGCGGCCCGTACTGACGCTGGTGGACACACCCGGGGCCTTCCCCGGTATCGGCGCCGAGGAGAGGGGACAGGCGGAGGCCATCGCCAGGAATATCTTCGAGATGGCCGGGCTGCGGGTGCCCATACTGGCCGTCGTCATAGGAGAGGGCGGGAGCGGGGGCGCGCTGGCAATCGCGGTCGGTGACACCGTGCTCATGATGGAATACGCCATCTACTCGGTCATATCTCCCGAGGGCTGCGCAGCCATCCTCTGGGGGGACAGGGCCAAGGCGCCCGAGGCCGCTGAATCGCTCCGGCTCACGGCCCCCGACCTGCTGCGGCTGGGTGTTATCGACGGCGTGATCCCGGAGCCGGTAGGAGGCGCTCACAGGGGGCCGCCTGAGGCCGCCGAATCGCTCAAGCGGGCCATAGTCGAGAACATCGACAGGCTGAACAGCACCGACATCAATGAACTCCTCGACCGCAGGCTCGAGAAGTACTCCAGGATGGGCACGTTTCTGGAGTGAATATAGGCTTGACCTCCGGCAGGGCGCTTGTTAGATTTATAGTGGTTCCGGCTCCCGATAAAAAAGGGAGAGGGTATTGGTAAGCTCATTTAATGCCGGGCGCGTCGGCTGCCCGGTTTTTTAATCGGGGGTGGACCATTGCCTCTGGATGACAATATACTCGACATAATCGTGTGCCCCAGGTGCAAGGGCGACCTCGAATACGACAGGGAGAAGTCGAGGCTCATCTGCGGTGTCTGCAGACTGGCCTACCCGGTCAGGGACGATATACCCGTGATGCTGGAGAACGAAGCGGAGAGGGTGGACTAGGGTATGTGTTCAGTGACGCATGTGGCGGTGGGCGCCCTCATCGGCAGTTTCTTCGGAAGCAGCCCGGCCAGCTTCCTGGTCGGCCTTGCCTCCCACATACCCCTTGACGCCCTGCCGCATCTGGACTTCGAGAACCTGTGGGTGGACGCCGCCCTCACGGCCGCTCTGCTCGTGGGCGTGCTGGCGATCTTCGGTTTCTCGCCCATTTTCTTCGGCGCTCTTGGGGCGGTGGCCCCGGACCTCGAGAACCTGCTCTGGAGGCTGGGGATTCTGCCCGAGGAGCGCAAGATATTCCCGACACATTCGGGCCTTATCAAACACGGGGCGACCAGGCCGGCCAGGGGCGTATGGGCCAGTATCGCCATGGCGGCCGTCTCGGTGGCCATCGTTGCTGTTGCAGCCATAATCGGAGGGAACCGGAGTTGAAGACAGGCGCCTGTTTGCTTCTACTCACGTTGCTGGCGGCCCTGCCGTGCGCGGCCTCTTATGAGGTCAGCGCCGAGGACGACAACGGCATCACGCTTTCGTTTGATTTCTCGGACGTGGAGGATATCTACAGCGAGACAGGCGAGTTCATGGGATGCGAGGTTCCGGGCTTCGCCCACTCGCTCGCCGGCAGCCTGGCTCTGGAAGTGCCCGCCGACATTATGCTGTTCGCGGTCCCCCCATCGGGCGACGTACGGCTCTCGATTGCGGGGGGGACAGTCCGGGCCGACTACGGGTTGCGGCAGGACCTTGCGGCCCCCGAGAACATCCAGAGACTCGCGGAGCTTCCGGGAAGCCCCGCCGAGATCGCCTCCACGGGTTTCATGCGCGGGCAGCGCATCGCGGCCGTCCGGATATCTCCGCTGGTCTTCGACCTGACCGGAAAGCGCTTCCGCGTCTACGGCAAGTTCGATGTGAGGCTGACCTTCACCCCGGCGCCCACGGGGCGGACTTCGGCCGCGGACCGGGCCCGCGAGGACTCCTTCGAGGGCATCTACAGGGGCCTGCTCGTCAACTACGAGCAGGGCAAGGCCTGGAGGAAGAGACCCGGGGCCGCCGCGCTCAGGGCCGCCCAGAGCGACTACTTCAGCAGCTCTCCAAACTGGGTCAAGCTCAAGATTGAATCCACCGGCATTCACAGGATAACGGGCGCCGACCTTGCGAACGCGGGTGTGGTTCTGGGCGGCATTGACCCCGCCACGCTCCGGCTGTACGGCGGAGGCGGGCTCCCCTTGAGCGAGAATCTCCTCGATAGTAACCCGGCCTGGATGAGGCAGATGTCGCTGAAGGTGGAAGGCGGCGCCGACGGCCGTTTCGACCCTGGCGACGCCCTCATCTTCTACGCCCTGGGCGTCAGGGACTGGACCAACCTCTTCGAGCCCGGCCGGGACCTGGAGTCATACTACAAGTCCTTTTTCTCCGACTACAATTACTACTGGATCACCTGGGGAGGGAGCTTCTCCAGCGCTCCCATGGGGATGAGCAAACGCAGTCTCCCGTCGTGCAGCGGCTGTGACTATTACCAGCCGCCTGCCTTCATCGAGAGGGTGCACGTGGAGTTCGACGCGCTCAACGACTTCAACGTACGGGCCGACGACGGCTGGTACTGGCGGCCGCTCAGGCTCGATGAGACCGTGCGGCTTACGCCCGACACGCCGTTTGCCGATGCGGGGCGGGAGGGGTATGTGAAGGTCCGCGTGGCGGACTGGCACGGAACGGACGATTGCCCGGGCGGCTTCTTCAGGCTCCTGATGGGCTTTAACGGCCTGGGCGTCGCCGACAGCGTGTGGCAGGCGACCCTGACGTGGAGGGACGTGATCGACCTTGAGGAGTACGTGGAGATCGCCGACCTCGAAGAGCAGGAAGTCACAATCAAGATGTCGCGCTCCATACCGCCCGTCTACCCCGGGTCGGCCTGCGGCAAGCTCTACCTGGCCTGGTACGAGCTCTATTACTGGCGGCAGTTCATCGCCCTCGACAACAGGCTCGCGTTCTTCTCTCCCGACACGACATGCTTTGCAAGATACGAGCTCGGCGGATTCACCGGCTCCACGTTTTACGCTTTCGACGTGACCGACCAGTTCAATGTCGTCGAGCTCGAGGACTTTTCGGTCACGGGCACCACGAGTTTCCAGATCAGCTTCTATGACAGCTGCGCCGCGGGGACCCTCAGACGCTATTCGTTCGCCACCCCCGGCGCGTGCCTGAAGCCGGTCGGGATCACCAGGCCGGCCATATCGGACATACGCCACCGTCCCGGCAACGACTACCTCATCATCACGCATGATGACCTTGCCGGCGCGGCAATGGCGCTGCGCGCCCATCACGGCGGCGAGGTAGTCACGGTTCGGGAGATCTACGATGAGTTCGGCTGGGGCGTACCCGACGTGACGGCAATCCGGGACTTTTTGAGGTGGAGGCTCGAGACGGGCGCCGCGCTCTACCATGTTGTGCTTCTGGGCGACGCGTCCTGGGACTACAGGGGTAACCACGCGACGGGCGGCTATCCCAATTACGTGCCCGCCTACGAGAGAAGGTACCTGCCGCCCGTGGGAGACCCCTACTGCACGGACGATTTCTTCGGGTACCTGACCCCCAATTCCCCGGACGGTTCGAATATAGTGGACAGCGTCGACTACTTCCTGGACGTCGCCATGTCAAGGATCCCGGCGCCTTCGCCCGGGGAGGCGGACCTCCTCGTAAGCAAGGCCATCGCTTACCAGGCAGACCCCGTGCCGGGCAGGTGGCAGACCAGAGTGTGCATGGTGGCCGACGACGACAGAGTCGGAAGCGACTGCGACAGCCGAGCGCATACCGTGGACATGGAGTTCGTCAACTCGGCGTATCCGGTGGAGTTCGACCGGACCAAGATTTACCTCGTCGAGTACCCGCTCGACCAGAGCGGCCTTAAGCCGCAGGCCAGGGCCGCCTTCGTCGCCGCCCTGAACTCAGGCGTGTTGATGGCGAACTTCGTGGGCCACGGCGACGAGCACAGGCTGGCCCAGGAGGAAGTCCTCAACCCCTCGTCCATTCCGCTGATCAACACGGGCAGGAAGGAGTTCTTCTTCATTGCGGCCACCTGCAACGTCAGCCGTTTCGATGAGGTAACGCTTTCTTCGATGGCGGAGGACCTCCTCAAGAGGCCGAGCGGCGGCGCAATCGGTTCCTTCGCCTCCACGCATTTCTGCATTCCCATTCGCAACAGGACGCTGAACGCGCACTTCGTCGACAGCCTCTACTACCGGGGCGACCCGCACTCGGTGAGGCCCGTATCCGACGCCATGGTGCTGGCCAAGGCCCGGACGGGGAGCAACGGCTCCGTCTACAGGACAAACAGCGAGATGTTCGCCCTGCTGTGCGACCCGGCGCTCAGGCTGTTCTCGCCCGAGCTGAAGATCGAGTTCGACGCGTCTTCAGCCGACACACTTCATAGGAAAGGCACGTACGGTTTCTCGGGCAGGGTGATGGCCGGCGATACGGTCGCCACCTGGGTCAATGACGTGATTCAAATCGTGATGAGAGAGGCGCAGGACGAGAGCGGTTTCATGGCCTGTAACGGTTTCTACGATTTCGACAGGCCCGGCAGCGAGATCTTCCGGGGCCAGGCCAGCGTGAAGGGCGGGGAGTTCTCCTTCGAGTTCCCGGTCTCGACGGACGCGAGAGAGGGCCCGCGAGGTCAGATGAGAGGCTATCTTTCAGGCGCCCAGGTAACGGCCTCGGGGCTGCTGGACGACCTGCCGATATACGGGGAGGCCGCGTCCACCGACGACGAGGGCCCGAGGATGACATTGATAAACGCTCAGGGGGAGATGGAGCCCGGGGACACGCTGACCGTGAAAGTCGGAGACCGGTTGCGTCTCAACCTGACGGATTCCAGCGGCGTGGCCATAAGGGCCAAGTCAGAATTCATACCGAGCGTGTCGATAGCAGTGGATGACGGCGATAGAATCAATCTCACCGATAGCGTGTTTGCGGAGGTCGACGATTTCAGGACCTCCTACGTCTATTTCGACGTGCCTGCGATGCCGGCGGGCGCGCATGACCTGGTCGTATCCGCATTCGACAATCTCAACAACTTCTCGCTTGAGAGCTTCAAGGTGCTTGTAGAGGCCGGGGCCGGGGGGGAGACGAATGTCGTGTATGTCTATCCCAATCCCGTGAGCGAACTCAGTTACATAATCTGCGAATACGAGAGAATGCTGGAAGTGGAGATCTCCATGTTCACTGTTGCGGGCAGGGAGATCTGGAAATACAAGTCGCCCGACGCCAGATCCTATCATGAGATACCCTGGCGCTGCAGAGACGCGGCGGGGGATAAGGTCGCAAACGGCACTTATCTTGTGCGGGTCGAGGCAAGGGATCCCGATGATCCTTCATACAAACTGAAGGGCGACGTCATGTTGGCGGTAATCAGATAGGGGGCAATTCGATGTGCCGTAAGATCTCAGCTCTGGTGCTAATCACGATTCTCGCATACTGCTCGGCCGCGCTGGCAGTCGGGGAGGCGGCCGCGCCGTCGCTCATCATCTCACCGTCGGCGAGGGCCTGGGGCCTGGGCCAGTCCTATTGCGGCATAGCGGATGACGCCACAGCGGTGTACTGGAACGCGGGTGGCCTGGGTTTCCTGGAGGGCACGCATATCTCGCTCACGCACAGCCAGCTCGTGCCCATGCTGGCCCCGGACGTCTATTATGAGAACATCAGCGCCTCTCACAATCTCATCGGCGTGGGCGTGCTCGGGCTCAACCTCACCTATCTCACCTACGGCAAGTGGTGGGAGACGACCGTGGGCGGGGTGCCGGTCGCGGAGCACTCGAGCTACGAATTCTCCCTGGGCGGCTACTATTCCACGAAGTTCACCGACAAGATGGCGCTTGGCCTGGGCCTCAAGCTGGCCCACGTCTATCTGGCGCCGCCCACCGAAGCGACCGGTTTCAAGGAGGGCGCCGGTTGGAGTTTCGCTGCGGATTTCGGGTTCCTCTGGAAAGTCCATCCCAGGTTCTCGTTCGGCGCCGCGCTTCAGAACCTGGGTCCCGACATGAGCTTCATCGAGAAGGAGGATTCCGCTCCGCTTCCGAGGACCCTGCGTTTCGGAGTGGCGGTTTATCCCCTCGTGGGCGACAGTTACTCATCACTCATCTCGTTGGACGTTTCCAAGACGCTCATCGGGCTCGACGAAATCTACAGCGAGGGCAATTTCGGCGCGGTAGGCAGGGACGCCACGGTCAACGGAGGAGTCGAGGTCCGTTTCGCCAACTTCGTGGCGCCGCGCATGGGCTACATATACGACCCCGACGGTAAGATCCAGGGAGTGACTTTTGGGTTCGGAATATACATTAATCTCAGTGGTGCCCGCCTGGCGTTCGACTATGCAGGTGTACCCAAGGCCGAAGACCTCGGGAGAGAGAACAAGTTCTCGCTCGGCGTCGAGCTATGATGGGGCAGGTGGGAATAGGGAAAGGGGAAATAGCCTGATGGGGAAACGATTCATGGAGACTCTATCCGGGACCTTTGCGGCGCTCTTCGTTCTCTTCCTCGCCGCCGGCGCCCACGCCGAGGTGATGGAGATGAAGCGGCCTGAGGACGTGACCAGGGTCGATATCACGAAGATAAAGGAACTCAACGAAGAGCGTTACAAGAAATGGAAGACGTCGCCTATACGCGACGTCCCCTCCACGCGGAATATTCTGAGAAGCAGGAGGGAGAAACTCGGCGACGGCCCCGGAGTGCTGGGGGCGGCCGGCGGAGGGGACACGCTTCGAGTGGCACTTATCCGGGTTGAGTTCGAGAGCGTTCCCGACCCGGCCAGGATCACGGGCGGCACGGGCCGGATGATGCTCGAAGACGGGCGCGGGACGGTGTTCATAGACCCGCCGCCGCACGACCGCAAGTACTTCTCCAAGCACCTGGAGGCCCTGGCCTACTACTACGACGGCATGTCATACGGCCATCTCGAGGTCGAGTCAGAGGTCTTCCCGCTTGCCAACGACGCGGCGTACGTGCTACCGGACGTCTCCGTATACAACCCCATGGCGTCGGTAAACGGTTGGACATGGGAGAACCTCGAGGCTTTCTTCACCGACGCCATTATGGCCGCGGACCAGGATCCCGACCTCCACTTCGCCGATTACGACGCCTTCGTAATCGCCCACGCGGGCTCGGACTGGCAGAACGACATAAACCGCGACAGCCCGTTCGACCTGCCTTCATTCTTCATATCCCTGGCGGGCAGCATAGCCGTGGACGACTCGGCATATTTCATCTACGACGGGAGCGTGGTCCCGGAAACGGGCTCGCAGGACGGCTTCTATAACGGCATAAACGGCGTGCTGGCGCATGAGTTCGGCCACCAGCTCGGGCTTCCGGACCTCTACGACACTTTCATCGGCGGCAGCGTCATCGGTTACTGGGACCTGATGGACTTCGGGTCCGGCATCGGCATAGTCCTGGCCGACGCCGTCACCGACGACGCCTACTACGTGACCGGGACCGTGCCGGGGCCCCTTACCGTATGGAGCAGGTCCTTTCTCGGCTGGATGGAGCCGGACACGGCATATGTTTCCGGGAGTTACGATCTGCGCGCCATTGACCTCCAGCGCGGGTTTCCCGGGAAGGAGGGGCTCGTCATACCGCTGAATTCCTATGAGTATTACATGCTCGAGAACCTCCAGTGCGATCTCGACGGGGACGGCGTCGGCTATCTGCTGCGCGACCCCAGTGAAGACTCGACCGGGGTCATAATAGGACCCGTGGACGAGGAGAGCGTCCCCAACTACGAGTTCGGCTTCGCGCTGCCCGGCTGCGGCATTCTCATCTTCCGCGTCGACCAGGTCATGGTCGACTACGGCAACCCCTGGGACGTCGTGAACTCATATCCCGAGAGGAGGGGCGTGCGCATCATGGAGGCCGACGGGACCTGGGACCTGGGCGACTATAACTCCTTCTACTTCCTGGGAAGCCCGTATGACCCCTTCTTCGACGGCTGGAGCGGGAACACCCGCTTCGCGGATGACACCTATCCGGCGTCCGAGAGCAACACGGGCTGCCACGCGCATGTGGAGGTAACTGACATAAGCTATTCGATGCTCAACATGAGCTTCGAGGTGAACCTGCCCTGGGCGAAGAAGCGTTTCCCGATACCGCTGAGCGACGACCTGCGGTACGGCGTGACCTCGCTCCTGGTTTTCGACGTCGACGGTGACGGCTCTGACGAGATCGGGGCATTCTCCAAGAGAGCGGAGTGGGTCGATACCCTCGGAACGGTCTTCCGGCCGGCGGATCTTTACCTGCTTGAGTTCGACGGGGATTCCGGCCCCCGCGTCATACCCGGCTGGCCGAGGCGGCTTCACGGAACCAGCACTTCTGAGATCCTCGCCGCCGACCTGGACGGCGACGGGACCTATGAGGTCGTCGTCGGCGACAATACCTGGCGGCTTTACGCGTTCAATCTCGACGGCTCCCCGTACTTCGACACCTCTGATACGCTGGGGGCCTTCAGGGTGCTCGAGGGAGGCATATACGGCGCCCCCGTGGCGTACGACATCGACGGCGCGGGGGGCGAGGAGCTCCTGGTCGGCACGGGCGAGGGCCTCATCGCGCTTAGCGGCGCGTCCCGTTCGGGCCCCGTGACGGTAGACGCAATACTGGCGGCCGGGGGGATGAGCCAGCCGGTGGTGGGCGACCTGCTCCAGAGTCTGCCGGGTGACGAGATCGTCGCCTACAAGAAGGGCGCCATCGAGGTCATCCATCCTCTGCTGGAGGAGGTGCTCGTGGTCTTCCCGGTGAACACCGACCTGGGGCCGGGCCAGGTCCATCTCGCCATGGCGGACCTGGACAGGGCCGAGGGCGGAGAATATGAAGTAATACTTTCAGGAAATGATGGAACTATATGGGTATATGATAGTTCCGGGAATCTTGCCCCGGGATGGGGCAGGGCCGTGGCCCCGGGTTTCGCCGGACCGCCTGCCATCGCCGACATAAACGGTGACTCCTATCTGGAGGTCGTGATCTCGGATACCGACTACAAGACATACGCCCTCGACCCGGGCGGGGCGAGGGTCCGGGGATGGCCCCGGTACGGGCGCGGCTGCGCGCTCCCGGTCTGGGACGGGGATTTCTACCCGCCGGATACCTCCGTCGCATTGCCGCCGGCCGTGCTGGTCGACATCGACGGCGACGGGGTTCCGGAGGTGGTGCAGGGCTCGCTCCAGGAGTGCATAGTGGCCTGGGACGGCGAGGCCGGGCGCGAACCCGGCTACCCGTTCACCATAGGCGGGGCGAGCGCGGCGGTGGCTTTCGGTGACATCGACGGTGACGGCAAGGGCGAATTCGTGGTGGGAGGAGGCGAGGGCTTTCTGTACAGCTTCACCGGGGCCTACGGGCAATGCGAAGGCTGCGAGGCCCCCTGGCCCACGAGCTTCTTCTCGAGGTCGCGCAATAGCGTGTATCCCGCGGCGCTCATGCCCGGAGAGCCGGTGCCCGGGACAGACCTGCTCGTCGAGGATTCCTTCCACGCCTTCCCCAACCCCGCGGACGAGACATCTGTGACGTTCTCATTCGACACGGAGACGGGCGGGACGGCAATGGTTGAAGTCTACGATGTCACCGGTCTCAAGGTGCTTTCCACCCCGAGGTTCGAGGCCAGGTTCAGAACGGAGTACACGGTTGACATTACCGGTTTGGCAAGCGGGCTTTATGTTTGTAGATTATATGTAGAGGGAGACGGCGGGGAGAGCACGGAATCGTTCAAACTCGCCGTAAGAAGGTAGGGCTGGAGGAAGAGGCTGGAATGAAGGTAAACCCGGCTCAGGTGTTGCTGGCGGTGCTGGTGGTCGCCTGCGCGGCCGGCGCATGCCGCGCCGATTACTATGACTCGAGCAGCCGGACCGTCTTTGATGCCTACCTGAGAACGACCCTCAGGAACATCGAGACTGCCGGGGCGCCCGACGCCGGAATCCGGCACACGCGGGAGGCCCCCGTCAGGCCCAAGTCCACGGTGAGAGCGGTCTTGCTTTCGGCGCTGCTCCCGGGCCTTGGCGAGATCTACGTCGGGGGCAGGCGGGGTTATGTGACGGGCGGCGTGCTCGCGGGAATAGACCTGCTGTCGATTTACAAGTTCTATGATCTCAACTCCCGTGGCGACGACCAGCGCGACGCCTATCGCGAGTACGCCCGCCGTTACTACGACCGGGCGCGGTTCGAGGCCTACGTGGAGGACACCGTGGCCGTCGCCAACTCCAGTTTCCAGTACTGCCACATCGGCGACCAGTACGATCCGGTCAAGTGCGACAGCCTCATAGACTACTACTTCCCGCTGGCCGACGATGACGACTTCTACGAACAGATAGACATAATGGACAGGTTCGCGTTCGGGTGGGTGGACTGGACGCACCGGGATGAATATTACAGTGAGTGGAATCTATGGGAGGACCCGGAAGGTCCCATTCCCGAAGGCGTGGGGACCGGCACCGTGCACAGGCTCACTTACCGGAGCATGAGGGATGAGGCCAACGACTCCTATGCCTCGGCAGACAAGTTCGCGTGGATGATGGTAATCGGAAGGGTGGTCAGTATGGTGGACGCGCTGATACTGACCAGGGCCCATAACAGCAGGCTTGCGTCGCTCGGTTCGCACGTGAACCTGAGCTTCCAGGTCAAGTCAATAACCGATCCCGCTTTCAAGGTGGGCGTGAAGGTGAGGTTCTGAGGGGATGAGGCAAGGTACCACTGCTCTAATAGTGATTCTGGTTCTATCGGTTTTTGCGTCTCAGGCGGCCGCGGAGGGGAAGTCCCTTTCCCGGGCCGTGCTCTACTCGCTGCTTCTGCCGGGGACGGGCGAGCTCTACATGGGTTATAATACGCGCGCCAAAGCCACCCTGGGCGCCGAGGCCGGCATCTGGACGGGATTCGTCTACTTCAGATACCAGGGGGGCATGCGCAAGGACTCCTACAGGGAGCTGGCGAACGTCAACGCCGGAGTTGAAGGCGAGAGGGATGAAGACTACTACCAGGCAATCGCCTATTACATATCCAGCGAAGACTTCAATGTCGACATATTGCGGGAGGCGCGTTTCTACTATCCCGACAGCCGTGAGCTTCAGCTCGGATACTGGGAGGCCAACGGCTACTTCGATGACGACGCCTGGGAGTGGAAGAGCGCGGCGGCTATGGAAGATTACTGCAACGTAAGGACTGAAAGCAGGAAGTCCTACCGGCGGGCCACGCTGATGCTGGGCTTTGCCGTTCTCAACAGGATGGTAAGTGTCGTCGGGCTGTACGTCTCCTCAAGAGTCGGAGAGCAGCATGCGGCGGCGATGCCCCACGTGAGTTATGACAGCAGGAACGGGGGCAGCACTTACCTTTATCTCAATCTGCCTCTGGTAAAGTGAGACACGAGCGCGAACCGAGCTCCGGAGGAGTAACCAGCCTCCACTTTTCCGCCCTTCTTGCCGTTTCACTGCTTCTGCTTCTGCTCGCCGGTTCCGGCGCCTTCGCCGCGCCCGCGCTTCGTGCCGAACACATTGTCTCGGTTCACTGCAGGGGTGGCGAGTACTTCGACTTCACGCCCCTCGGGCTCGCATTCGACGCTTCGGGCAAACTCTACGTTGTGGACGCAGATAACTCGCGCGTGATGGTCATCAAGGACCCGTTCGAGGACATGCGGCCCTTCTCCGACTTCTTCACCGACTCGGTCGGCATACACTTCGTGGATGTAGACGTGCGCGACGGGCTCACCGTCTACGTCTCAGAGGAGAACCGGGGCCTGCTGATCGGCTTCGACCGCCTGGGCCGGCCCCGCGCCGAGGTGAGTGTGGGAGAGGGCGTGGCGGGGTTCGGGATCGGCCCGGGCGGGAAGGCATGTGTGGCGAACCCGGCGTACGAGGTCATACGCCTGGTATACATCGACGGCGACAGGGAGACCGCGGACGTCACGGCGCGGCAGGGAGAGGGGCACATGCCTTACCTCGACTGCCTGGTTCTGGGTGAAGGCAAATTCGTGGCAAGCGCGGCGGGCCGCAAGCGTCTCCTCCACTTCAATGCGGTGGGGAACTACCTGGGCCCGTTCGGCTCTCACGACTTCACCGAGCCATACGGGATCGCGTCGTTCGCGGACGAATACGTGCTGGTCTCCGACGTCGGCGAGAAAGAGATAATAGTGCTGGACCTCAAGGGGAACCGCATCGGCGAGTTCGGGAAGAACCACCTCGACGAGCCCGCCTTCCTGGCCGTGCGGAGAGACGGTACGGTATGCGTGAGCGACACGCGCCGCCGCACCATAGAGGTGTTCAAGATTGAGATCGAATGACGTTTGCATACGGACGGTCACGGGCCTGCTGATGGCCGCGGTGATCTGCGCGGCCGGGCCGGCATGGGCAGCCACGGTGTCCAGCTGCTCGCGCCAGGAAGAGACCTTCTGTTCCGGGTCGCATCCCGTCTCGATCCTCCATCTTGCGCACCGCCAGGTGATCGCCGGGAGCGAGACGGTTTTCGTGGACAGCCTTCCGGCCGGGAGAGGGCTCCACTATGAGATCGATTACGCGCGGGGCATAGTCGACGTGCGCGGTGGGCTTAAGCCGGGCTCGTGCCTCACGATTTCCTACAAGGTCTTCCCCTTTCTCTTCAAGGGCGACTATTCCCTGAGAAGACTGGATACGGTGAGGAAGGACGGCACAAGGCCGGCCGGCGCATTGTGCTCCGCCGAAGAGGCGATCCCCTTGAAGCGCGAGCCCGGTCACAGCCTGCGGGCGTCGGGTTCGAAGACCGTCGCCGTGGAGGCGGGCAGCCTCGGCGGCGTCAAGATCGACCAGTCGCTCAGTCTTTCGCTGGGCGGGAATGTCGGAAAGTCCGTGAGCGTGGTGGGCGTGCTCTCCGACAAGGACTTCGGGTTCGATCAGGGCGGGCAGACGGCCAATCTTTCGGATCTCGACAAGGTCTTCATAGAGGTGAGTTCCCCCAGGGCGACCGCAAGGGTGGGCGACATCGAGATGGCGCAGGCCCCGGGCGAGCTTCTCAACTTCGAACGTAACATGACGGGATTCTATGCCAGTGCTTCGCGCGGCGAGAGCGGCGTGCGGGTATCTGCGGCTTCGACGAGAACAACGACCGAATCTGTTCTGATAGAGGGACGTGAGGGCATATCCGGCCCGTATGTCGTCACCGATGCCGACGGCCGCCCGGCCGTCATGGTGCCCGACAAGGAGAAGGTGTGGCTTGACGGCAACCCGCTGAGGCGGGGCAAGGGGATGGACTACACGGTCGATTACTCGGCCGGCGCCATATATTTCAATCCGTCCCGCTTCATAAGGGAGGCCTCGCGCATAGTGGTCGACTACGAGGTCCAGGACTATGACGGCGGGCGCCAGTTCTACTTCGCGGGCTCGGACCTCGTATTGAGCGACAATGCCGCGCTCGGCGTAACCGTGGTCAACGAGCGCTTCTCCCCGGCCGCTCTTGCAGCCGGGGACGAACCCGCGGGCGGGGGAGTGAACCTCGGCACCGGCACAGAGGAAGGCTGGCAGGACGGCGGGCACTACGTGGGCCCCGGGCAGGGCGACTACGTGAAGGCGGAAATCGATTCGATCCACTTCTACGAATATGCGGGCGAGTTCGGCGGCGACTATGAGGTCACCTTCTCCAGGGTCGGTGATGGGGAAGGCGATTACGTTTATGTGTTTTCAGAGAAATGGCAGAAGGATGTTTACATCTTCGCGGACGCGGGCGACTACGCCGCCATGATCGGTCCGGCGCCGGAGATGATCTCCCAGGTGGTGCATCTTGCGGGAAAGGGCAGTCTCGGGGAGAAGGTAGAGGTCGCCGCCGAGGGCGCCCTGTCCAGGTCGGGCGAGCGGGCCGGCGGCGGGTCCTGGGAGGACCGCCGCGACGGCGCCTATGTCGTGAGAGTCCGGGGCGAGACTCCGCTGCCCGAGGTCGGCGGCCGCCGCGCGGGCGCTGTGGAGTTCGAAGTCAACCGGCGCTCGGTGGGCGCGGCTTACGAGACCTTCGGCAGGATACGCAGGCCCGACTTCCTCGAAGTGTGGGGCATGAAGCCCACGAGCGTGTATGAGGAAACCGACGGCGTCGAAGTGGGCTACCGGCTCGGTACCGGCCTGCGGGCCGACGCGGGCATGGGCCGCATGGAAACAGACGCGGGCAGCTCCTCAAGGAGGCACGCCCGGGTCTCGGTGGGCCGGCAGAACCTGGGTCTTACGGCCATGGCAGACGCGGTGGACGTGGCGTCGGACGCGGGCGACAGGGGCATCAGGCGGAGGGGCCTGGACCTCAGAGCCCCGGTCAAGTTCGTCCGGATGAACCTCGGAAACAGGTATGAAGAGAGAATTCTCGGGGACGGTCCGAATTCCTACAGGCGCGACGAGTTCTATTCGGAAGTCCGCCTGCCGGGCGGCACGCGGAACATGTCGGTGACGCTGGGCCGCACGAGTGAGAGCCGCTTACAGGAGGCCGTGTGGGCGGACTACTCTACGGTGACCGAGGGACGGCTCGAATTCGACGCGCAGACAGGGACGCTGCTCCAGGTGCGCGGAGTCATCGGGCAGAGCAGGGTCGCATACGCCGAGCATGTGGGCCTCAGCGACCAGACGAGTACGGCCTGTGACCTCGCCGTGAGTTTCAGGGACCTTTACATGCTGAGCAACCTGACATTCGACTACGGCCTGGCGACCACGCTTACGGCGGTTTACGAGACCGAACTGATCAAGGTCGGGGCCGGCGGGGACTACGACAGCCTCGGCAATTACGTGGAAAACGGGGACTACACGGTTTCGAGGCGCGAGACCGGCAGGGCTCCTGTGACCAGACTCAGGTCGCGGTTCCTCCTTGAGACAGGCAGGAGCGGGAAGATCCTGCATAAGCGCCGCTTCACCACGAGGACCGAGATCGCGGTGGAAGGGGAGAGCGTCGACGAGAGCCTGAGGCGGGCTGCGCTGCCCGGTTACGGGGACATCTTATACGGCGAGAGCATGCTGCTCGGCAGGGTGACGGCCTCCGAGCAGGTAGTGCTGAACCGCATAGGCAAGAACACCATCTCCGCCAACCTCAGGGGGACGCGCGGGCAGGACCGCCGGTGCGCCGACAGGATGGAGCGGCTCGCGCAGGACCAGGTCCAGCTCAGGTTTGTGAGCAACGCCTTCGACCTGGTCACTCTCGCGCTGGAAGGAGAGATCAGGTCGAACAGGAGGACGATAGGAACGGGCGCCCTCGCCGTCGACCGGGACATCAGCGCGAGGTCCTTGAGGATGGAGGTCGAGAGACCGTTCCGGCAGCACCTGCGGGCGCTGTTCTCTGTCCGGGTCCAGCGGGAAGAATCCACCCTGCCGGTTTATGAGATTACCCAGGCGGACATCAGCCCCGGCCTGACTCTGTTTGCGGGGAGCCTTCGCTGGGACGGGCGCGTCAACCTCCGAAGAGTGCTGAGCGGCGAGGTCTCTTCCGCCGCGGGCTATTCGAGGGGTAACTCGCTCGACTGGAACACCCGCTTGAGCTTCAATCACACCAGGTTCACGTCGCTATCCGTGGAATACACCGGGACGCGGCTCGAGCACTCCCCGGCGATCCACAATCTGAGGGCGTCGGTGAACGCGACCTTCTAGGCGGAATTGCATGACGCGAAGCCTCTTGATCACTCTGTCCGCGATGTTGATCGCCGCGGGGGCGGCCGCCGCCGGCCGCGCCCGATCGGAAAGCGCTTTCAACGTAACGGGGAACGTGGTGCTTCCTGAAGAGGAGATCATCCGGGCGCTGGAGCGTGCCCGCTGCCCGGCGCCGGATTCGGCCTGCCTCAAGGCCATGTGCGACAGCGTAGCCTACCTTTACTGGTCCCTCGGGTACATAGACGTAAGGGTCACCTGCAACGAGGGCGCGGCCGGCGGGCCGGCCGGAGTAGACATAGTTGAAGGCGGGGCGAGTTCAATCGAGGCCGTGCTCATAGAAGGGGCTTCCGAAGGCGGCAGGGCGCTGATCGAGCCCTTCTTCATGCCGGTACTGGGAAAGCCCTTTTCGCCCGGGTCCTTCGAAGCGGCCATCGCGCGCTCTCTCTCGGCCTACGATGAAGCCGGCTTTCCGGTGGCGCGCATTACTCCCGAAGTGACGGCTTCGGGGGAGGCCGGCCTGGGGGTAATACTCAACGTCGACGAGGGGCCGAGAGCGACCATCGGCGCGGTGGAGTTCGGCGGGGCGGTCGCCACCAGGCACAACGTGCTGATGAGGGAGACCCGCCTCAGGGTCGGCGAGGCCTATGACGGCTCGAAGGTTCGGGCCGCAAGGCAGAGTCTCATGAGGCTTGGAGTCTTCGAAGAGGTCTCCGAGCCAGGCCTGAGCATCAATCCCGCGGACAGCAGCCTCATCGTGAGATTCGAGACGGTGGAGGCAAGGGCGAGCTTCCTGGAAGGCGCGGTGGCCTACGGGCCCACTCCCTCCGGTAATGAACTCTACGGGCAGATAGAGGTTGACCTGAGGAACATCGCGGGGACGTTGAGAAGGGCCGGGGTATACTGGATGAGACGGGGCAGCGGGCGCTCGGCCTGGGAGGTGCACTATCGCGAACCGCGGATATTCACGCTGCCCGTCGGCCTCGAGGCTACGATCGACTCGGACATCGATGAGGCGGCGTACGAAAGGCGCAGGCTCTCGTTGCGCCTGGTTCAGCCGCGCGGCAGGAGGCTGGAGCTCTCCGCCGGGTGGTTCCTGGCGAAAGTGCGCGAGGGACCGCTCACGGATGACATCGAGGGGGCCGGGCCCAGGAGCTCATATGATGAAAACGGGTTCGACATCGGGCTCGCGTTTGACGGCACGGACCGGGTGATCAACCCCCGGAGAGGTTTCACCGGAAACGTCAGCCTCGAGTTCTCGTCCTTGAAGTGCGACGGCTGCGACGATCCCGACCGCACTGTACGATCCGGGACCGTAGGCGGCGGTTACCTCTTCGGCATAGCCGGCGACGCTGTCGGATTCCTGGCCGCGCGCTTTGAGGGCGTTGGTGCAGATGGCGGGGCCGTTCCGCCGTCCCATCTTATCAGGGTGGGAGGGGTGGAGAACCTGAGAGGCTATCCCGAAGAGTGGTTCGTCACGGACGAAGTGCTCGTGCTGACGGCCGAGCTGCGTTACATAGTAGGGCCGCATTCGAGGCTCTATCTGTTCGCCGACGCGGGCACGCTCCAGGACGCCGCGCATGATTTCGGCGACCCGGGCTCAGCGCTCGCAGGGTACGGTTTCGGGCTCACGACCGGATCGCGCATCGGCATCTTCAGCGTGGAGGTCGCGACTGCGCGGGGCGAGCCGCTCGCCGACGCCAAGCTCCACATCAAACTCACTCAGAGGTTCTAGCCGCGGTTGACTTGCCCGGCGGGGTAGCATATATTCGTGGTGGGGATACCCCGCAATCTCAGCTTTCAAGGTGGTGCTTATGACTCAAATCGAAGCGGCCCGGAAGGGCATGATCACGGACGAGATGGCGGCCGTCGCGAAGGCCGAGGGCCGGCCCGCGGAGTTCATTCGCGAGGGCGTCGCCGGCGGCAGGATAGTGATTCCCGTCAGCGAGCTGAGGCGGGGAAAACACGCCGTCGGTATCGGAGAGGGCCTGAGGACAAAGGTGAACGCCAATATCGGCAGCTCGTCCGACGAGGCCGACACGGGTTTCGAGCTCGAGAAGCTCGAGGCGGCGGTGGAGGCGGGGACGGACGCGGTAATGGACCTCTCGACAGGCGGCGATATAGAGACCATAAGAAAGGCGGTGCTGGAGGCGTCGCCGGTTACAGTCGGGACTGTTCCCATCTATGAGACCGCGATCAGGGTGATCAGGGCCGGGCGCCCCATGGTGGAGATGACGGCCGACGAGATACTCGGGACCATAGAGGACCAGGTCGCTTCGGGTGTCGATTTCATCACGGTCCACTGCGGCGTGACGCTGGAATCCCTGCGCAGGCTGGAAGAGTGCGGGCGGCTCACCGATGTCGTAAGCCGCGGCGGCTCCTTCACCCTGGAGTGGATGCACTATAACGGCAAGGAAAACCCGCTTTATGAAAGATACGATGACCTCCTCGACATAGCCCGGAAGTATGACGCCACCCTGAGTCTCGGCGACGGGCTCCGGCCGGGTTCGCTCGAGGACGCCACCGATCTGCTGCAGGTCAGCGAACTTGTGACCATAGGCGAGCTCGCGGCACGGGCCCGGAGGGCGGGAGTGCAGGCCATGGTCGAGGGCCCCGGCCACGTTCCTTTGAGCGAGGTCGAGGCCAACGTGATCATGCAGAAGAAGGTGTGCCGGGGCGCGCCCTTCTACGTGCTCGGGCCGATTGTCACGGACGTGAGCGCGGGCTTCGACCACATAGCCGCGGCAATAGGCGGAGCGGTGGCCGCGGCAGCCGGCGCGGACTTCCTATGCTATGTCACGCCGAGTGAGCATCTGAGGCTGCCGGACGTCGACGACGTCCGCGAGGGAGTCGTGGCGCTCAGAGTGGCGGCGCATGCCGGCGACATAGCCAAGGACGTGCCCGGGGCGAGGGACTGGGACCGGGCCATGTCGCATGCCCGGCAGGCTCTCGACTGGAACAGGATGCTCGAGTTGGCCATCTACCCGCCGCGCGCCAGGCAGCTCAGGGATAGCTCTGAGCCGAGCGACATCGAGCTCTGCACCATGTGCGGCGAGTTCTGCGCCATGAAGAAGATGAAGAAAGTGGTGAAGAAGGCGGGCTGACGCCCGGCAATACCGGGAGCGATCCCGAACGTGAGGAGTCAAGCGTGGCATCAAGAGTGATACGAGCCCCCAGGGGGACGGAGCTCACGTGCAAGGGCTGGCAGCAGGAGGCGGCCCTGAGGATGCTGATGAACAACCTGGACCCCGAAGTCGCCGAGCGGCCTGAAGACCTCATCGTGTACGGGGGGTCGGGCAAGGCGGCGCGCAACTGGGAGTCCTACGACGCCATAGTGAGGACCCTAAGGGAACTCGAGGCGGACGAGACGATGCTGGTGCAGTCGGGAAAACCCGTGGGGGTGTTCAAGACCACGCCGGCAGCGCCGCGTGTGCTCATCGCCAACTCTCTGCTGGTGCCCGACTGGGCCACGTGGGAGCACTTCTGGGAACTGGAGGGCAAGGGACTCATCATGTACGGCCAGATGACGGCCGGAAGCTGGATATATATAGGTACGCAGGGCATATTGCAGGGCACATACGAGACTCTTGCCGAGCTGGCGCGCCAGCATTTCGGCGGCTCGCTCAGGGGCAGGTTCGTTCTCACCGCCGGCATGGGCGGTATGAGCGGGGCGCAGCCGCTCGCGGTCACCATGAACGATGGCGTCTGCCTGGACGTGGAAGTCGACAGGTCGCGCATCGAGAAGCGGCTCGACACCGCCTACTGCGATGTTATGACCGAGAGCCTCGACGAGGCCCTTGCGCTGGTGAAGGAGGCGGTCGGGAAGGGCGTTCCCAGGTCAATCGGCCTGTTAGGCAATGCTGCCGATACGCATCCCGAAATCCTGAGACGCGGCATGGTGCCGGACGTCGTCACCGACCAGACCTCCGCGCATGATCCTCTCGGGGGCTATGTCCCCAACGGGATGAGCCTGAAAGAGGCGCTGGACCTCAGGAAGAAGGACCCGGGTGAGTACGTGAAGCGGTCTATGGAGGCCATGGCCGTTCACGTCAGGGCTATACTCGGTTTCAAAGACATGGGGGCCGTGGCCTTCGATTACGGCAACAACCTGAGGGGCCAGGCCAGGGACGCCGGGGTGGAGAACGCCTTCGACTATCCCGGTTTCGTGCCCGCATATATAAGGCCGCTTCTGTGCCAGGGCAAGGGGCCCTTCCGCTGGGCCGCGCTCTCGGGGGATCCGGAGGACATCTACAGGACCGATGAGGCGGTGCTCGACGAGTTCCCAGGGGATGAGGCGCTCGCCAGGTGGATCAAGCTAGCCCGGGAGAAGGTCAAGTTCCAGGGGCTGCCGGCCAGGATCTGCTGGCTGGGCTACGGCGAGCGCGCCAGGTTCGGAAAGCGAATGAACGACCTGGTGAGGAGTGGACAGGTGAAGGCCCCGATCGTGATCGGCCGGGACCATCTCGACAGCGGTTCGGTGGCGTCCCCCAACAGGGAAACCGAAGGCATGAAGGACGGAAGCGATGCCATCGCGGACTGGCCTATTCTCAATGCGCTCATCAATGCGGTAGGCGGGGCCACATGGGTCTCGGTGCATCACGGCGGCGGTGTCGGCATAGGGAAGTCCATCCACGCCGGAATGGTAATCGTCGCCGATGGAACCGACGAAGCTGAGGCAAGGCTCCAGAGAGTATTGACGACCGATCCCGGCACGGGCGTGATGAGGCATGCCGACGCCGGATACGATATCGCGATCAGGGTGGCGCGCGAGAGCGGAATCAAGATACCGATGCTGCCGCGGGAGTGATGAATTGGCCGCTGGCGATACTACACTCATTGAGAACATAGACCAGCTTATTACATGCGAGCCGGAGCTCTACGGGTCCTCGGACCCCGGCGCCCCGGCTCTCGGCATTATTGAGAACGCCTCGGTCATGATAACGGGGGGCCGGATCAAGTGGGTGGGGCCGGCAGGCGACCCCGGCGCTACCGCGGCCGGCGGTGCGGAGGGTGGTGGGACTGCCGCCGGTGGTGCGGAGGGCGGATGCAGGACCATAGACGGTTCCGGCCTGGTCGCGCTTCCCGGCCTCGTGGACTGCCACACCCATGCCGTCTTCTACGGAACGCGCGAGCGCGAGTATGAGATGAGGATGAGGGGCGTGCCCTACATGGAGATAGCGCGGCGGGGCGGGGGCATTGCGTCCACCGTGTCGAGCGTGAGGTCGGCCTCGATAGACCAGCTCGTTGAAACCGCCCTGCCCAGGCTCGCGGCCATGCTGCGGCAGGGCACCACGACCGTCGAGATAAAGAGCGGCTACGGTCTCGACCTCGAGAACGAACTCAAGCAGCTGGAGGCCATAAGAAGGGTCGGAGAGGCCGCGGCGCCCGACGTGGTGCCGACCTTCCTGGGTGCGCACGAATTCCCGCCGGAGTTCAGGAACGACCGCCGCGGGTACATCGACCTCATCATAGGAGAAATGCTCCCCGCGGTGAGCGAGCGCGCTCTGGCCGAGTTCTGCGACGTTTTCTGCGAGGAGGGCGTTTTCACCGCAGACGAGTCCCGCGAGATCCTGCTTGCCGCCCGGGACCGGGGCCTCAAGCCCAAAATACATGCCGATGAATTCGTCGATTCGGGCGGCGCCCTCGTCGCCGGCGAGGTCGGAGCTGTAAGCGCCGAGCACCTGTACGCCGCGTCACGGGAGGGCCTCGAAGCCATGGTGGAGGCCGGAACGGTGGCCGTGCTGCTTCCGGGCGTCAGCATCGGCCTCGGCAAGTGCGAATTCGCGGATGCCAGGGGCATGATCGACATGGGTCTCGATGTCGCCATCGGCACCGATTTCAACCCCGGCTCGTCCATGACCCAATCGCTCGGCCTGATGTCCAGCCTGGCGTGTTCCTACATGAGGCTCACGCCCGAAGAGGCCGTGCTCGCGCTTACCCTGAAGGCCGCCAGGGCCCTGGGCCGGCAGGCGAGCATCGGCAGCATCAGGCCCGGCAAGCTGGGAGACGTGGTTCTCTTCGACATACCCGACTTCCGGTACATCCCTTATCACTTCGGCGGGGATAAGGTCCGAACCGTCATCAAGAACGGGACCGTCGCCTACGAAAGGCCATTTTAGGACGCCTCAGGCATTGCTCAAGAACCCTGCGCCTCGGGCCGAACTATAGACTTGAGAGAACACGGGTGGGGGCGTGTGCGAATTAAGTGCCTTGAACGCGCCCGGGATCAAAACACTACATCATTAGGTAGCGCGGGAGGTTAATCTGTGTCAGGAATCCTCGAGATAAGAAAGCTGGCACACGAGTACGTCCAGAACGGCGAACTCGACAAGGCCCTGTCTGAGTATTCCAAGCTCCTCAAGACGGACTCCGTGGACCCCAACATCTACAATCTCATGGGCGACGTCTATTATAAGAAGAGCGAGGCGGATGAGGCGTTCAAGCATTACAATGAGGCCGTGCAGCGTTACAGCAGCGAGAGCCTCTACAGTAACGCGATCGCCGTCTGCCGGAAAATGCTGCGCCTCAATCCCGAGTATCATGAGGCGACCAGGATGCTGGGGGACCTCTATCTGGAGCAGAGCTTCACCGGGGAGGCCATCGGCTATTTCCTTGAGTACGCCGAGAAACTCGTGGCGCAGGGTGATATGGAAAACGCCGCGGAGGCCCTGAAGCGGGTCATTGAAACGGCCCCGGGAAAAGTCAATGTCCGGGAGCAGCTGGCCAATGTCTATGCCGAACTCGGAATGGCCGACGAGGCGAGGAGCGAGCTCATAGCAGCCAGCGACATACACAGGGACAAGGGCGACCACACCAAGTCGGCCCAGCTGCGTGCCAGGGCCATGGAGCTTGGAGGCGGTGAGGACGTCGAAGAGGCGGTCGTCACCACCGACGGCGAGCAGAACGACAGGGTGGAAGTAGTGCACAAGCGCATCGGTCTGGCGCATCATGTGCCCCTGAGCGTGGACGAGATACTGACAAGCTTCCGGGAGGAAGTGAAGCGGGCCATCGGCGAAGAGGACTACCAGAGCCATTACGACCTTGGTCTTTCCTACCTGGACCTCGGCTTCCTCGACGAGGCCCTCGCTGAATTCGGAGTCGCCCGGAGAAGCCCCGACCTCGAGCTCAAGAGCATCGAGATGGCGGGCAAGTGCTTCGTGGACAGGGGAGATATCGAACTCGCCATAGAGGAACTCGAGTCCGCGATGGACACGTGCGAGATCTCCCCGGAGGACTGCCTGGGCCTCAAATATAATCTGGCCGAGGCATACGAAAGGATTGGCCAATCCGACCGGGCCAAGGTATTATATGGGGAGATACTGAAGATAGATGACTCTTACCGTGATGTGACGGAACGCATCGCAGTACTCGGAGCGACGGAGTAGCCTTCTTGGAAGACCTTTTCGACCTTCACGTACATACAACCTTCTCCGACGGCGATATGTCCCCGGAGGAGGTCGTAGAGGCGGCCTGCCAGGCCGGGCTCGCGGGCATTGCGATAGCCGACCACGACGAAGTGGCGGGCATCGACCCGGCCATCGAGGCCGGGAAGGCCTGCAACCTCAAGATTATCCCTGCAGTCGAGTTCAGCACCTATGAGGGCAAGGCCGATATTCACATTCTGGGCTACCTTCTGGATACCAAGAACGAGAAACTCCTGGAGCATCTCGCCAAGTTCAGAGAGGTGAGGCTCAACCGCGGGATAAAGATGGTCGAGAGGCTGCGCGACATGGGTGTCGATGTCGAGGTGGATTCGGTGCTCGAGATCGCGGGCGACGGCGCGGTAGGCCGGCCCCATATTGCCCAGGCGCTTCTGAGGAGCGGCGCCATTGAGAACTATGAGGAAGCCTTCCGGAAGTACATCGGTTTCCATTCGCCCGCATACGTTCAGAAATACCAGCTCAGGCCGAGCGAGGCCTTCGAGATAATCATCGAAGCGAACGGCGTGGGGGTGCTCGCCCACCCCGGCACTCTCAAGCGGGATGATCTCATCCCGGGCTTCGTTGCCGCGGGTATGAGGGGAATAGAGGTTTATCATCCCAAGCATAATAAGTGGCTGGCCGACCATTATCTTCAGATTACCGAGAAGCTCGGCCTGGTGGCGACGGGCGGGTCCGATTCGCACGGCCGCAAGGACGGTTCGCTTCTGCTGGGTTCCTCAGCGGTGCCCGGTTCTGTGGTTGAAGCCCTCGAGCGGGCCAGGTCCTACTAGGCCGCTTCATTGCCCTTGACACCCCGTAACACAGGCTTTAACATCCCTCTTGGCGCAAATGCAGGACGCACGCTTCTCATTCGTTTTCTGGAGGAATCTACATGGTTGTTCTCGTGTTGGACTCGGAAGCCTATGACTTTGACTATCTCCTCTGGGAATCCGCGAAAGACGAGATCCTGGCGCGAGGGCGGGTGACAGGGGTCGGGACTCGCACGGCCATATTGAGGCATCAGGTGGGCGCGCAGTCGATGCATCAGATCGTGCTCGACCTTCCGGACTGCAGAACGGCGCTGAAGCACGTTCTGTCGAGCCTCTCGGACCCCAAGATCGGGGCGATCACGAGCGAGAGTGAAATCGAAGCCGTAGGCCACCGCGTCGTGCACGGCTGCAGCAAGTACACGGAACCGACGGTCATCACGGCCGACGTGATCTCGGATGTGATGGACTTCGCCGACTACGCGCCCAAGCACAACCCTTACAATCTCGACGGCATAAAGGCGGCGCGCGCGCTGCTTCCCGACGTGCCGCATGTGGCGGTATTCGACACGGCTTTTTACATGACGCTTCCGCCCAAGGCCTATCTTTACGGCCTGCCCTATAAATACTACTCGCAGTATGGCATCAGGAAGTACGGCTTTCACGGACCCTCGCACAGGTACGCCTGCGAGCGGGCCTGTTTCCTGGCGGGCATCCCCTTCGAGAACGCGCGGGTAATAAGCATGCACCTGGGCAGGGGAGCGAGCGTCACCGCGACCGACCACGGCAAGTGCATCGACACTTCCATGGGGTTCTCGCCGCTCGAAGGGCTTCTCATGGAAACGCGCTGCGGAGATGTAGACCCGGAGGCCCTTCTCCAGATCATGGCCAAAGAAGACCTGACGCCGCGGACGCTGAGCGACCTCCTCTCCAGACGCTCGGGGGTACTGGGCCTTAGCGGCATGGGGAAGTTCGAGGACATCGTCACCGCCGCCAGAGACGGCGACAAGCGGGCGCAGACCACGCTCGAGGTCTTCGCGCACAGGGTACGCAAGTACATCGGCGCCTACGTGCTCGAGCTCGGCGGCGTGGATGTAGCAGTCTTCACCGCATTCATGGCTGAAGGATATCCGGTGGTAAGGGAGATGGTGTGCAGGGACCTCGAGTTCATGGGCCTCAAGATCGACGCGGACATCAATGCAAAGCTCATCTGGGCGGAAGGCGAGATCAGCACCTCCGACTCCGGCGTCAGGGTATACTGCATTCCGCATAATGAGGAGCTCATAATCGCTCAGAGGGTGTATAAGGCGATAAGCGGCTGACGGGTGCCGCATGAAATCCAATCTCGCAGTAACCGCAGTTCTCATAGCCCTGAGCGTTACGCTCGGGCTTCTTCTGGTCGCGGTTCCCAATGTCGAGGGCATATCGGCCGTGAGCTTCTTCTCCGGAGCCATCCTCGGCGCGGGCGGCGGCGCCCTGGTGGGAGCTGCGGCCATGGGCCTGTTCTCGGTCCTCAACCCGCTGGGTCCCGCGGCGTTTCCGGTCTTTCTGGCGCAGGTGCTGGGCATGGCACTCATGGGCTTATCGGGCGCCCTGTGGGTAAGGCCAGTGGACTCCCCGGCGAAAGCCGCTTTGCTTGCAAGCCTCTTCGCGGGTGTGTTAACCTTCCTCTATGACGTTTTCACCAACTACGGGTTCGCCCTCACGATGGGCAAGTGGAGCGACCCGCTGCCTTTCATCGCCGCGGGGATACCTTTTTCGGTCATGCACATCGTTTCGAACGTCCTCATTTTCGCGGGAGTGGGCGCGTTTATCTTCCTGAGGCACAGACCTCGAAGGGACGCTGATTGATATGCAAAGGTCTATAGTGCATGTCGCGCTCTGGGGACTGGTATTCCTGGCCGCAGCGCGCGGCGCCGGGGCCGGGGATGCTCCCGGCACCGGGCTCCAGGTCGCGCCGGCGCCGGCGCCAGGTGACTCGCTTGCGGCGCCAGGTGACTCGCTTGCGGTGCCTGGTGACTCGCTTGCGGTGCCTGGTGACTCGCTCGCGTCTCCCGGTGACTCGCTTGCGGCGCCTCCCGACTCTGCGGGCGCCGTTGGGGATTCGGGAGCTCCGGCCGGCGGGGCCGCCCGCGACGGCGTTATCCACGAGCCGCCCGACATCAGGTTTCTCGGAAACTCGCTCCACGGACTCAGGCCCATGTATGCGTATGATTTCCGGGAGGCGGGCGGGGAGGAGATGCTGGAGTTGGTTTCTTTCGATCCCGCCGGGGCTCTGGTCCCGGATGCGGGCATCAGGTACATCGACCGCGGCTTCTATGGAGGCCCGCAGTTCATAAGCGTCCGGGGAAGGGACCCGCACACTACGGGTTTCACGATGGACGGCGTTCCGGTCACTGACCCCCAGATCGAAGTCTTCGACCCGCACTGGCTTCCCATTGAGGGCACAGAGAGGATTGAGGTGATCAAGGGCCCGGCGACCGCTCTCTCCGGGGGCGGCGGCGCCGGTGGCCTTATGAATTGGGTTTCACACAATGTTCTGCCTCCTGTTCCGCTGACGCGGACCAATGTGTGGTTCGGGAGTTTCGACACCCGTCTCGTGGGCGCGAGTTTCTCCCGTAGCGTCGGCAGCAATTTCGGTCTCATGGGTGCGTACGACTACTTCAGCACTGCCGGGCATGTGGACGGCGCGAGCTCCAAGGGAGAGAAGCTCTACGCCAAGGTCTCGGCCAGGTTTCCCGCGTCGGTCAAGTTCGACGTCATAGCCTACAGGCATGTGGGCGACACGGGCGTCCTCGGGGCCGGCTACACCGGCCGCCTGGACAACCGCACCTTCCTGGACCTTTCAGTCGAGATGGGCAAGGAGTCCGTCTATGACCTGGACTTCTACTATTTCGACGTTCGCGAGACCTTTCGGGGAGATTCCCTGAACACATATGACGGCTCCCTGGCCGGGGTGAACCTGGTGTGGACCGGAGATGAGGCGGTGCGCCACGTGAGGCGGCTGGGGGCCTCGGTCAAGACGAAGAACACGACTGCGGTCAAAGATATCTTGGAAGGTTCGGGCTTCGCCGAGTTCGCTTATGACCGGGGGTGGCTCGCCGGGCTGGCCATCGTCCGGGCCGAGCAGAATTCGGAGCACGGCTTCCAGTACGCCCTCTCGGTTCCCCTGACCTTTGCCCTGCCGCGCGGGTTCGGGCTCGCCGGACGCGTGGACCGGGGCTACACCTATCCCCTCGCCCGCGGCATTACAACGAGCGGGGAAGGGGACGAGGTGGAGAAAGTCAGGAGCGTTGCGGGCGGTATTTTGTGGAATGCCAAGATATTACGGTTATCACTTAACATGTTTTATTACGATATTTCCGACGCCGCAGTATACACAACCGGCGACTCCTGCGACACGCATCCGGTCAGGGGAGCCGGCATAGACATGGTGGGCGGGGAGATCGGAGTATACCTTCCCCCGTTGCACGGTTTCGAGGGCACGGTCTCCTTTTCGACAGGGGATTCCAATGAAGCCGTGGAGGGGGAGAGCCAGACCCAGCCCCTCAGCGTCGTGGCCTGGGGCATCAGGTACGGCAGGCAGTTCACGCGGCACATAGGCTCGGGGCTTACGTTCGCGGGAAGGTGGTCCTCCCGGACAGACCTGGGGCGCAGATGGAAGTGCGTCGATGAGGCCTGCACGGTGACGGAATGCCTGGACGATGCCGGTCTGCCGGCGGTCAAATCCGCCCTGCTGTACGGGTACCTCGCCTTTGACGACGCCCGCGTCTTCTTCCGCATCCGGAACCTCTTCAACGAGAAAACACCCGTATCCTGGGATAACCCGAGCCTGCCGGCCAGGTCCTACGAATTCGGCCTGACCTGGGACCTCCACGACTGACCGATGAGGGCCGGCCCTTGTGCAAATCAAGACCTGACCCCCTCTTAAAGTTTGCTTGACACCCCTGGTGGGGGCTTGTAGGCTCGCCTTGCTATGAGGACAGCCCTTCTCACTATTGTCGGTTTGTTCATCCTCACATCAAGCGCCTTGAGCGGTACGATCGGCCTGCCCGAGCCCGTCTACAGGGGGCTCTCCGTTGAGGAAGCCATCATGCGGAGGCGCTCGGAGAGGTCCTACAGCGGCGAAGCCCTCAGCCTGGCCGAACTCTCCCAGATCCTCTTCGCGGCGCAGGGCATCACGGGCGCGGCCGGCGACCGGGCGCTGCGGGCGGCCCCGTCGGCGGGTGCCACGTATCCCTACGAAGTGTACGTGTTCGCGAACAGGGTGGAGGGCCTCGAGCCCGGCATATATCACTACCTGCCCCAGGGCCACGGCGTGGAGCTCGTGAGGGCGGGCGAGTTCGGCGAGGCCCTGTCCGAGGCGTGCCTCGGGCAGGCGATGCCGGCCGAGGGGGCCGTGTCGATTGTGCTCGCTGCGGTGGCCGGGAGGACGATAGACGTCTATGGCGAGCGAGGGCTGATATACATCTATATGGAGGCGGGCCACATCAGCGAGAACATATACCTCGAGTGCGCCTCGCTGGGCCTGGCGGTGGTCGCCGTCGGAGCCTTCTACGAATCCGGGATCGACGCCCTGATCGGGCTCGACGGGGAACGGGAGGCCACAATATACGTTAACTGCATAGGAAGAAAGGTGGCGGCTGAAAATGGACCTTAGCTGGCTTGACGCCACAATAGGCATCCTGCTGTTGCTGGGCTTCATTCACGGGGTGGTGAAGGGCGCCATACAGGAGATAGCCGGCGCCCTGGCAATCGTGGTCGGCATCGTCGTGGCGGGTTACGTCACTGCGGCAACATCGGCCCAGACCGACAATCTCTCGCATCCCACGGGAGCCAAGGTCTTCGTGTTCGTCATCGCGTTCCTCGTTGTCGCCCTGCTGATAGGTCTCCTGGGCAAGCTCATCTCCGGGCTCGCCAAGGCGGCCAATCTCAAGCTGATAGACAGGGTGCTCGGCGGCATCGTGGGCGCCTGCATTGTGGGGATAGCCATAGGCCTGGTGCTCACGCTCATCGAGAGGCTCGGAGTGAACATCGACACGCTGAGAGAATCGGCCCTCATTTCATATCTGCTCCACGCGGTGGCGTATCTCTCGAGGTTCCTCCCGGAAGTGGCCCGCGACGTCGGCGCCTCCGACATATCTCTATAGAAAGGACAGTATGGACATCAATCCGGACATATTCCGCCAGTACGACATCAGGGGAAGGGTCGATACCGACCTCACCGAGGACTCGGTTTCCGTGCTCGGCAGGGCCTTCGGCGCCTACCTCGCCGGGGCCGGCGCCAAGAAGGTATCACTGGCCAGCGATAACAGGCTGAGCTCGGACGGCTTCCGGGAGATCCTCGGCGAGGAGCTCTCCAAGTCGGGCCTCCACGTCGTCGACTACGGCGTCATTCCGACGCCCGTGTTCTACTCCACGCTCTTCATGACCGACTCGGATGGCGGCGTGATGATCACCGGCAGCCACAATCCGCCCGAATTCAACGGGTTCAAGATCGCCCGCGGCGAGAGCACCATATACGGCGACGAGATACAGAAGATCCGCCAGATAGCCGAGAACGGGCGGTTCACCGTGGGCAAGGGCAGTGTCACAGCGGGTGATGCGAAGCCGGCCTATATCGAGCACCTCGTCGGGAACCTCGACCTGGGCCGCAGGGTGAAGATCGCGGTGGACTGCGGCAACGGAACGGGCGGAGTCATAGTCCCCGACCTTTTCGACAGGTTCGATCTGGACTACAAGTGCCTGTACTGCGAACCCGACGGCAACTATCCCAACCATCACCCCGACCCCACTGCGCCCCGCTACCTCGACGACCTCATAAAGACGGTTACGGACGGCGGCTATGAGGGCGGCATCGCCTATGACGGTGACGCCGACAGGATCGGCGTGGTCGATGAGAAGGGCCGGATTATCTGGGGTGACAGGCTGCTCATCATCTTCTCCCGCGATATACTG
Organism: uncultured bacterium; assembly: GCA_964604955.1. Classification (GTDB taxonomy): domain Bacteria; phylum Arandabacterota; class Arandabacteria; order Arandabacterales; family JALGWA01; genus JALGWA01. Next base: position 40,520 of record CAZSBE010000010.1, read on the forward strand.
AGGACAAACCCCGGAGCCAGGGTGATATTCGAGGTCAAGTGCTCGCAGGCCCTGGTGGAAGCTATCGATCAGGCGGGCGGCGTCCCCATAATGTGGAAGACAGGCCACTCGCTCATAAAGAGCAAGATGAAGTCCGAAGAGGCGCTGCTGGGCGGAGAAATGAGCGGCCACATCTTCTTCAACGACCGTTACTACGGTTTCGACGACGCCATCTACGCTTCCCTGAGACTCATCGAGATAATGTCGAGGTACAAGGGCACGCTCTCCTCGCTGCTCGCGGACGTCCCGGTTTACTTCACTACCCCCGAGATAAGGCTGGAGAGCACGGACAGGGAGAAGTTCGGGATCGTCGAGAAGATGGGTGAGTACTTCAAGCACAAGTACAATATCATAGACATAGACGGAGTGAGGGTGCTCTTCAAGGACGGCTGGGGCCTGGTGAGGGCGTCCAACACCCAGCCGGTTCTTGTGCTACGCTTCGAAGCCACCAGCGAAGACAGGCTGAAGGCGATTGCCGCTGAAATGACCGCGGCCCTGAGCGACGTCATGCGGCGGCCGGTCACGCTGCCGGAGGGCTAGAATGCGCATCGCCGTAATCATGTCGGGCGGCCGCGGGACAAGGTTCTGGCCCCTGTCGCGCACCTCGAGCCCCAAGCAGCTCGTGCCGCTGATCGACGGGAAGTCCCTGCTGGAGCTCACCATAGAGCGCGTCAGGCCCCTCTTCGATGCCGACGCGGTCTGGGTGGTCACGCAGCAGGCGCAGCTTGAGAGGACGCAGGCGGTGGTGGGCCTCGAGCCGGTGAAGGCCCTGTGCGAACCCGTCGGCAAGAACACGGCGCCCTGCATCGCCTATGTCGCCTGCCAGGCAAGGGCGCGGTTCGGCGACGCCACGCTGGCCGTCTTCCCGGCGGACCACCTCATCGAGGATGTTGAGGGTTTCAGGAAGGTGGTCGCGGCCGGCCTCGACTTCGTGGAAGACTCGGGCAACATACTGACGATCGGAATCAAGCCCGACAGGCCGGCCACCGGTTTCGGCTACATAAAGCAGGGCGCGGTCGTTGGCCGCGCGGCCGGGATGGACTTTCGCCGGGTGAGCGGGTTCACCGAGAAGCCCGGCCCGGAAGCCGCACGGGAATATCTCCAGGACGGCTCCTACCTCTGGAACGCCGGCATATTCATGTTCAGGGCCTCCGACATGCTGGACGAGATGGAGAAGCACCTTCCGGGCATAGCCTCATCCTTCTGCGAATACGAAACGGCCGTCGGCACCGACGCTGAGGACGAGAAGAAGTCCGCAGCCTACGCGTCGGCGCCCGAGATATCGATTGATTTCGGAGTGATGGAGAAGACCGACCGGGCCTGTGTGGTCCCCGCGGACATAGGCTGGAATGACATCGGGAACTGGGATTCGTTCTCGCGCTACCTTCCCAGGGACGCGGCCGGCAACGCGGTCAAGGGCGACCTCGTGGCGCTCGATGTCGCAAATTGCATTGTCTATTCGGAGCGTCAGGTAGTGGCTGCGCTCGGCGTCGAGAACCTCATCGTGATAGCCACCGGCGACGCCATACTGATTGCCAGAAGGGACAGGGGAGAGGAGGTGAAGAAAATCGTAGACCTGCTTGCGGCCAGAGGGCTGGAGAATCTGCTCGAATAACCCCGTTTCAGGCACACCGCGCGTTAACAATATCTAAACTATTTCACAAAAGCAGACGATAGAACCATGGGTGGGGTGGGGATGAACAGGAAGGAGAGGCTTGCGGGTTTCATTGTGCTCGCGACGCTGTTGCTCGGGATTATTGCGGGCTTCATAGATCGAGACGATGAGGGAATCCATGTCCTCGCCGGGGTGGATACGTGCACCTCGCGCGCGGAGCCGGAAAATGATTCCTACCTCCGACTCGATCTAAACAAGGCCTCGGCGGGAGAACTGATGGCGCTGCCTGGTATCGGTGAGAAGAGGGCCCAGGCGATCATTGCGTGGCGCGATGCGAACGGGCCGTTTTGCCGCGTGGACGACCTCGAAGATGTCCGTGGGATCGGGCCTGCGACGCTGGAGCGGCTGCGCGCTTTTGTATGCGTGGGGGCGGCGATACCGGAGGCGCAGGATTGAGGCGCTCGAGTGCAATCTGCAACGGGCAGTGCATAATGCGACATGGCGGCCGGGTCGCCGCCGCAAACGAAGTGGTGCAAATTGCGATCTGTTGAAGAACTTTTTCGAAATAGTTGACCTGATGACCCGCCGGGCAGGCGGAAAGAGTGGTACAGACATTGCAGAGGTAACAGCGCCGGGTTCGCTTACGGTATAAATGCAGTTCTCAAGTAGGGGGGTATTGCGCGACACCAATGACCGTCAAAACGGACGTCGCCGAAAAACTGATCAACCTGGGTGTTCTCAAACACAATGAGATCGCCAAGATCACCAAGCACTGCGAGGGCAACGGGGCTACCTTCCAGGAAGCCGTCGTCCAGCTCGGTTACATGTCGGAAGCCCGGCTCCTCGAATTCCTCACGCATATCTATGGCGTCGAAGCCGTCGACCCCAATGCCGTTGAGATCCCGAAGAACGTAATCAAGCTTGTGCCCCCCGACGCAGCCGCGAAGTACAGGGTGCTCCCTGTTTACAAGCAGGGACGGATTCTCGCGCTCGCCATGGCGGACCCCACCGACATGGCCGCCGTGGACGACCTCAAGTTCATCACCGGCCTGGAGGTCAAGGCCATGGTCGCCAGCGAGGCCTCCCTGAACACGGCGATGGAGAAGTACTACAGCATAACCGACGACATCGAGAGTTTCGAAGACATCGCCATGGACCTGGAGGAAGACGCGCTTGAGGTCGTCGAGGAATCGGGCGAAGAGGGCGACGAAGGCCTGGAGGAGGCCGAACAGGCGCCGGTAATCAAGTTCGTGAACTCCATGCTCACCGACGCCGTCCGCAAGGGCGTGAGCGACATACACATCGAGCCCGGTGACAAGTTCTTCAGGGTTCGTTTCAGGATCGACGGGACGCTGCATGAGGTGATGAGCAAACCGGCCCGCATGAAGGCCGCCATCACGTCGCGCCTCAAGATCATGTCCGAGCTCGACATCGCCGAGCGGCGGCTCCCGCAGGACGGCAGAATCAAGGTCCGCGTGGACGGCCGCACCATCGACATCCGAGTCTCCACCGTCCCGACCATCTTCGGCGAGAAGGTGGTCATGCGAATCCTGGACAAGGGGAACCTCAAGCTCGACCTCGAGACTTTCGGCTTCGAGCAGAAGGCGCTCGCCAACCTGGTCAGGGCCATCGAGGCGCCCTACGGCATCGTTCTGGTGACGGGCCCCACCGGAAGCGGTAAGACGACGACCCTTTACTCGGCGCTGAGCCGGATCAACCGGCCGGGAGTCAACATTATGACAGCCGAGGACCCCGTTGAGTACAACCTGACCGGCATCAACCAGGTGCAGATGCACGAGGAAATCGACCTCACTTTCGCGCGCGTGCTGAGGTCTTTCCTCAGGCAGGACCCCAATATCATAATGGTGGGAGAGATCCGGGATTCGGAAACGGGCTCGATCGCCGTGAAGGCGGCGCTCACCGGCCACCTCGTCCTTTCCACCGTTCATACCAATGATGCGCCGAGCACCATCGACAGGCTCGTCGACATGGGCATAGAGCCCTTCCTGGTCGCCGCCTCGCTGAATCTCATTCTAGCGCAGCGGCTGGTCCGCCGAATCTGCCCCAAGTGCAGGGAGGAGTTCCAGGCGCACCCGGAGGCGGTGAGGGAACTCGGTCTCACGCCCGAGGACATCACGGGCACCAAGTTCTACCGGGGCAAGGGCTGTTCGAACTGCAACAACACGGGCTATCTGGGCAGGCAGGGCGCGTTCGAGGTCATGCCTGCCAGCGCCACCATCAGGCGCATGATCCTTGATAGAGCGTCTACAGCCGAGCTGCGCAAGCGGGCCATACAAGAGGGCATGCTGACGCTCAGGCAGGACGCGCTCTTGAAACTGAAGAAAGGCACCACAACCATTGAAGAGGTACTAAGGGAGACTGCCAGCGATGAATGACGCACCGGTTACACCAGAGTCTGCAAGCAACGTCACAGCCAACGAACCCGTGAAGAGGTCAGGACCCGGCGGTACCGTGACGATGCGAGAGCTCCTCGAGGAGATGGTCAGGAGGAAGGCTTCAGACCTTCATCTTACCGCTGGCTTGCCGGCCCAGTTCCGAATAGACGGCGAGATTGTCTCTTCCGATTCCGAACCTCTATCTCCCGAGATGACCAAGGGGCTCACCTACAGCATCCTCAACGAGGAGCAGAGAAAGCGCTTCGAGATCGAACGAGAGCTCGACCTCTCTTTCGGCGTGCGGGGACTGAGCCGTTTCCGCGCGAATGCCTTCCTGCAGCGGGGCGTGGTGAGTATCGCGATCAGGCAGATACCCTACGAGATACTCTCGCTCAAGGAGCTCGGGCTGCCGGATGTCGTGGACAGGCTCGCCAACAAGACCAAGGGGCTGATTCTCGTCACGGGCCCGACGGGCTGCGGCAAGTCGACGACACTTGCATCGGTGGTGGACAAGGTCAACACCGAGAGGCGCTGCCACATAATCACCATCGAGGACCCGATCGAGTACGTTCATCACCACAAGCGTTGCATCGTGAACCAGCGGGAGGTGCAGGCGGACACGCACTCGTTCGCAAACGCCCTCAAGTACGTCCTGAGGCAGGACCCGGACGTCATACTCGTGGGCGAGATGAGGGACCTGGAGACTATCGCCGCCGCGCTTACGATCGCCGAGACCGGCCATTTGACGCTGGCCACGCTTCATACCAACTCGACCTACGAGGCGATCAACCGAATCGTGGACGTGTTCCCCGAGCACCAGCAGGGGCAGATCGTGGCCCAGCTGGCTTTCGTGCTCGAGGGGGTCATCACCCAGCAGCTCATGCCGAAACTCGGTGGCAGGGGCAGGGTGCTGGCATGCGAGGTGCTCATCTGCACTCCGGCCGTCAAGGCGCTCATACGTGAGAAGAAGATCCACCAGATATATTCCCATATGCAGGCCGGGCAGAAGTTCGGCATGCAGACTATGAACCAGGCGCTGTACAGGCTCTACGTTACTAGAGAGATCTCGCTCGAGGAAGCAATGGGGCGGAGCGCGGATGTCTCAGAACTTGAACAGATGCTTTCTAGAAAAGGCGTACTGGGCTCAGCATGTGACCGCATCGGGAGCAGTCGCCTGTAGAGAGGTGGTTTGAGTTGGCTACTACTTATGTCTGGAAGGGGAAGACCGCTGGCGGGCATGTGACCAGCGGTGAGATGGCCGCTGAATCCCGCAGCGACGTAATCAAGCTGCTGCGGCAGAAGGAGCTCGTGGTCACCTCGCTCAAGGAGAAGGAAAAGGGACCGCGGTTCAGCCTGTTCGGGCCCCGCGGAGTCTCGACCAAAGATCTTGCCGTCTTCACCAGGCAGTTCGCGACGATGATTAACTCGGGACTGCCGCTTGTCCAGTGCCTGGACATTCTCGGGGCCCAGGCGGAGAAGGAGCATCACAGGAAGATCATCCATACCGTCATGAAAGACGTGGAGTCGGGCTCGACCCTGGCCGACGCCCTTTCGAGGCACCGGGAGGTCTACAGCGACCTCTATATCAACATGGTGGACGCGGGCGAGGCCGGCGGCGTACTGGACGTCATCCTCGCGAGGCTGGCGACTTACCTCGAGAAGATGGACGCCCTGAAGCGGAAGATCAGGAGC